>CAZNLS010000074.1:0-11964 GCA_964573895.1 uncultured Clostridia bacterium
AAAACCGGAGTAGAAGTCTCTGAAGCCGGTTAACCGCTTTTTGCTCCTTTAAACAAGATATTTATTACTACTTTCCAGAAATATTTCCAGTTCGTTCTTAATGGTTTTTTTTCATATTTAATCAGATATTTTCTCTCAGACTCAAAAACTTCATCCATATTTTGAGGCAGATCGGCATAATATGGAGGTACAAGGCCGGGCTTATATCTGATCCTCAATTTCTTCAAATCATCGGGATAAGTGTTGAAGAAAGTTTTGCTGATTGGTCTCACTCCAACAATCTTAAGATCTCCCTTTAACCAGTTTACAATCATCGGCATTTCATCCAACCAGAATTTTCTTAAAAATTTCCCCCAGGAAGTGATCCTGAAATCATCTTTGATTTTGCCTTTTTCATTGAGCTTATTTCTCTTATAAATATATTCATGAATATATTCAGCATAGGGGTGCATTGTTCTCATTTTGTAAATGTTAATCATTTTGCCGTTTTTCCCTACTCTTCTTTGTTTGAACAGCAGACCGTAAACAGGCTCTTTTTGTTTTACAATCTTATTTTGCTTCCTAACGGCAAACCACACATAATTCTCATACTCCTCAATATTAATTATTTCAAATCCGTTGAAATATAGTCTTCCGAGAGCCTGTCCCATCGAAAAGATACGGTTCCGGCCTTTTGTTACTACAATATACAATCTTCTGAACAGGGGAAGTTTCGGAATAACCCGTCTTAGGAAAAAATCAGTAAAATAAAAAAGCCTTGCAAAAAATGGGGGATAGAGTTTTTTAAAATGAAAATATCTTCTTTCAAACGGTTCAAATTTGCCTATAAATACCCCCCCGCTTTCCAATGCCGAATTTATCCCCGACAGATATCTGTTTAAATACCTAAAACCGTTAAGCTCATGAAAATTTAAAAAAAATTCAATTGAATTTCCAGGCATTACTTCAATGTTATAAGGATTCCCGGAATCAATTACTTCTGTTTTTGTGATATCAACGGATTTTAATTCAATAGATCTCTCAACAAAATCCAGAATTTCGGGATGATTTTTCAGATAAATATTTTTCAATTTTTCTCTAACCAAGTCTGACTTGAACCTCTTCTTTTTTAAAGAATATTTTTTAAAAAATCCCTTTTCTCTCTCTAATACACCTTCAATGATTTTGCTGTCTTCAATTACAGGAACATTAAATAAACTTATGCCGGGAACATCAGCCGTTCTAATATGTCTTAATAGTTTAATTAATCCCAGATATAATATTTCCGAAGTTGCATAAACTGCAATTGTTCCAAAGACAAGCATCCTTGAAAAGCCTTCAATTCTGAATCCGAATATAATAAAAGAAAAAACCGAAAGAATGATAAAATAGGATCTTATAAAGGGAGCGATCATTCTGAAAAAACCGGTCTTAAAATCGACATTGAATTTATGTGTTGCTAATGCTGTAAAAAACCATAATGAATAGATAAAAATCAATATATATTGATAAGTCTCGTTTGAGATAATAAAACTTCCGATTTTATAATAATGGATCAGAAAAAATGAAATAGTTAAATACCCAAACTCAAGAATCAGAAGGATGAGAGAAAATTTCTTTATATCTTTTGCAGATTTGAAGACCGGAATAAGTATTCCGGAAATAAACAGGACCTCGAGAAATAGATATATAACAAGTGTTCCGATGATAACAAATCTTGATAACTCATAAAGATTCAGACCGTAAATGAGAAGAAAAAGGAGTCCTGCAAAATAGAATGAAGAAATAAAATAGGAAATAAGAAGGCTTCCGGAATCTTTGAATAATTTGAATTTTTTTGAAAAAAGGGTTGAAATGAACCAGCAGGCAATCAGAACAGGGAAAAATTTCAGATATAGTATGTCAAATGAAATATTCCCTCTTTTTAAAAAATAGGTGAATGAGAAGGCGAAAATCAGTAGAAACAGATCAGTAAGTATTTTGAACGGATCAATTCCCGTTCTTCTGAAAAGAGAATTGCTCTTTTTTAAGTCCATATTTAAATTTTGTTTAATAGAAACAGATTTTTCAATGTTTTTATCAATTATTTCACTGTTTTTTTCTGTCTCAGAACATTCTCAAGGATTAAAACGATCCTCTCCGCACTTTTTCCATCCCAGAATTTTGGGATCTTTCCCTCTTTTATTTTCCCCTTTAGGATTTTTTCTACATTTTTAAAGATGTTCTCCAATGCTACCAGCTTATTAGTACCTTTGGTGATCGTAACCGGTCTTTCAGTATTCGGTCTCACGGTAAGGCAGGGTATTCCGAGATATGTTGTTTCTTCCTGAATCCCTCCCGAATCAGTCAAAACAAATCTTGATAATGTGACAAGCTTCAGGAAATCAAGATACCCTAATGGTTTACACAATATGAGGTTTGGAAAATTTTTCACTATTCTATCTAACCCCAATTCATCAATATTTTGCTGCGTCCTTGGATGAACCGGAAATACAACAGTTACTTTTTCTGATAATTTTCCAAGTGTTTCCAACAAGTATTGAAGATCATCTTTAAAATCAACATTATTCGGCCGGTGAAATGTTGCAACTCCGAATTCCCCTTTCTTTAATTCTTTACCCGGTTGATATTTGTTTCCGCTGTTATCAACAATCTGAACATTAATCTCTTCTGATTTTTTCCGATTCTTAACCAGAGAATCAATCATTAGATTTCCTACCATAAATATCTGCTTCTTTTTTTTACCTTCCATGATCAAATTCTCATCAGCATCGGAAGATGTTGTAAAAAACAGATCACAGATTGAATCGGTAACAACTCTGTTTATTTCTTCCGGCATTGTCCGGTCAAAACTGCGTAATCCGGCTTCATAGTGAATTGTTGTTATTCCAAGTTTTGATGCTGTTAAAACTGCAGCAGCTGTTGAATTAACATCGCCTACAACCAAAACAGCATTAGGTTTCTCTTCAAGACAGACTTTTTCAAATCGTTCCAAAATTCTTGCTGTCTGAACTGCATGTGATGCCGAACCGACTCCCAGATTGATATCCGGTTCTGGTATATCTAACTGTTTAAAAAAGAGATCTGACATTCTCTCGTCATAATGCTGCCCCGTGTGGACAAGTAAAGGCATGAGTATTGAACTTTTTTTCATCTCATGCATCATTGGCGCTATTTTCATGAAATTGGGCCTAGCACCGGCAACAAGAATTATTTTAATTTTTTTATTCATTCAATTGTAGAATATTATATCAGGTGAGAGGCAAGAGGTCAGGGGTTAGAGGTAGATTCCGGTTTTTTTTTGCGTGCTTTAATTAAACCTCCCAATTTAAAACTGAGATCTTTATAATCATTATCCAATTCTTCAAATTCCAGTTTATCAATATATCCAATTTCAAAAGCAATTTGTAGCTGGGTTCTGATCTCTGCAAGTGACCCTTTAGAAATATAGAAAAACCTTATTGCCTCTTTTTGAGAATCTCTTTCATCCCCTTCTGCAATATTGCTTGGCACTGAGACTGCTGCCCGACGCATTTGATCTCTCAATCCATAATCTCTTTTAATATTTCCTTTATCTGTAATTTTATATACCTTAACTGCCAGATCTTTTGAAATCTTCCATACTTTTAGTCCTTTAAATCCCTCCGTTCTCATCTTTTGGGTCCTCTCTTTTTGTTGTCCTCTTTTGGTTTTCCTCTCTCCCCTCACCGCTAACCTCTAACCAATTTCTATCTAAACCTGATCTGATAATCAGGGTTATCCCTCATGATCTTGACACTTTTCGGATATTTTTCTATAAACCAGACAAAAAAAGCCGTGACATCAATTTTATCATTCAGCATTTTTTCTCTTCTCTTTTCCCATATCTCTTTTCTGTTCTTCATATTTAATATTTCTTCAATTTTACTATATAATTTTTCAGGTTCAGATGTTTTTATTCCATATGTCAGTTTGTATTTATGCTCGAGTTCTTCAAGATAGCTCAATTTCCCGACAAAATCGTTGAACCGGACAGCAGGGGTCCCGAGGACTGCCGCCTCAGCAGTCATTGTCTGGCTGTCACCGATATACATATCGGCATAATAGAGAGCATGATGAATATGGACAGGATTTATTTTTATCCGATATTTTTCAAACTGAGGCTCAAGTTCTCTCTCTGAAGTTATATAAACATTCCCGTGAGGTGCAAGTATATCAATGATCTTTCCTGCAATCTCACTATTTATCCCCGTCTTCCCTTCATCATGATGAGCTGTAAGAGCTGAAAATCTGATAAGAAAATATTTTTGATCAGGTTCTAAGATACCATGAAGATTACTCTTCTCCGGCAAAAAACATGACTTGTGTAAATATGCAAGTTCATGATAGCCGTTATATCCGATTTTTTTCCCCACCCATTTTCCCGTATCACATACTTTTGGAGTCAGAATAAAAGTTGATAGCGGATAAGACAATTTACAATATAATGGAACTGCAGGGCAGTCATCTTCATTGAAATTTAACACAGGAATTCTCAGGAGTTTCCCAATATGAGGTAGTTCAACCGATGTCCCGACTAAAATATCAGGCCTCTTCTTAATACACTCCCAAAATACATTCAAATCTCTTTTAATTATTCCTTTAATCATCCCAACTTTTGAGTTTTTTCTTCCGCCTGACAGAATATTTTTATATTTGAACCCGGTAATCTTTAAAAGATCTTCAAGTATCTCTTTTTTTTGAATTAATATGGAAATGTCATGCCCCTTTTCCCGAAGTCTCAGAATTGAATTCCTAAACAGATAAAAATGGGCAGGATGCCCCATATATATCAATATTTTCATGATTCCAAAGATTTTAAAAGTTTTGTTAATGAAAAAAACATCCAGGCGTTTGACCATCGCATATAAGAAATTTTATTTGTAAAAACTCTTCCTTTTCTAAAATAAAAAAATCCCTTTCTATCCTGCATATAGTCAATTGTCCATTTTGCTGTTTTTTTTGAAAATGAAGGATATTTGTCATCATACTCTGACAGTGTGGAAAATGTAATGATACCCTGGGCCTGGTTGTGAATATCCACAGGCCATATCTTCGGAATTCTCCATTTAGACTGGCCATTCTCAAAAAATTGCTCCCTCCTGTAGAATTCAAGCCCCATTTTTATTGCTTTTTCCACAGATGCATTTCTCCATCCCATTAAATTTTTTATCCGCCAGAGAGATTCTAAAATATATCCCTGATGAAAATCTATCTGCTCCCTCTCTTTTCCTGTTTGAGGATTGACAGAATAGTTCCAGCATCCATTCTCCTTCTGGTAATGCAGGACAAACTCAACTCCTTTTGTTATCAATTCACCAAGATTTTTATCCTTTTTTAAATTGTAAACCATAGATAACACTTCCAACGCAAGCAGACTTGCATTAAAACAGATATCTTTTTTTACCGGAGTATAGCTGAAACATACTCCATTTTCATTCTCTGTTAAGTCAAGATCGTTTAAAATGAAATCCGCCGCACTTTTAAGAATTTTTTCTGCTTCAGAACTCTTTGTTATCTTTAAATATTCAAATATTCCCTTACATACAAACCCTGTAACGACAGCAGAAGGAGTAAAAGAATTAATATATTTTTCAGGACCGGCCCAGGGGAAATTGTAACCCCAGCAAATTCCGGCATAACCTTTCGAATAGTTCTCCTTCAGCCAATTAAAAAAAAACCATGCTTTTTCCAGATATCTTTCCTGCGGATCAATTTCATAAAGGCCGCAGTAAGCCGAGAGGAGCAGGCCGAATGCCTTCGGATTAATCTCCTTTTTTATTCCGATAAACGGCCTGATATTAAACAGATTTCTTTTCTGAAGCTGGATCGCTAAAACCGGCACCCATTTTCCAAACAATTTAAATGGAATAAAAGAATTTAAAGTATCATAGGGGTCATACCCTGAATAATCTTCCCTTTCGATATACTTTTCTAATTTTTCAAGTGAATTAAGATATAAATCCTGATTATTCATTTAATATTTAATGATTTTTGCAATTCAAATTCTCTTCTGCCGAAATTGCAAATCAATCTTCAAGATTTAAAACTTTTCCGGTTCTCAGGCTCTCAACTGTCTTAAAAGTAGCCAAAGAAGAGAGATAGAGTTCTTCAAATCCTATTGGCGAGTTTTCGCCCTCTTCAATTGCATAAAAAAATCTCTTTATTTCTTCGGAATGCCCCTTATCCTGTTTCCTTAGTTTATAATTCACTCTCTTTCCGTTAAAAAATGACATTTTTTTAAAATCGTCGATTACAGCAGAAAACCCATCGCAAGATATTTCAATCCTTTCCTTGGAAAGTTCACTGCTTCCGTTCGAAAAATAAGAAATATTTGCCGCACTCCCGTTAATAAAACTCATTGAAACTGCAATTGTATTATTAAGATTATGAGGATCAGAAACCGGAACAGCATAAACGGATTTTATTCTGGAACCCGAGATAAACATTGCAAGATCTATAAAATGGCAGAATTCACCAATTATCCTCCCGCCTCCTGTTTTAGGGTCATTTACCCAATGCTCAGGATTTATATCTCCTGCATTAATTCTGAAATTCATTGCTTTGGGTTGATCATCAGAAAGCAGATCTTTTATCCTCTTCACAAAGGGTGAAAAACGGCGGTTGTAACCGACCATGAGGTGGCCGCCTCCGGGTGAGGGGTTAGAGGTTCGAGGTGAGATGTATACTTTTCTGATCTCTTCCAGTTCTTTTTCAGTTAATGCCAGGGGTTTTTCCACAAATACATTTTTCCCTGCTTTTAGCGATTCAATAACATAATAAGAGTGTGAATCATGCCTTGTCGCAATAAAAATAGTATTGATATTTTCGTTTTTAATTAGTTCCTCAGGATTATCGGTGCAGAAAGAGAATCCGAATTTATCTGCAACATACCTTGAAATATTTGCTTTTGGTGTAGAAATTCCTTCCAAATAACAGAGCCCTTTCATATTCGGCAGAAGGACATTTTGGGCAAATGAACCGGCTCCGATAAGACCGACAACAGGTTTTTCCGATTTGAATTTTTTTTCCTTTAATACAACTTTTCTTTCCGGTAATTTTTCAAAGTCATATTTGATAATAATTCCGGTGAAATTTTCAGATTTTTTAAGGAGAATCAAATATGCTTCCGGTGCCTTTAAAAGGGTATATTCATGAGAAATAATCTTTTTTAAGTCAATCTTTCCATTCTCAATCAGGTTTACAAATGCCTGCATATTCCGATTCTCTGTCCAGCGCACATATCCTACCGGATAATCGATCCCTTGTTCCTCATATGAGCGGTCATATCTTCCCGGGCCGTATGAACTTGACATTTTTAACTCAAGCTCTTTTTTGTAAAAATGCTCTCTCGAAAAACCTGTAGGGACCGAACCAACAATTATTACTTTACCACGCTTTCTGCATATTCTCCCTGCAAAATTTACCGGATCCAGCGAAGAAGTGGCAGCTGCAATTATTACAGCATCAGCTCCGGTCCCAACTGTTCTTGTTTCAATTATCTTTTCTATCCCTTCTTTATTCCGGTTGAAAAAATGGCCTTTCACAATTCTTCCGGCTGTCCTTACCCTTTTTTCATCAATATCAATTCCAATCACATTAATCCCTGATGAAACCAATATCTGGCAGGTTAGAAGTCCAACCAGCCCCAATCCAATTACAACGGCGGATTCACCGAGTTTCAAATCAGACTGCCGGACACCCTGAAGTGCAATAGCTCCAATTGTTGTAAATGCTGCTTCTCTAAGATCGGTTTTCCTGTCGACTTTCACACACAAATTTACAGGAACAGAAACAACATCCGCATGCACAGCCCTGCTCCCTCCGCACGCAACATGATCACCGATCTTGAAACTTTTAACATTAGAACCTATCCCGATAACTTCTCCTGCACAACTGTATCCCAGAGCTGACAGAGCTTCAAGTTTGTTCATAACTAATTGATATGTCTCTTTTAAGCCGTTTTTTTTTATCGATTCAATAACTTTTTTAACCTCTTTCTGACGGGAACGTGCTTTTGCGATGTATCCCTTTCTTGCATCTGTTACTGTCCTGCCTTCCGTCCCTGGGCTGATAACAGAATAATAATTTCTTACCAGAAGATCTCCATCCCCCATGATAGGAAAGGGAGCTTCAATCAGAGCCATCTTTCCTTTTTTTAAGTCCTGAGTTAATTGTTCCATAATAATTTTTAATCTATATACATTTTAAACCATTCCTGGAAAGAAATCACAGAATAGATTATTGAAGAATTATCTTCAATCCCATTTTGATGATTTTCTATCAATTTTCGGAGCTTTATCAAATCCAGTAATTTTGTGCCGGCCAGAAAGTCATTGTTAATAAGATCATCTATCTTTCTTTGATCTTTAAAAATTGACCTTAGAGGCATTCCGAAACCGGCTTTCCTCCTTTTTAAAATATATTCCGGTATGTCTGAAAAAGCCTTTTTTAGAATTCGCTTAGGATATCTTACAGATGCAAGCTTAAATTTTCTCGGTAACGAGAATGCAAACTCAACAATCCTGTGATCAAGGTATGGCACTCTCGATTCAACACTGTTTGCCATAGACATTCTGTCGAGGTAGTGAAGGTTTTTTACAAGAAAGTTATCAATTTCATATAAAAAAATATTGTCAAAAACATCAGAATCATTATTAAAGTATTTTTGAAAGAATTCAATAATGGAATTTCGGCCATTTTCGCAAATCGAAATTGAATTTTCAAAATCTCCGACAATATTCAAAGCACCGTATTTATATTCGGGATAAGTATAGTACTTCCCGATCCGGTGAAGATACCTTCGGTAAGCGAGAAATCTGCCGCTCCCCTGCCTGAGTTTTTTAAAATACGCGGCAATCGGACGGTTCAGAATTGCCGGGAATTTATCCAGGAGTATTGAAAGAAGAGTTAATTGGTGACCCGCATAGCCAAGGAAAAGCTCATCCGCTCCCATTCCGGACAAAATAACTCTTGAAGATTGGGATGCCTCTTTCGTAATCAGATAAGATGGAATAAGTGAACCATCCGCTATCAGATCATCTGAATATCGAATCACTTTTTGAATTATTTTGGTGGAAAGTTCACCTGATCCTACATCTATAAATTCCGTATTAAGATTTAATTCATCGGAAAGTTTTTTTGCATAGAAAAAATCCGATGTTGTTCCTTCGGCCTTAAGATCTTCCCTGCTTTTTTTTGCACAATAGTGACCTATTTCATGGTTATTTTTTAATATATAGGCGATTATGGAGGAGTCCAGACCTCCGGATAAAAAGTTTCCAACACTGACGTCGGCAAGCAGCCTGCTGTTAACCGATCTGGTAACAAGATCTCTTAAAATTGTCTTTGCTTCCCGAAAATCTATATTTGAATATTCCTCTTGTTTTTGCAGTGTCCAGAAATTGTCAATCTTAAAAGAACCGGATTGCAAATCATATTCAAGGCGGGTCCCCGGTGCCAACCTCTTTATATTCTTAAAAAGAGTGCCGCTTCCCGGTACATATTTAAATGTAAAATAGAGAGGGATGGAATCATTGTCAATTTCTGCATTTACACCGGCTCCAAGGATTGCTTTTATCTCGGAACCGAAAATCAATGTATTGCCTGAAGTATAGTAATAGAGAGGTTTTACTCCTAATCTGTCCCTGAATAGAAATAGTTTATTCAATTTCAGATCCAGAATTGAAATCGCGAAATCTCCCTCGAGTAAGTTGACAAAATCTCTTCCCAATTTTTCGTAGAGATTCAGGATTACTTCCGTATCCGTTCCGGAATAAAATTTTATATCACTGAGATATGTCGCCTTGAGCTTTTTAAAATTGTAAACTTCGCCATTATATGAGATTACCGTCTTTCCACTGATACTTTTCATTGGCTGATTGCCGGCATTGGAAAGATCAATAATTTTCAGCCTTGTATGACCAATAAAAATTCTTCTCTTTTTATATTTATAGTTGAACGAATCCGAATTGTCCGGACCTCTATGAAGAAGCGATGAGATCATCACATCACGATTCCACGCCTTCTCTGAAATGTATCCTGTTATTCCGCACATGGTATTCTGGAAATATTAAGATTCAATGGTATGTTTAAAAGCTTTTGAAATATTTTCAACCATTTTCTCCTCGGTAAATTTTTCCAAATAAAGTTCTCTGCTCTTTTTCCCCATTTTTTTTCTTATATCAGGATTGTCAATCAAATATTTTATCTTTTCTGCTATCTGTTTTGGATTTTTTTTTTCAACAATGAAACCGTTAACCCCGTCAATAACGGATTCCGTTATTGCGCCCTGATCAGTTGAAATAATCGGCAGTCCAGCAGCCATCGCTTCGACTATTACCCACGGATGCCCTTCAGGTTCTATTGGAGTGAAAACAAAAATATCTGATCTTATTAAATAATTAATCTTTTTTTCAGGCCCAGCGGGAGGATGAAAGTCAACCGGCAGTTCTTTTTTCCCTACAATTTCTAAAAGCTCTGTTTTTATAGATCTTTCAAACCAGTCTCCGACAATTGAAAATTTAATCTTTTTTTTTGTTTTTTCATCTAATAAGTCAATTGCATTAATGATATATTGAATTCCCTTTGAATACATAAGATTCCCTAAATAGATGATATTCAGATATTTTTCATCATTTGTAACCTTAGGGAGAATATAATTTGCTCCATTTGGAACAACAAAAATTTTGTCATCGGGAAAATATTTCTCAAACAGATATTTAAGATTATTTCCTAACACTATTGCTCCCTGACATTTTCTTATTACCCATTCTATAAAAATTCTTGTTACGGGGAAAGATTGCTTAAGCCAATTTTGAATATTACTTCCTCTTAAATGCAACAAAACTTTTTTTTTATAAACCCTTGATATTACTATGTATATGGAATCCTTAATGAATCCGACTGTTGATTGCGACATTGGAATTAGGACAAGCTCAGGATTCTCTTTTTTAATTAGTATTCTAAATTTAAAATATATCATCATATTCCGGATAATTTTCCTGATTGAAAATTTTCCAATATACTTTATTGATTTGTTTAACCTGGTATCCAGATGAATAAGGTCAAATCTGTTTTTTAAATCCGAATTGAGTATTATTTCTGTTGCAATGGCAGGACCCATATAAGGCGGTGGTAATTTACCTAAAATTAATATCTTTTTTTTCATTTATTTATCTGATTTTTTGTGGGATCGACAAATATGCAAATATTGAAAATATCAAATAGATCAAAGTTGAATAAAGTAAAGGATTTGTAGAGACCGAATACAATAGTACTGCTGAAATTGATGCAATCACCAAAAACTGATCTTCAAGTTTGAAGAACTTTTTTCTCCAATATATTGATAAAAGAAATGACAAATAGAAAAATAATCCAACAATTCCCGATAAAAATAATACTCTTATATAATCATTGTGTATACCTCCACTCACCATTACTGGGATCACTTTTGAAAATCCACTAATATAATCTTTATCAAAAATGACTGATACATTTTCAGTTGGGGCTAGAGATACACCAAATACTTTCGAGTAAATTGGCATTTGGTTCCAAACTCTAAAATACCTTTTCCATCTTGTCATTCGGCCATTAAAGGATCTATCGATATTGGCTTCACCTTCTATCACCCTAATTTCTTTTCCAATTAAAGGATCAATCTGATTACTTATATATCCCTGGAAATATATACTGAAAAGAATTAATATTACCATCAAAGGAACAATTGCTTTTGTACTTTTTAATAAATACAGGACAAATAGGCCTGTAATCGTTAAAAAAACAGCCCATGTTGCAGTATGCTTTATTAACACCAATCCCATTATTGCCACAAAAAAAATAGAAATACTTTTAATTTTCAGATTCACCCATATCCTTTTTGTTTTATTCTGCGAGAGAATAAAATAATAAATAATTATTAATGATCCTATTATAAGAATTGAATAACTTATAATATCCGCATATCCT
>CAZNLS010000075.1:0-1878 GCA_964573895.1 uncultured Clostridia bacterium
AACTTGAAAACATAATGTTGACTCTGTATTATTCAGATCAAAGCGATTAAACGCTTACAATAATATGACAGAGAATAAACCTAAATTATTAGATCAGGTGATACAATTAATAAGAATCAGGAATTATAGCTTAAGAACCGAAGAGTTTTACTTTTGGTTTTTAGATAATCAATTAGGTGTGATAAATGAAAAATATACCTTTTAGAAAGCTGCTCAGTTTTCTTGGCCCGGGATTTATTGTTACTGTAGGGTTTATTGATCCTGGAAATTGGGCAACAAATATCGAAGGTGGGTCAAAGTTCGGTTATCAATTGCTCTGGGTAATAACCCTCAGCACAATTATGCTTATTGTTATTCAGCATATGGCCGCAAAATTAGGAATAGCGACGGGAAAATCACTTGCTGTTAATATTAGAGAAAATTTTTCAACTCCTATATCATATTTTCTTGGTATTACAATTGTTCTGGCCTGTATTGCAACTGACGTAGCAGAATTAATAGGAGGAGCGATTGGATTTAATCTCCTGTTCCACTTCCCTCTTTGGCTGGGAGCTTTAGTTACCGTTCTACTGGAAGTTTTTTTAATTGTCAGCCAGAGGTATCATCGCCTTGAGGCAATTATTATTGGTTTTTTGACAATAATTGCAGCATGTTATATTATCGAAATCCTGATAATTAAGCCGGATTGGGCATCAGTTGCACCTTCAATTATTATTCCGAAAATTGATAGAGCAAGTATTTATATAGCGATGGGTATTCTTGGTGCCGTTGTTATGCCGCACAATATTTTTCTTCACTCTAATGTCATTCACAGTAGAAAATGGGGGATATCTGAAAATGAGAAAATTTCCCTTATCAAATATGAAAAATTAGATACATTATTCGCTATGATCATGGGGTGGGTTGTTAATTCAGCTATGATTATTGTCGCTGCAACAGTATTTTTTAAAAATAATGTTTTGGTCGATAGCATTGAGCAGGCGTCGGCAACATTAAAACCTCTTGCCGGCTCTCTTGCCGGTTTGTTGTTCGCAATCGCGCTGGTATTTGCCGGTGTAGGCTCATCAATTACATCTTCAATGGCTGAAGTTAATGTAATTACAGGATTTCTTGGGAAACCGGAAGATCCTCGAACTTTACTTTATAAGTTATCCGTATTTATTACCGCTATTCCATCTTTTCTAATCATTATTTTTAGTATGGACACGTTTCGAATTCTTGTTTTTAGTCAGGTTGTCTTAAGTATTCAACTTCCATTTACACTTGTTCCCCTGATAATGCTATGTCGCAGCAAAAAGCTAATGAAAAATTTCAGAAGCAGTCACAAAGAATTCATTGCGGCGTTTATTATTTCTGCGGTGGTAATTTCGTTAAACCTGTACTTACTCTATTCATTGATAGTGGAGGGAGCTTGAAATGCAATTATATAAGAAAATTTTAGTAACAATTGATTGCTCGCCCGTTGACGACGCGATCATAAAACATATATCTTTACTTGCTATTCAAAACAAATCGAAGGTTTATCTTCTACATGTAGTACATTCTCATACACTGGATCAACATCGCACTCTGATTGAAAACGCGAAATCATACCTTGAAGCTCAACGTGCAAAACTTGAAAGCCAGAATATTGAAGCACATACGGTAATTAGAGATGGTGAGCCTGACGAGCAAATTTTGGATGAGATAGAGAAAAATGACTATGACCTGGTCGCAATGGCGACTCATGGGCATACGTTTATTGGCGATCTATTATTTGGTAGTGTTTCAACAAGCCTTAAACACAAAATCAATATACCGCTTTTATTACTGAAGTCAGATCTATCTTCCTCAATTGAAAAAGATGATTGAGCTGTTTTTTTTATAAAATCATTTGAA
>CAZNLS010000075.1:1978-11883 GCA_964573895.1 uncultured Clostridia bacterium
AGAGTCTTTGTCTTTTCTTTTTTGATAAGTTCGGAAGGTTTGCCGTAATCGAGTATCTCTCCTTTATGAATGATATATGCTTCATCTGTTATATCAAATGTGTCCTGCACATTGTGATCGGTAATTACAATCCCGATCCCCCTCTTTTTTAGTTTCAGAACTATTTTTTGGATATCAAGAATTGTAATAGGATCGATCCCGGTGAAAGGTTCATCCAGGAACAGGAACTTTGGTTTCATTATCATAGCCCGGGCAATCTCAAGCCGCCTCTTCTCCCCTCCTGACAACTGATATGCAAATGAATCCCTGACATACATCAGCCCGAAATCATTCAAAAGTTCCAGGCTCTTTTCCTCCGCCTCTTTGTCGGAAACTTTCAGCTGCAGTATCTGGAAAAGATTTAGATAAACAGTTGTTTTTAAAAAAACTGAATTCTGCTGCGGAAGATATACCAAACCCTTTTCAGCCCTCTTATAAGACTGCATCTTTCCAATATCAACATTATCCAGAAATATACTACCCGAGTTCGGTTTAACAATTCCGGCAAGCATTAAGAATGTAGTTGTTTTTCCTGCACCGTTTCTTCCCAGGAGACCAATTATTTCACCTGAATTCAGTTCCAGATTCAACGATTTAACAACTTTAATTTCATTATAGATCTTTGTAAGACCTTCGGTTCTTAAAGTTGTCATAAAAAATCAGATCTCAGTCACATTTAATAAAAATTCCAGCATTTTTTTCGACCTCTGATCTTCCGGGTTTATTGTCATCGCTTTTCTGAATATTTTTACGGCTTCAGATAGTTTTCCCGTTCTGAAATAGGATATCCCCAGATGATAAAGTACGGCACTGTCATCAGGGCTCGTCTCTGAAACTTTCTCAAAATAAGGGATAGCTTTTTCATATTCTCCAACCGAGCTGAAATTGACTCCAAGGTGATAATTGGCGATTACAGATTGCGGATTTATTTTTAAAAGATTTTTGAATGCTTCTATTGCTTTTTTTCTCTCTCCTCTGTGGTAACAGGATACTCCCAATTGATAGTAGGCTATAATAAATTCAGGATTTAATTCAAGGCATTTTTGGTATGATTGGATTGCCTTGCTGATCTGTCCTGACCGAAAATAACTAATTCCAAGATAATAGTGTGCGTCTGCATAGTCGGGCTTTAACTCAATTGCTTTAAGATAATTTTTTATCGACAGATCGATATTTCCGGTGAAATAGTAAAGATCTCCGAGGTTGGCAAAAGCAAAAGGATTTTTATTGTCCAATTCATGATATTTTAGGCATGCTTCAATTGCCGGTTTGATCTTCCCCCTGTGCCTGAGAAGCTGGGCTTTCTGTTTCCAGTAAAACGGATTATCTTCATTTTTAACGACCGATCCGCAATTTGAACAAAAGTTTACATTCTCATCAATCTCAACTTCACAAAATACACAATTTTTCATTCTGTTACCTCGCTTAATTTAAGTTTAAATTCTTCGCCCAATTCATTCAATATTTTATAAACCTTATTTTGAAGTGTTAAATTTTCTCTGTTTTTCTCCTCAGCTTCATACTCTTTCTCTCCTGCGATATAAATCCTGGGTTCATTTTCAGCTCTTTCAGATTTTTTGAGCATATTTATATAGTTATCCATATTCTCTTTTAATTCATCCAGTCCGACAAAAGCATCGGGGTTGATTATTCCAAGGAAATGGCAGACTTCTGCAGGGGCTCCCTTTTTTCCGTATACTTCTGTGCCCATTGCCCCTGAAGAGAGGGCACCGGAAAATATGTCAACTATTGCTCCGAGGCCATATCCTTTATGTCCTCCGGTTAACTCTTTGCCGCCTCCAAGAGGCAGAAGGCCGCCTCCTCTTCGATTGAGCAGATTATCAAGCACTTTAAATACATTGGTAGTTGGAACACCATCTTCATCCGTTGCCCATGAATCGGGAATTGTCTCTCCCTTTCTGGAGTATACTTCAAGTTTTCCTCTCGGAACAGTCGATGTAGCCATATCCAGCAGGAAGGGTTTTTCGCTTCCGGCGGGAATCCCTATTGAAATCGGATTCGTTCCAATCACCGCATCCCTGGCAAATGTCGGTACAACAAGTGGTGCCGAATTTGTGAGGGAAATTCCGATCATATTATGTTCAAGTGCCATGAGAGTATAATATCCGGCAATTCCATAGTGATTTGAATTCCTGATACTTGCAAAACAGATATAACTGCTTTTTGCCTTCTCAATACACTTTGTCATAGTTTTATAAGCAATCGGCTGACCCATCCCCCCGCATCCGTCTATAACAAGAGATACAGGAGTCTCCTTGATTGTTTTTGCTTCAATCCCGATCTTAATTATTCCCGTTTTTATTCCGTCAACATACCTTTTTAATCTTGCAACTCCATGTGATTCTATCCCTCTCATATCGGCAGAAATCAATACATCTGCCGTGATTTGCGAATCATTTTCCGAAAGGCCGTGCTGATTTAAAATTTGAACCGTAAACTTTCTTAACTCCTCTGTTTTAACACGAACTCTGTCAGACATTTTTTTCTCCTTTGATTTAAAGATTTTTAATTATTGCATCCCCGAATTCAGATGTTTTCACGGGAGTTACATTCTCAAGCTGTCTTGCCAGATCATATGTCACTATCTTGTCCAAAATTGTTTTTCCCAGAGCTGCTTTTATAAGTTCTGCGGCTTCATTCCACTTCATAAATTCGAGCATCATTACTCCAGAAAGAAGCAGCGAACCAGGATTGACTTTATCCATCCCGGCATATTTAGGGGCTGTCCCGTGAGTGGCTTCAAAAAGAGCAACATCTTCTCTTACGTTTGAACCCGGTGCCATTCCCAAACCACCGACCTGAGCGGCAGCAGCGTCTGACAAATAGTCACCATTAAGATTGGGTGTTGCAAGAATATCGTATTCAGCGGGTCTTAAAAGAAGTTGCTGGAATATCGAATCTGCGATACGATCTTTAATCAAAATTTTCCCTTCCTGAGATGTTCCGTTCCATACTTCTTCCTCTGTAACAATCTTGTCCCTGAATTCTTCAATGGCAATCTCATATCCCCATTTTTTGAAATATCCTTCCGTGTATTTCATTATGTTCCCTTTATGAACAATTGTCACGGACTTCCTGTTATGGTCGACTGCATATTTGATTGCCATTCTAACAAGACGCTGAGAACCCTCTTTAGAGATGGGTTTGATCCCGATTGAAGAAAAATCTCTTATCTTCTTGCCCATCCCTCTTAATATTTCGATAAGTTTAACTGCTTCCGCGGAACCTGCTTCGAATTCAATTCCCGCATAAACATCTTCCGTGTTTTCTCTGAATATAACAATATCAAGATTTTGCGGATTAACCATAGGTGAAGGAACACCTTTTATATAATTTACAGGACGAATACAGGAGTAGAGATCAAGGATCTGCCTTAAAGAAACATTAAGGCTTCTGAATCCTCCTCCGATAGGAGTTGTCAACGGCCCCTTTATTGCAATCTTATATTCTTTGATTGCTGCAGGCGTCTCATCGGGCAGATAGGATCCTGTCTCTTTGAATGCCTTTTCTCCCGCAAGTATCTCCTTCCATATAATTTTTCTTTCCCCGCTGTAGGATTTTTTCACTGCTGCATCTATAACTTTTAATACAGGCGGAGTTATATCAACTCCGATGCCATCACCTTCAATATAGGCAATGACAGGATTCTTCGGGATTTTTAACTCTCCGTTTTCAAATGTGATTTTTTGTTCCAAATTTATTCTCCTTCTCTGTTATCAATATTAATATACTCAAGATGAAGAGGGCCGTTGTATATAGCTCTCGGTCTGAATAACCTGTTGGATTCCAGATATTCAAGGACATGTGCTCCCCATCCGACCGATCTTGAAACAGCAAATATCGGGGTGAAAAGATCGGTCGGGATCCCAAGGTGGTTCAGAACTATTCCCGAGTAAAAATCTACATTAGGCTGAATACCTTTTTCTCCTACGTGGTCAATCATATATTTTTCAATTTTTTCACCTATTTCAAAATAGAGGGTGTCATTTCTCTTCACACTCAACTCTTTTGCATAACGTTTCAGGATCTTTGCCCGGGGATCATAAGCTTTATATACCCTGTGACCAAAACCCATGATTTTTTTTCTCTCTTCCATTGCATCATCAAGCCACTCTTTGACATTTTCAGGGGTTTTGATCTCTTTAAGCATTTTTAATACTCTTTCGTTGGCACCACCGTGAAGTTGCCCCTTCAGTGTTCCGATAGCTGATGTCATTGATGAATATATATCAGAAAGAGTTGATATGGTTACAAGAGATGAGAATGTTGATGCGTTCATTCCGTGATCTGCGTGGAGAATCAAGATGAGATCCATTATTTTTGAGTCAAGCTCATCCGGTTTTTTCCCATGAAGCATATAGAGAAAATTTTCAGCATGATCAAGCTCAGGATTTTGAGGAACCGGCTCTCTGCCGTTTCTTATCCTGTCATAAGCGGCAACAATAACCGGAAGTTTTGCAATAACCCTGAGCACTTTTTGAAGTTTTATCTCTTTTGAAAAATCAAATTTATCAGGACAATATATTCCCAGGACCGAAACAATTGATCTTAATACCTCCATTGGACGGGCATCTTTAGGCAATGATTTTAAAATATCTTTGATCTGGTCAATATTTCTGTATTCAACTAATTTTTTCTTTAAATTTTCCAGTTGCGGTTTTGTGGGCAATTCACCATGTATTAATAAATATAAAACTTCTTCAAATGTAGAATGCTTGGCAAGAGACTGGATTGAATAGCCCCTGTATACAAGAATTCCCTTCAATCCGTCAATGTATGATATTGCACTAATTGCCGCTACAACCCCCTCCAAACCTTTGGAATATTTCATGTCATCTACATCGGGCATCATACTCATTTTTCCTCCTTAATTTTTTTATAAAGAATAATAATTCACCTGTAATTATAATAATTTCAATACGTTAAAAAGTCAATAAAAAAGAGATTTGGATATGAAAAAAAGTATTCCGTAAAAAAATTAAAATTCTAACGGGTTGAATTATGGGAGCTTTTAAAATATAATTACACAATTATTTTTTGGAAAAATTTTTACCCTTAAAAATGGCAGAAAAAAAGCAAACTAAGTCCGGTTCAGATTCAGGTAACAGAATCAGTAATGAAATGATTTCTGAAATTGAAATTCTGCAATCTGAATTGATTTACAAGGAGATAATTCCGGTCATTTTTCATAAATTAAAAAACAAATTGACTCCGGTTCTTGGATATTCGCAGATTATCCGGATGAAATCCGGGAGTGATCTGATCAATGATAAAGCTTCAAATATCGAAAAAAATGCAGAATTATTATCCGGGCTGATAGATATGATAAGAGATCAGTTTACGGAAATTGAAATTGAAAAAGAGAATATCCCGTTTAAAAAGCTGATTGATAATTTTTCATCAATATTCGATATACTTGAAAAAACCGGTATAAAGGTAAATGTCACAATTAAAGCAAAGAATAAAGTTAAACTTATAAAGGGGGAGATCCTGCTTCTTCTGCGTGAATTACTTCAGAATTCAATCTCTTCATTAAGGCTTTCAAACAAAAAAGAGGGAAGGATCAATATAGATATAGAAGATATGGACAGCGGAATAATTCTTAGGTTTAGCGACAACGGGGACGGAGTTGCAGAAGAGGAGTTAAAAATGGTTACCGAGCCATTCTATTCTCTGTTTCCTCAAAGAGCGGGAATCGGATATTTGCTTATAGAAAAAGTAGTTGAAAACCATGAAGGGAGTCTGAAACTTTATTCGGAGAAAGGAGCAAATTTTGAAGTTATTATAAATTTGCCTTTGGAATCAATTAAAAATAAAATTAACGGAAGCAAAAGCTTTTTATCAAAAATTTATAAATTATTGTAAAAATTGGAGGAGGATCTATGGGAAACAAATATGTTTATTTTTTTTCCAGGGAAGAGACTGACGGAAAAAAAGAGCTGAAGCAGTTATTAGGCGGCAAAGGCGCAAATCTTGCAGAAATGTGCAATATAGGATTGCCTATACCTCCGGGTTTTACAATTACAACAGAAGTTTGCGACATTTACTACAAAAATAATAATAAATATCCTGAAACTGTTAAGGAACAGGTTGCAAAAAATCTGAAAAAACTTGAATCCCTGATGGGGAAAAAACTCGGAGACCAGGAGAATCCCCTGCTCGTATCGGTAAGATCCGGAGCTGCTGTTTCAATGCCTGGCATGATGGACACGGTCTTGAATCTGGGACTAAATGATAATTCAGTCAAAGGCCTGGAAAAACTATCCGGTAATCCAAAATTTTCAAAAGATTCTTACCGAAGATTTCTTCAAATGTTCGGAAATGTCGTACTGGGGATCGCTCATTCTAAGTTTGAGGGAATTCTTGACTCTGTAAAAGACAAAAAAGATCTGGTTTCCGACATTGATCTTTCATCTGAAGACCTGGATGAGTTAATTGAGAAATATAAAAGCCTGATTAAGGAAGAGACCGGAGAAGATTTCCCGCAGGATCCTCACAAACAACTTTGGCAAGCGATAGATGCAGTGTTTGGATCATGGAATAATCCGAGAGCAATCAAGTACAGGGAATTAAACCAGATAGAAGGTTTAATAGGTACAGCAGTAAATATTCAATCTATGGTTTTCGGCAATATGGGTCATTCATCGGGGACCGGAGTTGCCTTTTCAAGGAATCCTTCAACAGGTGAAAACAGTTATTACGGAGAATATCTGATGAATGCACAGGGAGAAGATGTTGTTGCAGGAATAAGGACTCCACACCCGGTTTCAGACCTGGAAAAAGAGATGCCTCCTGTTTATAAACAGTTGATCTCATTCAAAAATGTTTTAGAGAAACACTATAAAGATATGCAGGATATGGAGTTCACAATTCAGGATGAGAAGTTGTATCTTCTTCAAACCAGAAACGGAAAGAGAACCGGGGCTGCAGCTATTAGAATTGCTGTTGATATGGTCAACGAAGGATTGATCACAAAAGAGGAGGCGATAATGAGAGTTTCGCCTTCTGACCTTGACAAACTATTGCATCCGAATATCGATCCCGGGGTCAAATACAGCGTGCTTGCCAGGGGACTTCCCGCCTCTCCCGGAGCGGCAGTAGGTAAAATAGTTTTTACTGCCGATAAAGCTGAGGAACGTGCAGCCATCGGAGAAAAGGTCATATTGGTCCGAAAAGAAACATCTCCGGAAGATATTGGTGGAATGGATGCGGCAGAGGGTATTTTGACGGCAACCGGAGGTATGACCTCGCATGCGGCAGTAGTAGCTCGCGGAATGGGAAAATGTTGTGTTGCAGGGTGTAGTGATCTTGTAATCAAGGCAGATAATAGTTGTGAAATCGGAGGAAAACTTTTCAAAGAATTTGATACTATAACACTTAACGGTTCTCTGGGAGAGGTAATTGATGGCAAATTGGTTCTTACAACTCCGGAGATTTCCGGTGAGTTCAAATTATTTATGTCCTGGGTTGATGAAGTGCGCACAATAGGCGTCAGGACTAATGCAGATACGCCGAAAGATAGTTCGATTGCAAGAAAATTCGGAGCGGAAGGAATAGGTCTTGCAAGAACAGAGCATATGTTTTTTGAGGGTGACAGAATTGTTGCTGTGAGAGAGATGATACTTGCAGGCAACCGTTCTGAAAGAGAAAAGGCTCTGTCAAAGATCCTTCCTATGCAAATGGAGGATTTCGCAGGCATTTTTCGTGAAATGACCGGTTTCCCTGTAACAATAAGACTATTAGACCCGCCTCTGCACGAATTTCTTCCCCACACAGATAAAGAGCTTGAAATTCTTTCAAATGAGATGGGAGTAGAATTTAAATATCTTAAAGAAAAAACCGAATCATTAAAGGAGTTCAATCCTATGCTTGGTCACAGGGGCTGCAGGCTTGCTGTTACATATCCGGAGATTGCAGAAATGCAGACAGAAGCAATAATAAGAGCCGCTTTAAAAGTTAAAAAAGAGGGTGTTGAAGTTCTTCCGGAAATAATGATCCCTTTAACCGGTACCGATGAGGAATTTAAATTCCTGAAGTCAGTTGTAAAAGAGAGAGCAGATAAAATCTTTGCAGAACAGAATGAAAAGATCGAGTATAAGATCGGGACAATGATTGAGATACCAAGGGCATGCCTTGTTGCAGATACAATTGCCGAAGAGGCTGAGTTTTTCTCCTTTGGGACCAACGATCTTACACAGATGACATTTGGATATTCCAGGGATGATGCTGGAGTGTTTTTACCTGAATATCTCAGGAAAGGAATACTAAAGAAAGATCCCTTCCAGGTTCTTGACCAGGAAGGAGTCGGACAGCTTGTTAAATTAGGAATTAAAAACGGAAGAAAAACCCGCCCCGATTTAAAAATAGGAATATGCGGTGAACACGGTGGAGAGCCCGAATCGGTTGAATTCTGTTTCAATGCCGGGATGAATTATGTGTGCTGTTCATGCTACATGGTGCCTATTGCCAGACTCTCTGCTGCACAGGCTCAATTGACAACAAATTCGGAGTTGCCCAACTCACGTCAACCTTCATTCGCCTGATGAAAGATGGCTTTGTACCGAATCGGGATCTCATCCTTGTTTTTTCCGGTGATGAGGAGAGCGGTATGGTCAGTACACGAAAGCTGGCGTATGAACGCGAAGACCTGGCGCAAGCCGAATTCGCGCTGAATTCCGACGCCGGGGGTGGCGATTTGAGTGCGGACGGTAAAGCGCTCGTTTATCTGATCCAGGCAGCGGAAAAGACTTACGTCACTTGGGAACTGACGGCGCGAAATCCGGGCGGCCACAGCTCGCGTCCCAGGCCGGACAATGCAATTTACGATCTCGCCAATGCGATCACCAAAATACAGAATTACCAGTTTCCCGTTCGCTGGAACGAGATGACGCTCGAGTTTTTCGAAGTAACTGGCCAACAGATGGGTGGCGAGTTGGGCAATGCGATGATGCGGTTCGCCAAAAACCCCAATGACAAAACGGCTTCTGATCGCCTGGCGGTCGAGTCGTCCTATGTTGGCACCACGCGCACCACCTGTGTTGTGACGATGTTGCGTGCCGGTCATGCGGAAAACGCCCTGCCTCAATCTGCAACGGCAACCGTGAATTGTCGCATTTTCGCTGGCGATCCGGCGGCCGACGTCTTGAAAACGCTGCGGCAAGTTATCGGCAATGACGCAATCGAATTCGAGCAAATCTACAAACCGACCGAGAGTCCGGTTTCGGAACTACGTGAGGATGTTCGCGCGGCAATCAGCAAGGCGGTCCACGCCCGTTATCCCGGCGTTAGAATGATCGCCTACATGGAATCAGGCGGCACTGATGGCATGCATTTTCGCAGAGCCGTAGTTCCAACATGGGCGGCGAGTGGCATCTTCATGAATCCCGATGAGATGTTTGCTCATGGCCTCAATGAAAGGGTGCCCATCAAGACTTTTTATGACGCCTTGGACCACTGGAGCATTATAATCAGGGAACTGGCAAGCGATTAATCCACACGCCTTGCGATCGCCAGTGCGAATGGTTAACTATCGGTCTCGTCCGCCGCAAGATCGTCCACAAGTTGCAGAAAGTCTGACGAGTGATTCGGCGCTCCGGGCAATCTTTTCCAGATCTTGAAAATTGGCAAAGTCACAGCTGGTCCAAGACTATCGAGTCGCCCTTTCCATGTATTGGCATCAAGATATCCGGAATTGACCTGGTGGTATCGATTCTCGCCCGCTGTCATCAGCAAGTTGTAAAGAACTATGGCTTGGCGCGTCTCACGCGCAGCCTCTAGCGGCGCGCCGGTGAGTAACTTATCAATAGTGTCAGGGTGGTCAGCAAATGTTGCACCAAGGAACAAGT
>CAZNLS010000076.1:0-11840 GCA_964573895.1 uncultured Clostridia bacterium
GTAAATAATTCTGCAGTTTTTGTTATCGGCTTAAGTTCTGATTCTCCTGTCTCCACTCTTTCATTCTCAGGCTCTGTTACAGGTGGGGATGCAATTATAGAAGAATTATCAACCGATACGATTCATGATAAGAGTGTCAAAGTTTTAAAAAATAATAGCGGGACTGGTTTTGATCTCGGATACTCATTTTTGAAAAATCCTGCAAAGAGCCTAAATTTAGGAAGGATTAGGATAAAATTCAAAAAAAAAGGAACTTATAGAATAAATATAGAAAATATTTTCTCTTCTTATAAGAGAGAAAAAAAGGAATTGAAACCTTTGAACGCCGTTATTCAGGTGATTTGACGCAGGAACAGATATCTTAATTACTTTACTTTTTCCTTTAAGGCTTTTCCTGCTTTAAATACGGGAACGTTCTTAGCTTTAATCTTGATCTTCTGCCCGGTTTTCGGATTTACTCCGATTTTTTCTTTCCTGTTAGCAACGGAAAATGTCCCAAAACCTACTAGCGTAACTTTACCTTTTTTCTTTAGAGTAAATGAGACAGTATCAATAAATGCATTTACCAGTTTTTCCGTATCTGTTACCTTTAGATCTGCCTTCTCAGAAATAGCTTTTACCAATTCAGTTTTGTTCATTATTTTCCTCCTGACTTAATTTTAGTAAATAGGATTTTCATTGTCAAGAAATTAGTGCCAAAATCAGATTGACTTTTTTTTCGGCAGTAAATAGAATCATCATTATGAAAACTGTTTTGACTGAAGCTGAAATTGATGAACTGAAGCAGCTGCTTAAATCTGAAAAAATAAAAATCCCGTTTAAAGAAGCAAAAGAGCAGCTTCAACTGATAATCAATTCACAACAGATTTTCCCTTTAAAAATGCAGAGGCTTCTAATCCTGAGACTCCTTTCAAATTATAACAATACAAAAAAAAAGGAGGTAATATTTTTAGAGGAAATAAATAAAGGGAGCCTGCCGGAAACAGTAGTGCTGGGTGTATTAGCAGAGGATTGGCCGGGGATGTCCAATTCTATAATTGGAATTATTCATCATATTGCCAAAAATGTTCTTTTTGTGAAAGGATTTACAATCCCTGAAAAAGATAAATCAATTGGAATAGTTATTCTGGCATTCAGGATTGATGATAAAGAAGAATATAGGAATTTTATAAAAGAGAAAAAAAGTCTTATAAAAAAGATCAGATCAGCTTCAATTGGTACGATGAGTAAATTTATTCTGCTCGATGAAGAAACTGTCAAATTCAATATCTTTGACAAACTGGTTGAGAAAATAAAGACAAGATATAAAAGTGGAAATCCTGAGGAACTTATCGGAGAGAACGGAGAGACGCTTAAATTTGTACTATCCCGATCAAAGGAATACCTTGAAGAAAGAAAAATTAAAGATCTTGCGGACCTGGTAATTGAAAACTATAAATGTCAACAATTTATCCGGGAGGGCAGGGGGAACGAAGTTATAAGAATCAAGAATTTCGAAACATTTTTTGAGAAGCTGACAGGGATCACATTTGTGTGTAAAGAACTTTTAATCTCAATTGAAGATTTTTTAAAGACTCTTGATTATATTGTTCCTGATTATATTATTAAGCATCATAAAAGTTTTGTAACCAGAGATGGTCTGCTTGTCTACAGACTTGAAATTGTAACCAGACTCGGCCTTCCTCTTGAGCCGGTGCTGATCAAGTCAATCGAGAATTCACTTAAAAGGATAATCATTTCAACTCAAAGCACAAAATTCAGACAGATAAAGTCGATTGGGGGGTATGAACATTTTGCAAGAGCTATAATTCCTTTTCTCATGGATGAATTTGAAAATACCGGAGTGAATCAGGTTTTTTTCAATGTATTAAATAAAACTGATTTCAACATTGAATTGAAACTTATTATCGTGAGAGGAGGAACGAATACCGGGAATATAAAAAACCTGATTCCGAAGCTTGATAAACTTCCCGGTTCCGAAATCAATTCCTTCATACCTACAAAGTTGTACCGGGGAAATATCAAGGTTGATATTCTTAAACTGAACATAGATTTTTCAGAATTTGAATCCATTAAAGAAATTTTCGAAAAATTAAAATGTTTAATAAAAAATGAATTCGGAAATATAAGGGATTTCGACCAGGGTTTAAGAAATATATACATAGGAATATTAAACCGTCTCATTGAGAATCTTCCCTCTGTCGAACCAAAACTCATAAGAGATATTTTTTTTAATTTTGATGATCTCTACAGGGTTGAAGTAGAATTTGAGATATTACGTGAGGTTGCAGATCTTTGCTGGAATTTGATCACATCCTGGAAGTCGGATCAAAAAAACAAAAAAAATGTAATGCATGCAAAATTCCTTCCTGAATTTTCAAGAATAATACTGGTTGTTTCATGTTTGAGAGAAAAATCGCTTTTAAAAATTTTCATGTCCCATTTTTCAGAAATCAACATTAATTTTTCAAAATTTTACAGAGATCATAGGAAATATTATATATTGATTTTAGATAATAGTAATAATTCTATACGGCCCCAACATATTGAAGAGTTAAGGAAACGATTAAAAAGTTGAAATTATTTTTCATTTTTAAGATTTTTCAGAAATTACTTTCAGTTTTTGAAATAATTCTCCAATATTTTTCACAGGATATAATTCCACATCATTTATTTTTAATTTCCTATTGTCCAGGGGGATAATAAATTTTTTAAATCCCTGCCTTGCCGCTTCTTTAATTCTGGAATCGGGAAGATTAACTCCTCTGATTTCTCCGGTGAGTCCTAATTCTCCGAATATAATCAGGTCTCCGGGAAGGGTAATATTTTTCATGCTGGTGATGAGGGAAGCGCAGACTGCAATATCCCCTGCTGTTTCCCTGATATTTATTCCTCCCGTGATATTTAAAAATATATCGGATTTATAAAAAGGCAATTTCAGTTTTTTTTCTATCACAGCAACAATCATTGAAAGTCTGAATGGATCAAATCCAACGGTGACCCGCCTGGGATTATTACTGAAAGGATTATCGGCGACTAAAGCCTGAACTTCGATAAGAATTGATCTGTTTCCTTTAAGCGAAGGAATTATAGATGTCCCGGGAAGGAGTGATTCATGATGCTGAAGAAAAACTTCAGATGGATTTTTGACAGATGTTAAACCCGTACCGGACATCATAAATATGCCTACTTCATTTATTGAACCAAACCTGTTCTTTTCAACCCTTAGAATCCTTATATCAGATTGCTGCTCTCCCTGAAAATATAGGACAGTATCAACCATATGCTCCAGCATCTTGGGGCCGGCAAACTGCCCGTCTTTTGTGATATGACCGATTATCAATATAGCTATCTCATTTTTTTTTGCTATTTCCCTCAATTCATTTGTTATATACCTTATCTTCTGAAGCGAACCGGGTATCCCCGGTGAACTCTTGGAATCTATAGTTTGAATGGAATCTATAATGATATGAGTAGGTTTTATTCTAACAATTTCCGATTTAAGATCTTCAAAGGTTCCCATTGTTAATAAATATATTCCCGAAGAATCCAACTCAAGTCTTGAA
This sequence comes from uncultured Clostridia bacterium, assembly GCA_964573895.1. Taxonomy (GTDB): domain Bacteria; phylum Acidobacteriota; class Aminicenantia; order UBA2199; family UBA2199; genus CAZNLS01. The sequence continues at coordinate 3,567 of CAZNLS010000076.1, forward strand.
GACCTGTTCTTAATCTGAAAAGGAGATTCTTCACCTGAATAGTAGATGATTTTTTTTTTGTTTTTTGAAAGATTCCCTGCAATTTCCAGGAGTAGTGTTGACTTACCTATGCCAGGCTCTCCTCCTAAAAGAATTACTGAGCCACTTGAAATACCGCCGCCAAGAACCCTGTCAAATTCCGGGACTCCGCTCCTGATCCTCTCACTGTCGGGCGGCTCAATATCATCCAGTCTTTCAGCAGATTCGGATTTAACTCCCGATACATTTTCCCCATCATTTGAATATGAGGAAATCTTTACAATTGAATTCCAGTTTTCACATCTCGGACATTTCCCATACATTATCGGACTTTGAAAGCCGCATTCTACGCATTCAAACTCATTTTTTTTTGACATCCGGTAAAATTTAAATTATATCCGTCAGAACTGAGAAATCGGCTATATCGGATATAAGTTTGTCTAATTTCTGGAGCAGACCAAGCCTGTTCTGTCTGATTTTTTCCTTTTCATGCATCACCAGAACATTATCAAAAAAATTATCAACAACAGGTTTCATCTCCAAAATGGATGAACATGCCTGGATAAACATAGATTTTGAAATTAACTGTTCAATATGGTTTTTGGATTCACAATATATATCATAAAGAAGTTTTTCCTGGTCCTCCTCAAGAAGATCCGGGGATATTTCATACTCAATTGAATCTTTTATTATATTTTTTAATCTCTTGTGAAGGATTATAAGGTGTTCAATCGTTGATGTTTTTGTCATTTCTACAAGGCTTTTTGCTTTCAAATATATCTTATAAATTGAAAGATCATTAAACGATAGAACACTCCGGACAATATCATGGTTAATAAACAACACGTCTTTCAGAAAATACTCCATCCTCCCGAGAAAAAGCTGTCTTATTTTTCTTTGAACTTCTGCATTCTCTTTTTCGTCTGATAAACCGAATAAAGAGAGGGAAAGATTTAATATTTCTTTAAGATCGATGTCAAGTTTAAAATCCAGTATTATTTTGATTATACCGGATGCATCTCTTCTTATCCCGTAAGGATCCTTCGAACTGGATATTTTGATCCCTTTGTATACTAAACCTGAAATATTATCAATCTTATCAGATATGGATAAAAGTCCGCCGCCAAGATGCTCAAGTTCATCCTCTACAAAACCTTTCGGTTCATATTGTGAATATACAGACTTCCAGATTAATTCATCTGCATCTTTTTCTTTTAGGTAGAGTCCGCCCATTATTCCCTGCAAAGAAGGAAATTCCCTGACCATACGAGTGATCAAATCATTTTTACAAAGTAGTGAAGCTTCGGAAAGTTTATTGGTAATATTATCGTTCCCTGTTATTTCACATAAAAATTTTATGATTTTTTCCAATCTCTCTGTTTTTTCGAAGTATGTCCCAAGATCTTTATGAAACAAAACATTTTTCAATTCTTCTCTTAACTTTTTGAAGTTGTCTTCCCTGTCTGTATCCCAGAAAAACTTAGCATCTTCAAAAGTAGCTTTAATTACAGTTGAGTTTCCATCGGAAACAATTCCACTCTCATCGGGAATATTTGAAACTCCTAAAAAATTATTTGTAATGTTACCGAATTTATCATAAAGGGGTAGAAGTTTTTTTTCATTAATCATAAAAACAGAGATAATTTCTGAAGGAATCTCAAGATATTTTTTCTCAAACATTCCCGTGAAAACTACAGGGTATTCATTATTGTAGATATAATAATCAATCATCTTCTCATCTACATTAATTTTTGAATTCAGCTCTTCTTCAATTTCCTCTATCTCTGATAATATTTTTTGTTCTCTCTCCTCTTCTCTGAACAAAACAAAATTTTTGTTCAGCAGCTCGCAATAATCTTTAAATGATTTAATCTTTAACTTTCCGTCTGATAGTAGCAGATGACCAAAACTGTTAGCAGATGAATTAACTCCTGCGAACTCAAAATCAAGAGCTTTCCCATCCAAAACGGCAAGAATATTTCTGATAGGCCTGACAAAAGGTATATTTGATGAATTCCATGTCATTGTCTTGGAAAAAGTCATACTGTTGAGAACTTCAGGAATTATGGAATTAAGCAAATCCCTGGTGCTGCCCCCTTCTATCAATTTCTCAATACCTATGTATTGTCCTTTTTTTGTTTCTATTTCCAGCAGATCCTTTTTTGAAACTTTATTTGCATCCATAAATTTTAGAAGTGCCTTTGTCGGATTACCTTTTTCATCAAAAGAAATATTTTTTGCCGGCCCGAGAATCTGCTGATGGCTGTCTCTGACAGATTGTGAGATTCTGTTAATATAGATGGTGAATCTTCTGTTTGTTGAAAAAGCTTCAATTTCTTCAAAATCAATTTTGGCTTTCTTCAGGGATTCAAGAAATTTTTCTTTCAACTGGTCCCTTATCTCTTTAATATATGAGACCGGGACTTCCTCGACACCCAATTCGAATAAAAAATCACTCATTTTTTCCTTCCGTGATATCAATATACATTTTTGCAATCCTTGAAGACAAATTTCTCATGGATGCAAGAAAAGCTGTTCTTTCAGCTACGGATACTGCCTTTCTGGCATCCAAAATATTAAATGCATGGGAACATTTCAGAACATAATCGAATGCAGGCAGGTATAATTCCTCTTCGATCATTTTTTCCGCTTCGGTGCTATAAAGTGAATATAATTGTCTTAATAGTTTAATATCTGCTTTTTCAAAATTATATTTCGAAAACTGAACTTCTTCTCCTTTTCTTAATTCACCATATGTTATATTTCCATTCCAATTCAAATTAAAGATGTTGCTTTCTTTATCAAGGAAGCTGCATAATCTTTCAACTCCATAAGTGATTTCGAGTGAGACCGGATTAAGCTCAATCCCGCCTGCCTGTTGAAAATATGTAAACTGGGTGATCTCCAGACCGTCGCACATTACCTGCCAGCCAACGCCCCATGCTCCAAGGGAAGGAGAAGCCCAGTTATCTTCGTCAAATTTTATATCATGATTTCTTGTATCAACTCCAAGAAACTTAAGGCTGTTTAGATAAATCTCCTGGCAATTATCCGGGGCTGGTTTTAGTATTACCTGAAACTGATTATGTTTCTGGACTCTGTTCGGGTTTTCAGCGTATCTCCCGTCATCCGGTCTTCTTGAAGGCTGCCAATAAGCAGTACGCCATGGTTTTTTCCCAAGAACTCTGAAAAAGGTATCCGGAGTCATAGTCCCTGCTCCAACCTCATTATCATAACCGGAAGCAAGATAACATCCGTTATGGGTCCAAAATTCCTCAAGCTTTAGAATAATATCCTGGAAACTCAATTTTCTTCCTCCCTGACCCATTTTAATATAAGATTTCTAGCTGCATACACTTCATCGAGTCTTGATAAAGGTGTGTTGTAAGGTGCACCCTTTATAAATTCCGGATTCTTTTCCGCTTCATCCAAAATGGTTTTCATCACATCTACAAAATTGTCCAATGTTTCTTTACTCTCAGTTTCGGTTGGTTCTATCATCATTGCACCATGAACAATCAGAGGAAAATATATTGTAAACGGATGTATATTATAATCTAATAATCTCTTAGCAATATCAAGTGTTTTTATTTTTAGTCCGTGATCTGAAAAAACAACCTCGTGAAGAGTTTTTGATGTAAATGGGAGATCAAGGTATTTTTCAAGTCTTTTTCTTATGTAATTGGCATTCAGAACTGAATCTTCAGCCACTTTTCTTATATTTTCTTTGCCAAGCGATACAAGATAAACGAGTGCTCGTAAAATTACAAGAAAATTCCCATAGAAATTTTTAATTCTTCCTATTCCTTCAGTATTAAAATAGCGAATTTTGAAGCTATTATTATCCTTACTGATTTTTGGGACGGGTAGAAATTCTTCGAGATCTTTTACCACTCCAACAGGTCCGGAACCGGGTCCGCCGCCTCCGTGCGGAGTAGAAAATGTTTTATGCAGGTTCAGGTGCAGTACATCAACTCCAAGCTCACCCGGTTTAAGAATTCCGAGAAATGCATTCATATTTGCTCCATCCATATAGAGTAAAGAACCGTTTTTGTGTAGTAAATCAGAGATTTCGGAAATATTTTTCTCAAATATTCCGAGAGTGTTCGGATTTGTCATCATTAGAGCAGCAACATCTTTGTCAAGATATTTTTTTAATTCACCAGGATCTATGATCCCATCCCCATTTGATGGAATTTCTTTTACATCATAGCCTGCAAAATTAGAAGATGCCGGATTTGTTCCATGTGCGGAATCGGGAATAAGTACAACTTTTCTCGGATCACCCCTTGACGATAAATATTTCCGTATTGTCATCATCCCGCAAAACTCTCCATGAGCACCGGCAGAAGGTGACATTGTAAATGTATCCATCCCGGTAAGTTTGATCAGCCAGTTTTCAAGCTCATGAAATATTTCAAGATTTCCTTTAACGGTATCATGAGGAGAGTAGGGATGTGCATTAAAATCATCCATACCCGCTATTTTTTCATTGATCTTCGGGTTATATTTCATTGTGCAGGACCCAAGGGGATAGAAACCGTTATCAACGCTGTGATTTAGTTTGGAAAGATTCATATAATGTCTAACCAGCTCTACCTCTGAAAGTTCCGGGAAATCTTTAATTTCTTCCCTCAAAAAAGAATCACTGATTTCAATCTTTGATCCCGGCAAATTGTTAAAAGAAAATGAGTATCCTTTCTTGCCGCCTTTACTTTTTGTAAATAATAATTCCGGTAAGATATCCATTACAGCTCCCTCATAGTCTTTGCAAGGTGTTCGATTTCTTCTTTCGTATGCTTTTCAGTAAAACTGATCAGAACCGATTCCTGCATATTTTTAAAGAACCACTTCATTGGAATTCCTGGAATAATCATTTTTTCTTTCATCCTTGACATAAATATATTAGTATCAAGACCTTTCAGGTCCAGTACCGTTTCATTAAAACAGCTCCCGGTAAATTTAATTTTATATTTGTCACATCCTGAAATAAGATCTTTAAAGTAAAGCATATTTTTATGATTTTCTTCTGAAACTTTTCTTAATCCGGTTTTGCCCATTACAGCCATGAATATGGAAGATCTCAAAGCACACCAGGCCTGATTGGAGCAGATATTTGATGTCGCTTTTTCACGTTTGATATGCTGCTCTCTCGTAGACAAAGTTAAAACATAACCTCTTTTGCCATTTGAATCGAGAGTTTGTCCGACAAGCCTTCCGGGCATCTGTCTCACCAACTCTTTTCTGACAGACATAAATCCCAGATATGGGCCCCCGTATGATAGAGTCAAACCGAGACTTTGACCTTCTCCCACTGCAATATCAGCCCCTGTTTCTCCGGGCGATTTTAGAAGAGGCATCGAATAAGCTTCGGCAATTGAATGAACTGCAAGTCCTCCGTTTTCATGAATTAGATCGGATAGTCCCCTGCAGTCCTCAATGACACCGAAAAAATTCGGAGATTGATAGATAATTGCGGCAAAATTTTCATCAATCTTGGATTTAAGATCATCTATATCTGTCATTCCTGTCGTTTTATTATAGCTGACAGTTACTTTCTCAATTCCGAGATTTTGGATATATGTGTCTATTATTTCCCGGTATTCCGGATGGAGAGCATCAGATACGAGGATCCTGTTTTTGCGTGTCTTTCTTACAGCCAGTAGTATTCCCTCAGCCGCGGCTGTACCACCGTCATAAAGAGAAGAATTGGATACGTCCAGGCCTGTGAGCATTGAACACATTGTCTGATATTCAAATATGGCCTGAAGACTTCCCTGGCTTACCTCCGGCTGATAAGGAGTATATGGGGTTAAAAATTCACCTCTTGAACTCAGATAATCCACAACTTCAGGGATAAAGTGGTCATATGAACCCCCTCCCAGAAAAGAAAGATAATTATTGTATGTGTTTTTTTTTCCTAACTCTTTGAATTTTTCTATTATTTGATTTTCCTCAAGTGCATGTGGAATTTTATCGAGTGGAAAATAGCTTTTTTCCTTGGGAAGATCGGAAAAGAGATCAGCAATATTATTGATCCCGATAACTTTCTTCATTTCTTCCCTGTCAGAATTTGTCAGGGGAAAATATCTCATTCGTACTCCCACACCTTTTTAGATGCCTTTTAAATAGTTTTCATAGGAACCCGAATCCATCAATTCATCAAGATCATTTTTATTTTCGATTTTGATCTTTAGAATCCAACCTTCATTATAGGGATCTTTATTGATTTTTTCCGGAGAATTTTCCAGGTCCGTATTTACTTCAATGATCTTACCGCTTACCGGTGTATAAATATCATTTACGGCTTTTACAGATTCAATGTTAGAACAAACATCTCCCTTAGCCAGTGCATCCCCTACAGCGGGTATTTCGATGTAGACTACGTCTCCCAGTTCTTTCTGAGCATAATCTGATATTCCGATCGTAGCAATATCACCATCTAATTTGACCCATTCATGTTCTTTTGTGAATTTAAAAGAAGCTAAATCCATTTTTTTGCCTCCTGATTGATACTTTTATGTAAATTATTTTTTTTCTCTTTTGTAAAAAGGTGTTTTCACGACTTTGCAATCGACAACTCTGTCTCTGATCTTAACCTGAAATGTTGATCCGATCTCCCATTTTTCATTGGGGAGGTAGGTCAGTCCGATTGCTTTTTTTAAAAAGGGAGCATATGTTCCGCTTGTCACCGTACTAAACTTTTGTGAATCAACAAGAACATCATAGCCATGCCTGGCAATTCCTCTTCCTGCAACCTCAAACCCGACTAGTTTTCTTTTTATCCCTTCGGATTTTTGTTTCAGAAGCACATCACGTCCGATAAAATCTCCTTTTTTCAACTTCAATATCCATCCAAGGTCCGCTTCAAGAATTGTATGTGAGTCATCAATATCATTTCCGTACAATGACATTTTTGCTTCCAGCCTGAGAGTATCCCGGGCTCCGAGTCCGGCAGGAATAATTCCTGATTTACTGCCCTTCTCAGCTAATTCCATAAAAAGAGCTGATGCGGTTTCATCATTTGATTTGAAATAGATCTCAAAACCGTCTTCTCCTGTATAGCCGGTTCTGGAAATAATTGATCTGATGCCGTTAACTTCACCTTCCGTAAAAGTATAATATCCAAGTGCTGATAAATCTGTTTCTGTAAATTCTGATAGCAGTTTTTCTGAAAGCGGTCCCTGAACTGCAATCTGAGAATAATCTTCGCTTTCATTAATAACATCAATATTAAATCCTCTGGTTTTCTCTTTTACCCATTCATAATCTTTTTCAAGGTTTGCTGCGTTTACAACCAGCAGATAATTATTTTCATCAAACATATATACAAGCAGGTCGTCAACAAAGCAGCCTTTCTCAGTGGGGAATGCAGAATATTGTATCTTCCCCGGTCTGAGCTTTGAAACATTATTTGATGTAATGTATTGTACGGCTTTGAGAGCTTCCCCGCCTCTGACGAAAATCTCACCCATATGACTGACATCAAACAGGCCGCCTGTTGTTCTGACAGCATTGTGTTCTAAAGTAAGGCCTGAATATTGAACCGGAAGTTCCCATCCGAAAAAATCCACCATTTTCCCATTAAGAAGTTTATGAGCGTGGTTAATTTTTGTTTTTTTCATTTACGGTTTCTCCGAACTTATTTAATTTGTAAACTAACATATATCCTTCAAAAAATCAATAAACATCCAAGTGGATTATTAATTATTTTAAATGATAATTTACTCATTTTCTCCGATATAAGTTTACAAAGGTGTTAAATTTTGTTAAAATGACCAATAAAAGTTTTTAGGAGGAAGTTTTGAGTATTACGAAAGAGGAAAAGCAAAAGATAATTGGAAAGTATCAGGCGGGAAAGAAAGACACTGGTTCCTCAAATGTACAGGTTGCAATTCTGTCGGAAAGAATAAAAACATTAACAGAACATTTTAAGAGTCATAAAAAAGATAACCATTCAAGAAGAGGATTGCTTGCGATGGTTTCGAAAAGAAGAAAATTACTGAACTATATCAAGAAAAAAAACTATCAAAACTATCTGGACCTGATTAAGGCTCTGGAATTAAGAAAGTAAAATCTTTATAATTCATTTATTCTTATACAATTGACTGTTAACACAAAAAGGAGAAATAATGGAAAAGTTTATTGAAATAAATATTGACGGAGAGATTCTTAAAATTGAATCGAAAAGATGGGCTAAACAGTCTAACGGCTCAGTGACTTTAACTTATAAGGAAAATGTTATGCTCGTAACCG
>CAZNLS010000077.1:0-11667 GCA_964573895.1 uncultured Clostridia bacterium
GCAAATTGATCCCGACTCAATTCCAACACTGCATATTTTACATCTGGATAATTTAAAAGTTGATAGATTTTCATGACACTTCTGACAAACATCTGATCTTATATTTGTATTTGAACTGCACAACAGGCATTCTCTGTAATAGAAAACAGATATTGTTTGATTAATCAGATTTGATATGAATGAGTTATCTTTCCCTGACATAAAAATGATTATACTAAAACTAATATAAAAACTAAATTTAATACAAATTTACCAAATCTTTATGGAGAGGTTGAATTTAATGTGTTAAAATCATCCGGTAAGAATCTTATGTTCATGCGCCCGTAGCTCAAAGGATAGAGCGTCTGCCTCCGGAGCAGAAGGCTGCAGGTTCGACTCCTGCCGGGCGTGATTCTTGATTAATATGTCCGGATTTTATATAATAAATAAAAAACTTTAGGAGAAAATAATGAAAAAATTTTTTATGTTTATGCTGATAACACTTATATCAGTTAGTTTCTTAGTTTCAGATGTGTACATTAAGACAAAATCCCACACCGGGGCAATGAATTTTATGGGTAAAAATACCCCTGCTAAGGATGATGTTACCGAACAATGGATTGGGGATAATGTATATTCTCTGAAATCAACAAAACAAATCATCATAATCGATTTGAACAAAAATATGGTATTTTTGGTAAATCCTTCGGAAAAAACTTATATTGAAACCACACTACCCCTCGATTTGAAAAAATTTCTTCCCGATCAGGTTGCATCTATGATGGGAATGATGAAGCTCAGTATAAAAGTAACTCCAACAAATGAAACCAAAGTAATCAAAGGATGGAACTGCAAGGGTTATGATATGGAAATGAATGTAATGATGATGAAAATGAATTCCAGACTTTGGGTAACACAGGATGTACCTTTCGATTGGAAAAGTTTTCGCGACAAAATGGGGATCGAGACTTTTAAGGCGGCATTTGCTTCAATGAGTCTTGGTGATAATGCAATGAATGAATTTAAAAAAATCAACGGCTTTCAGGTTGCTTCAAAAATGACAATGTCAATAATGATGCAGACTATTGAAGTGACGTCAGAAGTACTTGAAATAGTTAAAAAGAGTGCTCCTGCCGGAACTTATGTAGTTCCTCCAGGTTTCAAGAAAGTTGAAAAACTTTCAATGTCAAGTTTAAAAAGATAGACTATAGATAGCAATTTAAATTAAAAAAGCCGGCTTTTAAATAGCCGGCTTTTTTTTTATGACAACAAAATTATTTTTCTCCATCAGTCTTAGAAAATATGATACCCTCTCTTCAAGTCGAGGAATATCGGAATTATTTTCAAACCTTATCTCTTTACAGATCTCCAGTATATTTTTTCTTCCATCGATTCTTTTCCATACATCAGATCCGGTTTTATCCAGATGGATTTTCATAAACTGGTCCCTGTTAAAAACAGATACCAATTTTTTTATTAATTTGATCCTGCTCTTCTCTTTGAGAAGAATAATTATGCCTTTTTCATCAGTTTCCCATTGAATATTTCTTTCAGGAAGAAAATCAAGAAAGTTCTCACTACTCTTTTTATTTTTCATCAAGTCCTTTCTATATTATCCGGACTATTCAACTAATTTAACCGGAGTGTTATCTTATTTATCTTTTCAGCTATTTTTCTCTTTTAATATGTTAAGCGGGATTTTGACAAGTACATATCCTAAACCTATAAGAATAAAAATGCTTATCAGGTATGTTGAGTCAGGCCACAGGTTGGGAATTTGCACATCGAAGAAAGCTAAAGCGGCAAATAGAAGTCCCATGAGCGCTTCACCTGCAATCAATCCGGATGCAAGAAGAATTCCCCTGTTATTTATTCTTGAGGTCTGATTCTCATTTAATTTTCTTTTTTCAATTATCATGTCAATAATCCACCGGATAATACCACCGACAAATATGGCAGCAACTGTCTCAAATGAAAGGTACATTCCTACACAAACAAGCATCGGACTTTTTACTTTTACCAATATGAAACCAACAGCCATTATAATGCCGACAATTATAAGAGGCCAGACCATTTCGCCTCCGACAATACCTTTTGATAATTGAGCCATCAGACCTGCCTGCGGAGCAGCAAGAACATCACCTCCGAATCCACCATGATAGTTATGTAATTTTGCCATTTTCAGATCACCGGCATTCAATATGAAAAGCGGGATCCACATAACCAATGCGGAAATAATAACTCCGATAAAGTCTCCAACCTGCATTTTCCAGGGAGTACCGCCAAGAATGTGCCCTACTTTGAGATCCTGCAGCATCTCTCCTGCAACCGCAGCACTGACACAAATAACTCCTGCAACTGCAAGCACGGCAATAACTCCGTCTGTCCCGGTTGCACCTAATACCACCATCAATATTGCAGCTACAACAAGAGTAGACAGAGTCAGACCTGATATCGGATTATTGGAAGAACCTATAAGTCCTACAAGGTATCCTGATACTGCAGCAAAGAAAAATCCTGCAACCATCATTACAAGTGCAGCTACGAGTGATGGCACAAAATTTTCACTCTTAAATCCCATAAACCACCAATAAACAACAAAAGTAACTGCTGATATTGCAAGTAATCCCAGAAATACAATTTTAATACTTATATCTTTATCTGTTCTTTTTGTGACATTCTTAGCAGTCGCAGCTTTTTTTACATCGTCCACCGATCTTTTAATACCGGCAAAAAGGCTTTTTCTCATACCGTAAAGAGTATATGCCGCACTCATCAACATCCCCCCGATTGCAATTGGTTTAACAATATTGGAAAAAACAGACTTTGAAACATCAGCCCAGTTCATAACTCCATCGCTGACCATTGGAGCATACTGAGGAGCGAGTATCAGTACGAGAAGTGGAACAAAAAGGCCCCATGCCAATACTCCGCCGGCAAAATTTAATGCGGCAAGACGAGGGCCTATTATATACCCTACTCCAATGAATGCAGGACTCAGAGCAGGTGATTTCATGAGAAAGCCTCCCCCGGTATCAACACCTTTAAATTTTTCCAAAGAAGTTCCCGGAATTATTTTTTTCGCAAATTGCAGGAAATTTTCCCATTTTGAAGCAAATATGTTGAAACTCTTTAAAAGTTCTATTGCCCCGCCTAAACCCATAGCATAAAAAAGATATTTAGCGCCTGTGGTTTTTCCTCTTCCGGCTTTATGTATCTCAGATGCAGCAACTGATTCGGGGAATGGAAGCGAAGCATCTTCCACCATGACTCTTCTTAAAAGTGTTACAAATAATATTCCGGCAATACCACCGACAAGCATGATAACTGTTGATTTCCAGTATCCGGCAAAACTGCCAAAAAATCCCGGACTCCACACTCCTGCAATCAGAAATGCCGGGAGAGTGAATATTGCACCAGCTGCTACAGATTCACCTATAGATCCCACTGTTCTGACAAAATTTTCTTCGAGGATATTATTATCCTTAAACAGGCGCAGAAATGCCATCCCAAGAACAGCTGCCGGATATGTTGCCGCAATAGTCATACCGGCCTTAAGTCCCAGATATGCATTCGCTGCACCAAGCAGAACAGCTAATACTAATCCAATCAATAATGCTCTTAAAGTAAATTCCTTAAGATTTTGATCTGCAGGAATAAATGGTTTAAACTCTTGGCTCATCTAAATCTCCTTTAATGATTAATTTATTATTATACATATAAAAAAAAACAAAAACATCTATAAAAAATGATTAAAATTAATTTCCGAATTTTTCTATAATCTCTTCTTTTGACCTGTTTAGAATATCATATTTTTTCCCGGCTTCTATAAATGCCGTGAGAGCTTTTTTTAGATGATCTGTTTCATGAGCAGCAGATAATTGAGTTCTTATTCTTGCCTGACCTTTTGCAACTACCGGAAAGAAAAAACCTATGGCATAGATTCCTTTATCATAGAGATATTTTGCAATATCCTGTGAAAGCTTCGCATTGAAAAGCATAACAGGCACAATTGGAGTTTCACCCTCTTTTATTATGAATCCGGCGTTCCCAAGACCTTCACGCCAGAATTTTGTATTTTTTTCAAGTTTATCTCTTCTCTCTGTAGAGGAGCTTATAAGTTCGATAACTTTAAGTGAAGCCGAGACTATAACAGGAGCTATTGAGTTTGAAAACAGATATGGACGCGCTTTCTGTCTGCACATTTCGACGATTTCTCTTCGACCGGAAACACAACCGCCCGATGCGCCTCCCAGCGCTTTACCGAGAGTAGTGGTTATTATATCGATCTTTCCCATCACATCACAATGTTCATGAGTTCCCCTGCCCGTTTTTCCAATAAATCCTGTGGCATGTGAATCATCTACAAATACTAATGCATCATGTTTTTCAGCAAGTTCGACTATCTTATCAAGTTTTGCAAGGTCTCCGTCCATTGAGAAAGCACCGTCGGTAATAATTAAACGGAGTCTTTTATCCTTATGAAGAATTAGTTTTTTCTCCAGATGATCCATATTTGAATGCTTAAATGTATCAGTCATGGCTTTACATAGACGCATCCCGTCAACAATTGATGCGTGAACAAGTCTGTCGGCTATCATAACATCTTCTTCCGTGAGAAATGCTTCAAAAACCCCTCCATTAGCGTCCATGCAGGATGGGAAAAGAATTGTATCCTCTGTACCGAGAAAATTTGTAAGTTTGTCTTCCAGCTTTTTATGTATATCCTGGGTGCCGCATATAAATCTGACAGATGACATCCCATATCCTCTTTCATCAAGTCCCTCGGCAGCAGCTTTAATAACATCCGGATGTGAGGAGAGCCCGAGATAATTATTGGCACACATATTTATAACGCTTTTTCTTTCTGATCCTGCCGGGAATTCAACTTCAATTTCAGAATTCTGAGGAGCGCAGATAAGTCTTTCCTCTTTGAAAATCCCGGCTTTTTTTATTGCATCGAGTTCATTTATTAATAATTCTCTCTTTTCTTTCGATATAGACATGTTAATTACTCCACATTAAAGTCCTTCAGCAGAACAGCAATATTATTTACCGTATCAAATGCTTCAGGTGTAGCCCTGGAATCAGGGATCTGAATGCTGTATTTTGTTTCAAGAAATCTCTTTAATGAAACCATTGAAAAAGAATCAACAATTCCGCCGGAAATGAGAGGAGTTTCATAATTTACATTTTCATCTTCATCATCATCAAGGTATTCCTCTATAACATAGTCAAGTATCTCTTTTTTTAAATCAGACATTTTATTCTCCTGTTTTTTATTTTTATAAATCTTTTATATTCTAATAGCATTTTAAAATCAATCATTTTCCAACGTTGAAATATCGCCGATCTCTTCACCCCACTCTTTTGCTCTCAGCATTCTTCGCATAATTTTCCCACTTCTTGTTTTTGGCAATGAAGGGACAAATTCAATCTCCTGAGGCATTGCAAGAGGTGATAATTTTTTTCTGATAAAATTCATAATTTTCAGCTCAAGCATTTCAGAGACTTCAAATCCCGGTTTGAGTGATATAAAAGCTTTTACAACTTCCATATTTACCGGGTCTGGTTTTCCAACTACTGCAGATTCTGCAACTGCTTCATGTTCAAGAAGTGCAGACTCTATTTCAAAAGGACCTACCAGGTGCCCCCCCGTATTAATAACATCATCGTCTCTTCCAACAAACCAGAAATACCCGTCATCGTCAATACTTGCCCTATCACCGCAGACGTACCAACCATTTACAAATTTACTGTCATAAGTCTCCCTGTTCATCCAATATTCTCTGAACATTGAAGGCCAACCCGGTTTAATTGCAATTAATCCAACAATTCCTCTCCTTTCAATCGGTTTGTGAGTTTTAAGATCAAGAACAGTCGCTTCTATTCCCGGGAACGGTTTTCCCATAGATCCGGGTTTAATCTCAATTCCGGGATAGTTGGCAATAACCATGCTGCCGGTTTCAGTTTGCCAATATGTATCGTGAAATGTAATTCCATAGGCTTCCTTAGACCACATAACAGCTTCAGCATTCAATGGTTCTCCAACGCTGCATAAGTGTCTAAGAGAAGAGAGATCATACTCCGATGCTTTTTTTACACCCTCTTTCATAAGGCTGCGTATTGCCGTCGGTGCTGAATACCAGACTGAAATTTTATGATCTTCAATGAATTTATACCATGAATCCACACGGAAACCCGCATCCAGAACGCATTGGGTTATTCCGTTTGACCATGGACCTATTATTCCATAAGAAGTTCCGGTCACCCATCCCGGATCAGCTGTACACCAATAAATATCATCATCTCTAAGATCGAGAATATATTTTGAGGTTATATATTGTGATATTAAGGAATAATGTGCATGAAGTGCTCCTTTTGGTTTCCCGGTGGTTCCTGAAGTATAGTGTAATACCGATGGAGTTTCAGCTTTTGTATGAAAAATTTTAAAGTCTTTGACATCAGGATACAATTTATGAATAAATGGAATCTCTCTCTCTTTAAGTTTCTCAATATTTTCCTGGTCAATAACAATAATATGTTTCAAATCCGGAAGATCATTTAGAATTTTTCGAACTTTTTTTACATGTTTTTTCTGGGTTATGATTGCCGTTGTTTTTGCATCTTCCAGACGAGTGAATAAAGATTCGCCTCCGAATGCACTAAAAAGAGGCTGAGCAATAGCTCCTATTTTCAAAATACCGATAAAACCAAAATAGAGTTCGGGAACTTTATCTAAAAAAAGACATACTCTTTCACCGGGGATTATCCCTATGTTTCTCAGGAAATCTCCAAACTTATCACTAATATTTTTCAGGTCATTAAATGAAAATATCTTTG
Organism: uncultured Clostridia bacterium; assembly: GCA_964573895.1. Classification (GTDB taxonomy): domain Bacteria; phylum Acidobacteriota; class Aminicenantia; order UBA2199; family UBA2199; genus CAZNLS01. The sequence goes on from CAZNLS010000077.1 coordinate 6,823, forward strand.
TATCTCCGGAATAGCCCTCCCAGATGAGAGCAGTCTTATCTCCCTTTCCAAGCCTGCATATTCGGTCACTGCAATATTCACCGATATTAATAGTTTGTCCACTCGTATATTCGAGTTCCTCTTCTGATACCTTCCATGAAAAAGATTTCACCTTTTCTTCGTAAGATCCAATGTTCGTCATAAAAGAGCCTCCTTGCGGAATTGTTAAAGTTTTAATAAAAATAATATTATATATTGCAACTCTATTTAAATGTCAAGTTACTTTTTAATAATAATTCGAAATTGCTATAAAACTATTAATTTGAAATTTCCAAAAACAGAATTTCCGATCTTGATAAAAATCTCATGGGGGGGCCCCAATAGCCGGTTCCGGGACTGGTATAAATATGTGAATTATTGTACTCATAAAATCCGGAAGGATATTTATAGTATATCTGAACTATCAGGTCCATGGGAGGGATTTGGCCTGCATGTGTATGCCCTGACAATTGAAGATCAATTCCATGTTCTGAAAAATCCATAAATCCATATGGCCTGTGAGCAAGCAAAATATTGTAATTGCTCTTGTCAAGTTTTTTTAAAAAAGGGTAAAGATCAGGATCAAAGTTTCCGGCTTTGGCAGACATGTAATCATCAATTCCCGAGATTGTAACAGTTTCATTAATTTTTATTGTTTCATTTTCCAGAATTTTGATCGAAGCATTCTTTGCAAATTTATAGAATGAATCTATTCCAACATAATATTCATGATTTCCCGTTACGGCAAATTTACCAATACCGGCATTCATGTTTTTAAATATATTTAGCACTCTTCCATCAACCCCGGAATATTCAATAATATCACCGGTGAAAACTATCACATCCGGGTTATAGTTGTTTATTTTCTCCTGAATATAGATCAGTCTGTCAATAGATGTATCACGCTCAACATGAAGATCCGATATTTGAACTATTTTTATCACTTTTTTATTAATACGTGTCTTTTTTAAATGGATATGAATATTTTTTACCCTGGGTTTTTGTGATTGATTGACAAGAGAAAAGCCTGATATAAGAATCCCGATAATTATAAATACCGTGATATTCAAATCTGTTTTTTTTGTAAGAAATATTCTGAGGATTGCAGACAACAACATAAATGAGAAGACAATTGTTATTGTCCCTAACCAGATATATGCATAATTTTTTATAAAATGGATATTTAAAAATCGATCGGATATCGGACCGATAAATACAGATATTCCTGATATAATAAATACAATTTTAATAATAAATAAGGATTTTTGATTTAAGTAGCTTAATTTTGATATATTCTTAAACACAAATAAATGTAACAAAAACAGAATAGAGGCAGCTACTAAAATAAACAGGGATACTCTTATTATTCGAATCATGGTAAACGATTATATAAAATAAGCTGTAAAATTTCAAAATCATTGAAAAAACATGCAAAAAATTATATACTTATCCTGTAAATACAAGGAGAAAACATGACAAAAAACAAATTTATTGTTCTCTTTATCGCAATCTTTCTTACAACAATTATCTTCTCCACTTTAAACGGAGCAGATAAAGTTAAGATTCCAAAAAAAGTACTCAAGATTGAAAAGAAAGCTGATAAAGCCAAGAATAAAAAGGATTTTGCAAATGCAATTGAATTATACAAGAGTGCAATCGATATCTACCCGGATTATTACAAGGTTCACTACAGTCTGGCATCAATATATGCTTTTAATAAGAAATACCCTGAAGCAATTAAAGAGCTTAAGATTGCAAAAAAGCTCAATAATGAAAATGATAATATAACCAAGGCTCTGCTTGATACTTTGTTGAAAGAGGGAAATAATCTGTTGAGAACCAGGAAAATTAAAGAGGCAACAAATTATTTTTTAGAAATGTTCAATGTTGACGGGTTTCAGAAGGTATTACCTAAACTCCATACCGAAATGATGTACAGAATAGGTTTTAACTACTTTGCTCTTAGAGATGTTAAAAATTCTTTGGAATATCTCGAAAAATTTCTCGGGGTTGCGGGTGCTGCAACAAATTTTACAAAGTATTATGCAATGGCAAATTATATTTCCGGAATAAATTATTCAACAAAAAAAGATTATGAAAAATCAAATGAGTATCTTAAAAAATTCATCGATCTTACAAAATCGGATTTAAACAATAAATATTCAGTATTTGCCAAATATATAGTTGCAGCAAATTATTTTGCAGAATTGAAACCAAAAGTCACTGAAATAAAAAAAACAACCAACCAGAAAAATATTAAGGCTAACAAAAAAAAGATAAGGGAACTTGCTTCAAAATATACTGAAATTGAAACAAATCTAAATGAAGTCATCCAAAAAAACCCAAAGCTCGAGGATGCTTATGTCATTCTTGGGAACTTTTATTATCTGAAAGAAGACCTGGGAAATTGTATTAAGACATATAAATCCCTTATTAGTTCATTCCCGAATTCCAAAGATATTGATATTTATAAGGAATTTTTAAAGGGTGTTGAAAAAGCAAAAAAATAATCAGATAACCAGTTTCCCATTGGAAATGCTCATTAGATATTCCCGGGCATTATTGAATAAGTGCTCGGGAATATCCATAATTACTTCAAGGCTGTTATCTTTGAATTCTCTGTTTATGATTGTTACCGAATAGAGATCAATCATCTTCATAACCTCTCCCATTAGTTTATAACTGATCACAAATTTTACATTTCTTTTTTTCCTAACTGTTAAAAAATGAGATGTCTTGAGAACTTCTTTTGAAGCCTTTGAATATGCCCTCATCAATCCTCCGGTTCCCAGTTTAGTCCCTCCGAAATACCTAACAACAGCGATTAAAATATTGAATAGTGAGGCACCTTTTATTTCGTTCAGTATTGGTATTCCCGCTGTCCCGGAAGGTTCACCGTCATCACTATATCTGAAATATTTATCAAATCCCTGCCCTATCCTGTACGCAAAACATATATGAGTGGAATCAAAATACTGCTTTTTCAGGGCTTTTAGTATTGTGTCTGCTTCGACGGTTGATGAAACCGGAAATAAAAGCGAGATGAATTTCGAGTTTTTCTCTTTATATTCAACAGGTCCGGCTGGTTTGTCGATTGTTAAAAATGAGGAATTATCACTCATCTGACAACCCCCATTTCGAGATGAATTTATCATAGAAAATAAAAAAAGCTTCCTGAAAAGAGTCGTTCAAAGATCTTTCTTTCAGGTTTTCCAACATTTCCCTGACTTTATGCATCCCGTATTTTTCAATTAAAAAAGAGACAGCAGAGTAACTTTCAATATATGCAATTGCAACATTTCTACTACTTCCTGACGGGAATCTACGCTCAAGATGTTTTAATGGAATGATTTGACCAATCTTACGTATACCTGTCTCAGAAAAATATTCTGCAAGACCTTCATTTATCCACAATGGACATTTTCCGGAAATTAAAGAAACTAATACATGAACATATTCGTGAAAAAGTACTCTTTTGAGTAGCTCGGGCTTGTTCTCTGCACCTAAAACAGGCAATCTAATTTTTCCGTCATACAGGCCTCCGGCCCATCCCGGAGCTCTGGTTACATCAAAAAATGTTTTTTCATTGTAAAGAATCACTACAATTTCTTTTTTGGGGAAGAAATCGAATTCTTTTCCAACTTCACGGTATGCCTCTTTCAAATAATCAAGGACAAGTTCTCTTATAACCAGGTGTTCGGTTTTACTAAACTGTAAAAGAAATCTTCCGGAACTTCTTCCCCCATAATCTGACATCAGGCTTCTTTCATTCTTAAGTCTCTTCAGGAATGATTCAAGTTCTTTATCAGAACGTATTTCGAGGGCATTTACAGCGTTCTCATAGCTTTTGTTCAATTTATTCAGCTGGTAATATGCCAAAGCCAGATATTTCCTTGTGAGAAAAGGATAGAAGTTTTTTTCCAAAGCATTCTCCATGAAATCAACTGCCTTATCATAATCTGCGAGCCTGAAATAGCAAATACCTATTCTGACAGTTAAAGATGGATTTGAATCTACGGCTGCGGAATACAGATCCAGTGCTTTTTGATAGTTGCCGGAAGAAAACTGAGCATTGGCAGAAATTTCATCATTCCCGACTGAAGTACTCTTTTGGTTTTGGAGTACACTAACTTTATTAGGCACCAATAAAGTTTCCTTTTTTTTTAATTTTGTGTTTACTTCATTTTTTTTGGTGAATTCCGGGATATTATTATTACTTTTGGCTTTATTAACTGTACGTCGCTTCTTAGGTTTGTGATCCAATTCAATGGAAGCTTTCGCTTTTTCATTTTCGGGATTTTTTTTTTGTGTTATAAAAAAATAAGAAACCGCAAGTAAAACCGCTATTCCAAATACTATAAATAATTTTACTGAAGAAAATCTGTTTTTTTTCAGATAGATCCGGCTGCCATAACCTGATGACATTTTCGATCTGTTATTTGGTCATTTCCTTAATTTTGGATTTAAGTTTTTCTCCTCTCAGGCCTGAAGCCACTATATCGCCTTTTTTATCCAGGATGAACATCGTCGGAATATATCTGATTTTATATAATTTTGCCAATTCCCTTCCTTTTTCTCTTGATATGATGTGCACCCAGTTCATACTATTTTTTTTAACAAACTCTTTTGCATACTCGTCTGGCTTTCTTTCAAGGGCAATGCTTACTATCTCAAAATCTTTTTCTCTATATTTTCCATATATATCTTTAAGAACAGGGATCTCTTTTCTACAGGGGGGACACCATGTATCCAAAAATTCGAGGATGACAACTTTTCCTCTAAAATCATTTAATTCAAAAGTTTTTCTTGATATATCTGTAGCTTTAA
>CAZNLS010000078.1:0-11519 GCA_964573895.1 uncultured Clostridia bacterium
CTTCAAAATTTATCCCGACTTTTTTAACTGAAAAACTGCCTGCTTTCTTTTTTGAATATTTGTATTTTTTAAAATCATAAGAATTTAAAAGCATATAATCAATAAAATTTATAAAAACTTCTCTGTTTAAAGTCTTTGGACTTAAAATCCTTATTAATGCTGAATCTGATCTCTCCCTTCTAATTAATTTTATCAGCTTCTTTGCAAGTTTTCTGAACGTATCATTATTTTTCGTTCCCCCGAATCCAACAACTGCAACAAGTATATCCCTGAAATTTCCCGAAGTGAATAAAAGAGGAGTTTCTTCACAACCGGTAAATTTAAAATTTTTTGCCAGCTTTCCGAATTCAGGATATATTTTTCCAACGATTTTGAAATCATTTTTTTCTATCAAAGGAATAATGTGAAACTTATAATTTTGGAATATTCCCTGATCTATTGAACTGACTGTCGCAAATTTCATTTTCATCTTTTGCTATTTCTAATTTTTTTAAAAGTAAATCATTTTACCATAAAATTAAATTATATTATTTTACAATTTTCCTTGACCGGATTCTGTTAATATGTTAATTTTTTTATCTTTGTTATTTAAATATTAAGGAGGAATGAAATGTCAGATAAAATGTCAACAATTGATGGAAATACTGCTGCAGCACATGTTGCATATGCATTCAGTGAAGTTGCGGCAATTTATCCTATAACACCTTCAACGCCAATGGGAGAATTAGCAGACTCATGGGCTGCATATAAAAGAAAAAACCTTTTCGGACAAACCCTTGATGTAATTGAAATGCAATCCGAAGGAGGAGCTTCGGGAGCAGTTCACGGTTCACTCAGCGGCGGTGCTATGACTACAACATTCACGGCATCACAGGGACTACTTCTCATGCTTCCGAATATGCATAAAATTGCAGGCGAAATGCTTCCGACTGTTTTTCATGTTGCTGCAAGATCTCTTGCCGCTCAATCCCTGTCAATTTTCGGTGACCATTCGGATGTTATGTCAGCAAGAAATACAGGGTTTGCTCTTATGGCAGCTTCAAATATACAGGAAACAATGGACCTGGCAATCGTTTCTCATCTGGCAACATTAAAATCGTCAGTACCTTTTCTGAATTTTTTTGACGGATTCAGAACCTCACATGAAATTCAAAAAGTAGAAATGATTGACTATGAAACCATGGGTTCAATGCTTGAAATGAAATATGTCGAAGAGTTCAGAAAAAGAGCCTTATCTCCTGACAAACCTGTTTTAAAGGTCGGGGCTCAAAATCCGGATGTTTATTTCCAGGGTAGAGAGACCGTAAACAGATTTTACAACAAAACCCCTAAGATAGTTCAGGAATATATGGACCTTCTATATAATAAGATTGGAAGACAATATCACCTGTTTGACTATTATGGTGATGAAAATGCAGAGGATATTATTATTTCAATGACATCATCATGCGATGTAATTGAAGAAACCATAAATTATCTTAATAAAAAAGGTGCAAAACTTGGATTGATTAAAGTAAGACTATACAGACCTTTCTCTATTGAGCATTTTTTGAAAGCCCTTCCCGGTAGTGTTAAGAGGATCGCAGTTCTTGACAGAACAAAAGAACCGGGTTCAATCGGGGAACCTTTATATTTAGATATTGTTTCAGCTCTTAAAGGAAAAGATATTAAAATAATAGGCGGAAGATACGGCTTGAGTTCAAAGGAGTTTACACCTTCAATGGTCAATGCCGTTTATAAACATCTGAAGAACGATGGATTCCACGGTTTTACAGTTGGAATTACCGATGATGTTACAAATCTTTCAATCCCGGTTGACGAAGAGATAAATGCAGAGCCGGAGGATATAAAAAGGTGTATTTTCTGGGGATTGGGTTCGGACGGTACGGTAGGAGCCAACAAGAATTCGATAAAGATTATCGGAGATAATACCAAAATGAATGCTCAGGGTTATTTTTCTTATGATTCAAAAAAATCCGGAGGAATCACAATTTCACACCTCCGTTTCGGAAAAAGTAAAATTCAATCCCCCTACATGATCACGCAGTCAGATTTTGTTGCTTTACATAACCCTGCCTACATTGGCAGATATGATGTTTTAGCACCTTTAAAGAAAGGCGGGACTTTCCTGTTGAATTCCAGCTGGTCAAATGATGAGGTTTTCTCACACCTGACAAGAGACATGCAGAAGACTATTATTGAAAAAAATATTAAATTCTATAATATTGACGCTCTAAAAATCTCTATGGAAGTCGGTCTTGGAAGTAGAATTAATACCGTGATGCAGGCGGCATTTTTCAAGGTATCCGGTGTCCTTGAAGAAAATCAGGCAATATCACTGATCAAAGATTCAATTAAGAAATCATTTGAGAAAAAAGGTGATAAAATTGTAAAAATGAACTGGGATGCCGTTGACAAAACGAGTGCTGCTCTTAATGAGATTAAATATCCGGCTTATTTGAATGAGGTTAAAGAATTCTACACTCCAACCCCCCTTGTTGATGAAAGTACGCCAGGTTTTGCGAAGAATGTGATTGAGAAAATAATGCATCTTAAGGGTGATACAATTCCTGTGTCTGATATGCCATTTGACGGAAAGGTTCCTCTTGGAACCACCAGCCTTGAAAAAAGAGGTATTGCAACACTCATTCCTCACTGGATTTCTGAGAACTGTATTCAGTGTTCTCAATGTGCTCTGGTCTGCCCTCATGCTGCAATAAGATCCAAGCAGATTGACCCGAAAGAACTTTCCAGCTCTCCGGAAACATTTAATACTTTGAAATCCATGACAAAAAATGATAAGGACCTTAGATTTAAAATTCAGGTCTATACGGAAGATTGTACAGGATGTGGAAATTGTGTTGAAACATGTCCTTCCAAAGAAAAATCTCTTGTTTTTAAACCAATAGATGAAGAAAGGTCTAACGGAGAAAGGGAAAATGCAGAATTTTTCGATAAACTCCCAGATAATATACTTGATGGTGTGAAACCTGCTTCAATTAAAGGTACCCAGTTTAAAAAACCTCTTTTCGAATTCTCAGGTGCATGTGCCGGATGCGGCGAAACACCTTATGTTAAGCTTGCGACTCAACTATTCGGAGAACGTATGATCATTGCAAATGCAACCGGATGTTCTTCAATTTACGGAGGTACATTTCCAACTATCCCCTACGCCGCAGGTAAAAGCGGAAGAGGTCCTGCCTGGGCGAACTCACTTTTTGAAGATAATGCAGAATATGGTTATGGAATGAGGCTTGCGGTAAATGCAAATCGTAAACAGTTGAAATATAACATAGAATTCCTGCTGAATTCTGAAATTGATAACAATCTGAAAGAATTACTGAAAAAATCTCTTGAATTATGGGATTCTTCGGATGATGAAGCCTATTTAAACAGAGACCAGATCAAAAAAGCAATCTCGGAACAAAAAGAAAAAATTTCCGGAAAATCAAAATCAGCATTGATAAAAATTGAAGAACTAAACGATTATTTTATTGACAAATCAGTCTGGTGTATAGGTGGTGACGGTTGGGCATATGATATCGGATACGGCGGTCTTGACCATGTTCTTGCCTCAGGCAAAAATATTAACGTTCTTGTTCTGGACACTGAAGTTTATTCCAATACAGGAGGGCAATCTTCAAAAGCAACACCATTAGCTGCTGTGGCAAAATTTGCTGCAGCCGGGAAAAGAACGGGTAAAAAAGATCTCGGCCTGATAAGTATGAGTTACGGTAATATATATGTTGCTTCTATCAGTCTTGGTGGAAACATGAATCAGGCAATAAAAGCATTTACCGAAGCTGAAAGCTATAACGGGCCTTCTATAATTATTGCTTATTCACCCTGTATTGCTCACGGTATTGATATGGGCAAAACCATTCAGGAGGAGAAAATTGCAGTACAGTCAGGATACTGGCCTATTTACAGGTACAATCCAACTCTTCTTGAAGAAGGAAAGAATCCATTTATATATGAAACCAAGGACCCGACAGTGGAATATATGGATTTTCTGAAGAATGAAACCAGATATATGACATTAAAACGGCAATTTCCCGATATCGCTGATGATCTTTTCAAAAAAGCTGAAAAATTCAAAAAGGATAAACACGATTACTATAAGAAGCTTAGCGAAATATGAGTCAGAGACCTGATAATGACAAAACCGCCTAAAGCATTTGAAAATGATGAATTTCTGTTATCAAAAGAGGCAAGATCACTAAGAATTCTATCTGAATATCTGGAACCTAAAAAAAGATTTGAATACAAAAATATTGAACATACCGTAGTATTTTTCGGATCAGCCAGAACAGGTGAAGGCAAAGGCAGGGATGACAAGACTGCAGATGCATACTGGAAAGCAGAAGAGATGGCTTATAAACTTGGGAAACTTTCAGTAGATCTTGAAAAGGATGGAAGCCATTTTTCGATCTGTTCCGGTGGCGGTCCGGGTATCATGGAGGCTGCAAACAGAGGCGCCAAAAGATCCGGTATTGAGTCAATCGGTCTGAATATAGAACTGCCGTTTGAACAGGATCCCAACAGATTTCTATCGAAAGATCTGAGTTTTGAATTTCACTACTTCTTTATGAGAAAATTATGGTTTCTTTGTCATGCGAAAGCAATCATTGTCTTCCCCGGAGGATTCGGGACACTGGATGAACTATTTGAAACACTTACACTGATTCAGACTGACAAACTTGAAAAACCCCATTTTTCAATTCTTCTGTATGATGAGAAACACTGGAGAGAAATCGTTAATTTTGAAAAACTTGCTGAAAAGAAACTCATTTCAAAAAAAGACCTCCACCTGTTCAAATATATTTCCGACATTGATGAAGGTATTGAATATTTGACTCCAAGGTTGATAAAATCTATAAAGAATACAAAGCAAAATTGTATTTAGATAATTACAGATAATAAAAATGGATTTTAAAAAGATTACCGACTATCTGATATATATTAGAGAAGATGCCTCTTTTATCACTCCCAATGTACTTGAACCCCTCCCCTATGATAATCATGGGAAAAGCACCTGGGTTGAGATTGAAAATCCCGAATTTACTTCTCTTTGTCCCAAAACCGGTCTGCCTGATTTTGGAACGATCAAAATTAAATATCTTCCTGACTCAAAGATTATTGAGCTGAAATCTCTCAAATACTATTTTCTCCAGTTTAGAAATGCAGGGATATTTTATGAAAATCTGACAAAACTGATCATGGAACACCTTGTTGCAAAACTTGACCCTTTTGAAATGATAATCGAGGCAACATTCACTTCACGCGGCGGCCTTTCATCAAAAATAAAATCGGAATATAAGAGATAATCGGTTTTTTTTCTTAATCTTATAGTACCAGAAGATATTTAGAAAAATATAATTTTGAGTAATTATCATTTTGTAATTTCGATATCTATAACAACCGGTTTTGTTCCTTTTTCACTAAACCATGTAATATACTCGCGCTTAAGATCAAAAAACAGTTTATATTTCCCGGGAGACAATCCCAATTTCAACTGATGTTCAAACTTTAAGCTCTTACCTTTCATTATGTTTTCGGGAATTGTAATTTCGCCGAATACGGAATCTGTTATATTTCCTGAATAATCGAGTAATTTTATTCCCAGGGCGATCCTGTAACTCTTCCCCCCGGTGTACCAGTCAAAATTACTTAAGTTTTTTATTATGATTTCTAAATTTAATTTCTCTCCATATTCCAATGCCGTTTTTGAAGTTTTTATTTTCAATGAATTACCATATGTGAAATCTTTATATTGATAACCGGTATTCCAATCACCTTTTCCGGCAATCTCTCCGGGTTTTATTAAGACTACGGATAGAGATGTAAATATTGTCCTTAAAAACCTTAAAATAACATGAGGCCTTTTATATACCTCCTGTGGAAGTTTTATCATATCCGAAAGGAATCGATCTTCTATTTCGATATCAAATTTGTGGCCGGATTCCTTAAAGTCCGAATCTCTGATTACTCTCTTTAATTCTTCAAGTGAAAAAACTTTAGTATTCGGAATGTTCCTTCCCAGTTTATTCAATGATAATTCTGTAGTCAGAACAAAACATCCCCCCGGTTTTAAAATCCTGAAAACTTCATTCAATGATTTGGTTATTTGTTTATTACTACCAAAATGTTCTATAGAAGATACTGAAAAAGCAAAATCAAATGTATTATCTTCAAAATCCAGATCAAGAGCATCCATTCTAATCAATTTAAGATTTTCTTCAGGATAAATGAAAGGTGCATATTTCGACGGATTGTCGGGGATATCGGTTTCATCCTCTCCTCCAAGATATTCTCCCTGGTAAAGATCTACGCCAATGATCTTTCTTACCTTACCTGCAAGGTAATATAATATATTTTCTCTTCCTGCTCCAATGGCAATGCCTCTGTTTTTTGACGACAGAAACCCGAGAGAATAGAGGGAAAATACTGTCTGAACATATTCCCAGTTCTTCCTGTGAAAGTTCTCTTCATTCATCTTAATAAGGGATTTCATATCTTCCAGAATTCTTCCCCATTCTGAATTTGAAAGATCTGAAACATTTGCAATCTTATTAATGGGAACAGCTGACTTTTTTCTGGATTCTTTAATGAGCTCCGAATTTACAACCGGATATAATATTTTATCAAAAGGTTTAAAAAAAAATTTATACAATTTATTCGAATATACAATTCTTTCTCTAAATAGCCTTATTCTTTCCCGATTATTCATCTCTTTTTTGTCCTTTTATCCATAAAAATACTTTATCTTTAAATTTAGACTATTCAAAATTTGATTTCTGAATGTAATTTATCAGATTTGAATATTTTTCTCTGATAATATCCCATGAATAATTCTCATTAAAAAACTTTTGCCCATTTTCCCCCATTCTCTGCCTGAGAATTCCATCCCGTGAAAGAAGTCTCATTACACTTTCAAATTCCTGATAGTTCGAATACCACAATCCTGCATTACTGCGTATACATTGTCCCTTCAAAACTTCAGTTCTTCCGTTTGCAACAACAGGTTTTTTTAGTGCCCATGCCTCAAGAGTTACCATTGAAAGTGACTCATATTGAGATGGTATCATTAAAAACTCACACCCCTTTAATGCATTAAATTTATCTTCATCACTTAAAAAACCGAGGTGAATAATTTTAGGATTATCCGGTATTTGCACATATGACTTACCTATCAAAACAAGTGAAAGACCACTTTCTTCATTTTCGACAAAACGGGAGAAAAAATTTAAAAGTTCTGGAATACCTTTATTTTCATCAAGCCTTCCTATATAAAGAATATACTTTCCCGGCAGGTCAAATTTTTTTCTAAATCCTTCAGTATCAAACTTTTCGGGGATCTCTGATCCGACACCGACAATTTTTCCCGGGACTTTTTCATTGCCTGAGACTTTGTTAATAATCTCTTTCTCTTCTACTGAATTATAAACAATCGCTGCAGGCATATTAAAAATATTTTTGAAAATTCGCATATAGACAACCTCATCGTGTTCAGCAGTTGGGACAAGTATAGCTTTTTTTGAAAACCTCTTCACACCATGAAATGATTGATAATACCTGTAAGAGAAAAATATATAATATTCAAATTCGTCCTTCCTTAAATCTAATTCATTTAAGAGTGAAGGAACTACAGGCCCCTCTTCTTCCAGCCAATTTAACTCTTCCTCTAATGTGTGTTCTTCATTAAAAACTTTTTGCTGAATTTTCCCGAACCTGACCGGATCGCGGGGAGCAGATACTTTGAATCTATTTACTTTAATCCCGTTTAACTCTTCAGTACCTTCCCTGTAATAGTGTTCCCAGGTTATATAATCAACTGCTGTAGTCGTAAAAACCTCAATTTCGAAGATTTCCGATAAAGTTTCAGCTATCAGCCTGGCATGATATTCGGCTCCCCCGTTTATTTCATTTCCGTATCTCTGAACAACGATTCCGAGCTTTTTCATTAAAAAATTATATCATAAGTTGTCTGATAATAAATTTCTCAGATCCCCCCGGAAATGATCATAAAAAATCTTTTTTATATAAAAACATTATATTTAAGTATTCGTAATATAAATATTAAAAGGAGGTTTCATGAAAAAAATATCTGCATTAATTTTTGCAGTAATTATGTTATTTGGAATTTCATTTTCAATGACAGATGTAAGGCTATTAAGAACACCGGATATAAACGGAGATCTTGTCGTGTTTGTATATGCTGGAGATATCTGGAGCACCTCAGCTAACGGAGGAGATGCTGTCAGACTTACATCTCATAAGGGACTTGAGCTTTTTCCGAAAATTTCACCCGATGGAAAATGGATTGCATTTTCAGGTGAATATTCAGGCTCAAGACAGGTTTACATTATACCTTCGAGAGGAGGTGTTCCTAAACAGCTGACATACTATAATGATGTCGGTGTAATGCCCCCGCGTGGAGGATATGACTATATAGTTATGGACTGGACTCCCGATAGTAAAAAGATAATGGTACGTATGAACCGCACTCCTTACGGAAGGAGAATGGGGAAATATTATCTTGTCAGTATAGACGGAGGACTTGAACAACCCCTGCAGATACCTGAAAGCGGAGGGGGAACTCTCTCTCCTGACGGGAAAAAAATAACATATACACCAATAGCAAGAGAGTTCAGAACGTGGAAGAGAACCAAAGGAGGAAGAGCCCAGGATGTCTGGACATACGATCTGGTTAAGAATGTTTCGAAAAGACTGACGACATTCCCCGGAACAGACCAGCAACCGATTTGGTTTAAAAATAAGATATACTATGTATCCGACAGATCTCTTTCACTAAATTTCTGGTCATATGACCTTGATACCGGCAAAAAGAGCCGGATTACCGATTTTAATGATTTTGATGTTTTATGGCCTTCGGGAAATAATGGACTCGTTGCATTTGAAAAGGGCGGTTATATTAACATTCTGAATTTGAACACTAAGAGTGCAAAAAAGCTTAGCGTGAACATTAATTTTGATAATCCGAACACTCTTCCATATTTTAAAAATGTTTCAAAATTCATCTCAAGATTCGGAGGAACTATAACTTCCGACGGCAAAAGAGCCATCTTTGATGCCAGAGGAGACCTCTTCTCTGTTCCTGCTGAAAAGGAGTCTGTAACACTTAACCTTACAAGAACACAAGGTATCAGGGAGATGTACCCGGTAGCTTCACCCGACGGAAAGTGGATTGTTTATGTTTCCGACAGATCAGGAGATTATGAATTTTATCTTATGGATCCTCTGGGGAAAAAGAAACCGGTTCAGCTTACTTCAAATACGAAAGTATGGAAATTCCCGCCCACATGGTCACCCGATAGTAAAAAAATGTTTTTTGCTGATATTAACAGGAAACTTCAGATAATTGATGTTGAATCAAAAAAAATCACTCTCGTTGACACTGGAAGGAAAGGGAATCTTACCGATACTTCATGGTCACCTGATTCAAAATGGCTCACCTATTCAAAGGCCGGTGGAAATAATCTTGGTTCGGTATGGGTCTATTCACTAAAAACAGGCGATAAAACCAGACTTACTGCAGAGAGATATGATGACGGTTCACCTGTTTTTTCACTTGATGGGAAATATATATTTTTTGTATCTAACAGAGATTTTGATATGAATTTTCAATCAGGTTTCTCTACTATGGAATTTGATTTTGTCTACAACAAAACTGCAAGGTTATATGCCCTGGGATTGAGTGAATCTTCGCCTCCCCTATTCAGGGAAAAGAATGATCTTGAAAAGTTAAATAAACCGGCAGTTGTCAAAAAAGACAAGAAAAAAGGTAAAGCGAAAAAACAGGAAAAAGGTAAAAAGAAAGTTGAAGTTGTAATTGATTTTAAAAATATAAATTCAAGAATCACAGTATTCCCGCTTCCCATATCCAGATATGGCGGACTTACAGATGTTGGCGGAAAGATCCTCTATTTCAGTAATGGAGGACTCTATATATTTGATATGAAAAAGAAGAAATCAGATCTCGTAATGAGGGGAATAGGATACGGATCACTTTCGGCAGACAACAAAAAATTCCTATATAGGGCTCGCGGCTCATGGGGAATTGCAGACCTGAAACCAAAATTGAAACCCGGCACGGGGAAACTGAATTTGAAAGATGTAGTGATGAAGATCTATCCCCTTAAAGAGTGGAAACAGATATACAATGAAGGATGGCGCATCTACCGCGACTGGTTCTATGTCAGAAATATGCATGGCGTTGACTGGAATAGGATGAAAAAGAAATATGCCGCTCTTCTCCCCTATCTGAGTCACAGAGCCGATCTTGACTTTATATTCGGTGAACTGGTCGGAGAATTGAATGTAGGGCACACATATGTTAACTGGGGAGACTTTGAAAGAGTAAAGAGGATTGACACCGGATTACTCGGCGCAGAATTAATACCGGATAAAACAAAGGGACTCTATAAAATTTCTAAAATTTACAAAGGTGAAAATTGGAACAGAAGAACAAGATCACCACTGACTGAACCGGGAATTGATGTTAATGAAGGAGATTACATTCTGAAATTAAACGGTTTTGTTGTTAAAACTTCGAATAATCCATATAAATTCCTTGAAAACCGTGCAGGGAAGAAGACATCTATCACAGTTTCAAAAAGCGGGAATTCATCTGACGCAAAAACTTTCTGGATAAAACCCCTGAGAAGTGAGACCGGACTGAAGTACTTTGATTATATAGAATCAAGAAGAAAATTAGTCGACAAACTTTCTAACGGAAGGATAGGTTATATACATGTGCCTGATACTGCAATTAACGGAAACAGAGAACTTTTCAAGGGAGTGTATGCTTTCAGTAATAAAGAGGCACTCATTATTGATGAAAGATATAATGGCGGCGGCTGGTCCCCTCAGAAAATGATTGAAAAGTTATCAAAAAAGACTACTGTCTACTGGAAATCGAGAGATCTTGAACTCAGGCCGGAACCGGTATTCGGATTTGACGGACCTATGACAATGCTGATAAATCACTACTCTTCCTCAGGAGGAGATGATTTCCCATACTGGTTTAAGAAAAAGAAACTCGGGAAACTCATAGGAACAAGAACATGGGGAGGCCTTGTAGGATACGGTTGGAGTCCAAGTCTTGTAGACGGACCTTCATTTGCAGTCCCGAGTTCGGCTGTTGTTAATACTAATGGAGAGTATGTGGTTGAAGGAGTCGGAGTATATCCAAGTGAAGGATTCGAAGTTTATGACCGACCTGAAGAGATTGCGAAAGGAAATGACCCCAGTATTGAAGTTGCAGTTAAATTCCTTCTGAAAGAACTAAAAAAACACCCCCCAAAAAAAGTAAAAAGTCCGAAAGATCCTGATAGATCCAAATGGTTTGAAAAAGAAATTAAATAAGATTTCTAAACGGCGGCAAAGATTTATTTGCCGCCGTTTTTTTTTATATTTTTATTTGACCAGATCTTTTTGAATAAAATCATGCCCGCTTTCGGATTTTTTCTCATCCGGCTTATCCTTTTCGGCAAATT
>CAZNLS010000079.1:0-11030 GCA_964573895.1 uncultured Clostridia bacterium
GCAAAAATCTTGCACGATCTCTGCAAAGATGTACCCCGCGTGTGAACTTGAAAGAATCAGTATTGTTATATCCTCTTGTAGGCAAATCTCCATAGACAAGATAGTTTTTGAGACCGCCGCCAATTGCAGCCCAGTCTTTATAAAATCCCGCAACGGCGAGAAGATCCGGAATATAAACTTCTTTAACAAATGTAACTGCATCTTTTATCAGTTGCCCTACAAAATTCAGCCTCTCCGCATTTATTGCATTAACCTCATTCAAATTAAATGATACCGGTGCACCACCGACCAGGTAATTGGGGTGAGGATTCTTTCCACCGAATATGGCATGAACTTTTACTATCTCTTTCTGCCATTCCAGTGCCTCAAGATAGTGGGCAACACCTAAAAGATTCACCTCCGGGGGAAGCTTGAATGCAGGATGTCCCCAATATCCGTTTGAAAAGATCCCCAGCTGACCGCTCTCAACAAGAGCTTTTATCCTGTCCTGAACCGCTTTAAAATATTTCGGCGAACTCTTCGGCCAGTTTGATATTGATTTTGCGATTTTTGATACTTCCCCGGGATCGGCTTTTAGAGCAGTAACCGGATTTACCCAGTCTAATGCATGAAGGTGATAGAAATGGACAACATGATCCTGAATATATTGAGCACAGAACATCAAATTTCTTATCAACTCTGCATTCTCGGGAACGACAATATCCAGAGCATTTTCAACTGTTCTGACACTCGCAAGGGCATGAACCGTTGTACAAACACCGCAAACCCTCTCGGTAAATGCCCATGCATCGCGCGGATCACGTCCTTTTAATATTTTTTCTATTCCCCTGACCATTGTACCTGAACTGAATGCATCGGTCACTTTACCATTCTTTACAACTGCTTCTATTCTTAAATGCCCCTCTATTCTTGTGATAGGATCGACTACAATTCGTTTCATTTTTCACCTCCCTCTTTAACAGACTCTTTCATATTTTCTTTGATTAATTTTCTTTTTCGGATATTGGTGGAAACTGCATGTGCCGCGACTCCGACTCCTACAGCAGCACTGGCAGCAAGACCAATTGAATCTGCTGTAGCCTCGACTCCGAATCCCGGAAAGTTTGTAAGTCTTTCATAAAACGGTCCGTTATCCCAGAATCCTTTTTCCCCGCAGCCTATACAACCATGCCCGGATTGGATCGGATAACTTGTCCCTTCATTCCACTTGGTAACAGCACAGGCATTATAGGTAAGAGGACCTCTGCAGCCCATTTTATAAAGACAGTATCCCTTCCTCGCCATATCATCATCAAATGTTTCCACAAACAGACCTGCATCGTAGAATGGTCTCCTGTAACATGTGTCATGAACACGTTTTCCGTAAAAAGCTTTAGGCCTGCCCTGGCTGTCAAGTTTTGGACTCTGACCGTAGACGAGAATGTGGGTTATTATTCCTGTCATGACATCTGCAATAGGCGGGCATCCCGGGACATTGATAACCGGTTTGTCAACAAGATCCTGGATAGGTGTCGCACCTGTCGGATTTGGATTTGCACTCTGGACACAACCGTTTGAAGCACAATTACCCCAGGCAATTACTGCAGCTGCTTTCTCTGAAGTCTCCTTGATGATCTGCATTGCACTTTTACCTGCAATTGTGCAGTAAATTCCGTCATCGGCGGTTGGCACCGATCCTTCAACCAGTAAAATATACTTACCGGGAAATTTATCTATCACATCCTGCATGCTCTTCTCTGCATAGTGTCCTGAAGCAGCCTGAAGTGTTTCTGTATATTCAAGTGATATAAGATCAAGCACCACATCTGCAACAATCGGATGTGAAGACCTTATAAATGACTCACTGCAGCATGTGCATTCCTGAAAATGAAGCCAGATGACTGGAGGCCTGACTTTGGTTTCAAGAGCTTTAACTACTTTCCCGTATGAACTCTGTTCAATTCCGGCTATAACTGCCGCAGTAGAGCAGAATTTAAGAAAATCCCTCCTTGAATATCCTTTGGATTTTAAATTTTGCCAAATTGTTTTTTTTGGACTCATAATGCTACCTCCGTCAAAAAAATTTTAGTTTTATTAATTTATTTAAAGTAAAACTTAAAGCATTTAATAACCGGCAGGCAAAACATTAATCCACCAGAAAAAGATCTTGTTTGAGTCTCATAAAGATGCTAACAAACGAAAAAAAAATAATCAAGAAAATGTCGTTTTTTTTTAATTTTATAAATTGTTTTTTTAACGTTTTTGTTTACCTATATACCTGTATATATATAGTTGCAAAAAAGAATTAAATAATTTTGTGGATTTTTTTTTATTTTTTTTATCACATATTTATGAAAAAATTTCACAACAAATACACTTCATTCCAGTGATAAAACTTCTTAAAATCCTTGATTATAAATAGAAAAATAGATATAGTTATTACCAAATATGAAAAGATCTGCGATTGAACTGATTACAATTCTGCTTATCTCATTTACCGCTGCTTCAGTATTCAACACTTTTTCAGAAAACGGTATATCTCCGTTCAAAAAATATTATCCTGTCACCACAAATAAACATGAAATGCAAAGCGGTGATGTTTCTGTCGAAACAATAGATATCGAAGTGTTCAAATTTATGAAGGAGAAAAAAGATACTGTTGTACTCGATGCCCGTAGCGTGGATAAATTCAGAGCCGGTCACATTCCCGGCTCTTATAGCTTTCCCATTGAAAATTTCAAAATTTTTTATGCTGAAAGAGGTGCATTTCTGAAAGCAGGGAAAACAATAATAACTTATTGTTCCGGTATAAATTGTACAGATTCCCTGACTTTAGCAGTAAAATTAAAAAAGATGGGAGTTAAAGATGTGCTTAGGTTCCCGGGCGGAATCGAGGAGTGGATCAAATCCGGAAATGAGGTTGAAAAAGAGTAGAATGAAAACTTCAAATATCATTAACAAAGTAAGCTCAGACCGCAGAATAATATTCATCTGCAGGTTTTTACTCGGAATGATATTTATATATGCTTCAATCGATAAAATATCAAATCCTCATGCTTTTGCAGATATAATATTTAATTACAAAGTTATTCCGGAATTTCTTATAAATTTCCCCGCTCTATATTTACCCTGGATTGAACTCATAACAGGAATGTTTATCATATTTGGAATTTTTACGGAAACTTCTGCAAAAATTATTACATCACTTTTGATTTTCTTTATTTTTCTAATCACTTTTAACATGATAAGGGGAATATCATTCGACTGCGGTTGCTTTTCAACTGCAGCAACCATGAGTGGGAGTGATCCCGTTCGTCTGCTCATCAGAGACACCCTGCTTCTTATTCCCGGGATTCTTATAATCAGAAGTTTTAAAATTAAACAGGTGAAAAAATGAAAAGATATATTGATGATAAAAAACTCGAAATCTGGGCTGATTTTCTTCTCAACCATTCTCTGGAAGGAATCGGGGATGATGATATTGTAATGGTAAAAGGCGAGCATATAGCATGGCCTCTTATCTCAATTCTTCAGAATAAAATTTTTTCTGCAGGTGGAATTGCCGATATTAATATTGTTGCCCCGGACAATAACAGGGGGCAGGTTTGGGGAGCCTCGATAACACGCAACGGGACAACCGAACAGATAAAGAGAGTTCCGGACTGGCACAGAGATAGATATCATGCAATGACCAAATATATTGAAATCCTCGGTTCGGAAAACCCTTCACTTTTCGCATCACTTCCAAAAGAGAATGCAGCCGAACTGCAGAGAGCCGATATGGAATTCAAGAAAATAAGGTTGTCAAAAAAATGGATTCTTACTCTTTTTCCCACAAATGCATTTGCAGACATGGAAGGTATGAGCATGAAAGAATACACTGATACAGTTCTCGATGCTTCCACGACTGATCCTGCTATGCTTGAAGAACTGGAAGATCCAATCTATGATATCCTTCAGGGTTCTAAATCTGTAAAAATTGTCACTCTTTCACCTGATTCAAACAAGAAACTTGAACTAAATATGGATATTTCAGAAAGAAACATTATCAAATGTTTAGGAAAAAGAAATTTCCCGGATGGTGAAGTATTTACAAGCCCAAACGCAAATTCGGTGCAGGGTGAAATATTTGTAGACCTGCCGGTATATTATAACGGTGTCACAATCGAAGGTATTTATCTCAAATTTGAGGAGGGCAAAATTACAGACTATCGGGCAAACAGATCACACGAAACTTTAAAAGGAATAATCGAAACCGATCATGGGTCAAAACGTTTGGGAGAAGTTGCTTTCGGAGTGAATCCGGGCCTTAAAAGGGCACTTAAGCATCCGTTATTTGTTGAAAAAGTGGGAGGCACCCTTCATATTGCAATCGGGGACAGTTACCCGGAATGTTATGTGGACACAACTTCAGCAGAATCTGTAGAAAGGGAAATGGAAAAATTCTATGCAAGTGGACTTGCAAACAGATCTGCACAGCATGTCGATATAGTCACAGATTTCAGATCGGGGGGTAGTGGAGTTGAAGTATTCTTAGATGAAAAAAGATTAATTGTTAAAGGAAACAGTTGGATAATATCTTAGAATTGATTCTTACCGGTCACAAAAACTCTTTGAGATAACGGGATGAATTAAAACTCAATTCCCCGTGAAATTCCATTTTGTCTTTTAAAATGATTAGAAGTCTTCTGATAATTCCCGTTTTAGTCCAATTGATCAGATTTTTCGGCGGGTTTTTTTCTGACCATTTTAAAAATTCAATTTCACTCTCTTTTATCGTTAATTTCTCTCCTGTTCTGCAGGAATTACAAATTACTCCATTGTAATTATCCAGAATCCATATCCTTCCATTGAATTCTTTTGAACATTTATAACAAATCCTGTAACCAAACATCACTCCTTCGATCCTTAGGATCCAAATGAGAAAATAGAGAAGAAGTTGGGAGGGATCTACCCCTTTCTCTCCGCTTTTGAGGACAGAATCCACCAGGCTGAACACTCTTTCTGACCTGAATCGTAACGGCAGAAATCTTTCGATTACTTCGTCCATAAAATAGAAATAGAAAACATTTGAAGGATTAGAGACCGTTTCAAAATAGCTTTTTTGCAGGTCACCTTTGGAAAGTGTGACAAGTTCCTTCCCCTCTTTCTCATAAAAAAAGAAATCTGCCTCAGTAAATAACTCAAGCATCGAACCGAACCTGTTCCCCTTCTTCATTGCTCCCGGAGCAATTGCTTTAATGATACCTTTTTCCATGGTCAGAATAGAAACAATTTTATCCTGATCATTAAATACTCTGCATGAAAGTGAGAAACCCCGGGATTTTTCCAAAGGCATTTTTTTTAAAGAAAAATCGCCGTAGAAACTCCGAGGAAGAAAAGGAATCCGAGTGAATCGGTAAGCATGGTGACTACAAGGCCTGAAGCAAGGGCTGGATCCAGTCTCATTTTTTTTAAAAAAAGCGGGATGACAGTTCCAAAAAAAGTACCATTCAGGAGATTGAAAATGATTGCTCCCCCAAAAATAAGTCCAAGTATCCAGCTCCCAAAGAAAAAAAATGTTGCAGTTGCGGCAAGTGCTCCCACTATAATTCCATTACCGAGACTAACAATAATCTCTTTCATAAGGACCTTTTTGGATCTTTTCCACTCTCTCTGTCCATATACTATCTCTCTTACCATAATTGCTACAGTCTGATTGCCTACGACACCACCGATAGCAGTTACCATAGGCATCAGTACAGCAAGAAATATAAATTGTTCAATTGTGCCTTTAAAAAGTGAAATAACAAAAGCTGAAATAGAGGTAGTAAAAAGACTCAGAAATAACCAGGGGATCCTTTTAAAAATTGATTTTCCAACACTGAGATCAACACTGTAATCCTGGCTTACTCCGGCGAGTTTGTATATATCCTCTGTTGCTTCATCCTGTATAACATCGATTATATCATCTACAGTAACTACTCCCACAAGTTTTTCACTCTCATCAACCACCGGAATTGCCAAAATGTTATAATTGGCTACAACTGAGGCAACATCCTCCTGGTCAGTGAATACATCAACCTTATACACATCTCTGTTCATGAACTCTTTTAGTTTCATCTTAGGCTTAATAAGGATTAGCTGTTTTAAAGAAACAACCCCCATAAGCCTGCCCTCTTCATTGATTACATAGAGGTAAAAAGGAACATCCACATCTTCGCCTGCTAACTGTATAGCTGATATTGCATCTGATGCAGTGGTTGATTCCGAAAGTGCTAAAAAATCTGAGGACATTATTCTTCCTGCTGACTCTTCCGGATAGGCGAGCTGCTCCTGAACATCCGCTGCATCCTCGTTTTTCATCTTTTTAAGAATGTCTATCTGGAACTCTTCACTAAAATATGAAAGCAAAGATGCGGCATCATCAGATGAGAGCTCATCAAGTATAGGAATGATTTTTTTAAGATCAAAACCGGAAAGAATATCCACTGCGATCTCGGGTTTTATCTCGCTGATAATTTCTGCAAATTTTGAAGTTTCGAGTTTTTTCTCAAAAAAAAGTTCAAAAACCATATTCCGTTCACTCTGACTCAGATGCTCAATCAAAGTAGCAACATCTGCATAATGCAGCTTTATCAATGCATTCCAGAGGTGTCCCAGGGTTCTGAGCTTTATAAACTGTTTTGTGAATCTTAACAGTTTTTCGAGAGCTTTTTCATTCATTCAGATTCTTTCTCTTTTTTCTCCACTTTTCCTTTTGATTTATTCAGGAATCCTACCAATTCATCGATTTTTTCCGGTTTTACAGTTACACCTTTCTTTGTTGGTCTCCATTCACCATTATCTGCAAGATAATAGATCCTGATTGAGACAAAATCAACTCCCCTGTAATTACTAACTTCTACTCTTAACCTTTCCGTTTTACTTCTTTCGATTTCTCCAATTACCATGATTACCTCTCTAAATTAATTCAATAATTTATCACTTTTTATTAAAAGGGTCAATAAACGAAAATGATCCGGGATGCTCCCGTTTTAATTCCGGGTTTTATTTATCTCTATTGTCGATATTTCTGCGGGGTTCTTTAATTTGAAATTATGGAGAAATCTTTCTGCGATTTCAAAGATCACAATTTTGGGTTTTTCTCTCCTGATCACTTCGGGAAACATGTTAAACCCCCAGTCTCGTAAATAAATAATCTCAGAAAAATGAATTGAGAGCAATCTCCTTAACCTGTTACCAAAAGAATCATGTATCATTAAGGTTTTTGGAAGAAGGCCGGAACTGTTTCTTGTCACTAATACATCAACCTTCTTTCTCTTAAACCAGCTCAAACCTGTCTTATTGATTTCCACCTCTTTTCCTGCAAATAATCTGTAGAACGGTTCCCTATAGATCGATTTCTGTAATGATAGCATTGAGGCAAGGTCACCTCCCCGTGGAAATGAGATTTTTTTTCTGATAAAAAAATCAAAATTTTTTACTCTGCTGTCAGGATAGAATTTTGAAAGATATTTAATGATCTCCCTGTAACCGATATAAGCACCCCGCCAGTTCCAGTGAGAATCTGTTTTGTAATAGAGGAGACCATTCTTTTTTTCGGTAATCAAAACTTTTCTGAGATCAAGAACAACTACACCGGTATTATATCTAAAATAATTGACCAGCTGATTGGTTCTCACCTGGCTTGTAACCCTTTTTATCCTGTCGCGCAGATATTCAGGATATATTGTACTCTTATTTGGAACAATAACGACAAACATCTTTATTCCGGCCTGCCTAAGCCAAATCCTCCTCTCCTCAAAGATCTTCCCCCAGAATTCAAGTTCATCTCTTCTGAACATTTTTATCGATATGGAATAGTCGATAACTCTCTCATTCTCTCTCAGTTTTTTAATAAATAACCACCCTTTTTTCCCGAGCATAATTCTATCAACCGGAGAAATATTGAAAAGTTTAATTTTTAAGAGACTGTTAATTTTGATAAAAAAAGTTCTGAAATCATATTTATTTTCAAAAAATTTTGTATATTGGTCCAAATAGCTTTTCATTGACAAAATATTAAACTGCGGTATTGTTACTTTTCTCCTCTTCTCATCCAGTTTGCCCGGAGAATAAACATTAAATATCCTGTTAAAATAAGGAGATAAAATAATCACTATAATAATTACAAATAATATAGATACTTTAAATTCACTTTTTCTTTTTTCCATATTAAATCATTCAAAACCTGAAATAAATAAACGGATTATATGTCCCTGAAGAAATCTCAATCAATATAAACAGGAAGAGTAATGCAGGAATAATTGTCCTTTGAACATTTATCACTATTTGGCCAAAATCTGTAAAATTAACTGTTAATTTTTTTATATATTTTGTAAGTGGAAAAGAGACAATGATGCCTAAAACAAGAAGAATAGCCACATAAGAGTTAAGATATAATTCGGGGAAATAAACTTTTCCTGTTCCTGATCCAAATCCGGTCATGGATTTCAGATATTCAATGGCATACGAAACACTCTCTGACTTGAAAATTACCCACCCGGCAATAATCATAAGTTGAGCATAAGTCCATTTAATAAAAAAATATTTTTTTCTCCTCATAAACTTTCTTAAAAATAGATGCTCAAAAACGAGGAGTATACCGTGAAAACTCCCCCACAAAATGAAAGTCCAGGAGGCACCATGCCACAGACCGCACAGGCTCATAGTCAGAAATGAAGCAGTTATATATGCAATATTTTCTATTTTCATTCCCCCAAATCTATCAACTTTTATTTTTCGCATCACTAAATAGGCTGTAGGGAGGAAGAGATAAGTTTGAAGCCAATTTGAAAGAGAAATATGCCATCTTTTCCAAAACTCCTTTATTGAAACAGAGATATAGGGATAATTAAAGTTTTCAGGAATTTGATATCCAAGTATCCTCCCGATCCCGATCGCTATATCGCTGTATCCTGAAAAATCAAGGAAAATAGCAAGAGTATAAGAAATTGCCCCAAGCCAGGAGAGCCCCAAAGTGAGGTCACCCGAAGGGATTGAAAATATATTATTTGCCACCTTGAGGATATGGTCTGCAATCAGGATTTTTTTTGCCAACCCGTAAATTATCCTGCGAATACCGTTATCAAAATCATATATGTAAACCCTTTTCTCTGAGATGGAAGGAGAAAAAGATGCATGCATAGTAATCGGGCCTGCCATCACTTTCGGAAAGAAAGAGAATAGAAATGCAGCGTCTGATAATCTGGAAAAAGCTCTGTATCCACCCCTGTAAATATCAATTAAATAGGAAATGGCAACAAATGTAAAAAACGATATTCCGTACGGAAACCAGGAAAAAGTTCCGTTATGAAAACTTAAATCAGATGAAAATAGAGAAAAAAGATTGTTCAAAAAAAAATTAAGATATTTAAAATAAATCAGCAGCACTATATTAATAATAACGCCTGCTGCTAATACTGCACCTGCTCCTCCCCGATCTTTTTTTTTACTGATTATTCTTCCAAGTAAAAAATTAAATAATATTGAAAAAAAAAGAATGAGAATTCCATTCCCTGCATTCCAATAATAAAAAATAAATCCGCAAAAAACAGATACTATCAGTTTTAGCCTTCCTGGAACCAAAAAATACAAAAGGAGAAAAAGCGGCAGAAATAATGTTAAAAAAATTATTGATCCGAATTCCATAGAACTTATCCAAAAGGTTTGGCAAACAGGTTAGTATAGCACATCAGGGAACCAAAAAAAACAAAAACAGGAATCTTTTATCCGGTATAAAGATAAAATTAAATATTTTTTTTAAATAATTGACAAAGTCCCGTTTTGGATTTAAAATAGCTTTTTTTACAGGAGGATTTATGGCACACAAAATTACTGATGAATGTATCAGCTGCGGAGCCTGTGAAGCCGAATGTCCGGTTGAAGCTATTTCAATGGGAGATGAACATTATGTGATCGATGCTGAAAAATGTACCGACTGCGGTTCCTGTGTTGAAGTATGTCCGGTAGATGCAATTACAGCTCCATAATTAAAATAAAAAAAATAATAAATTAAAAGTATAATAAACTGTATTATCGCTTTTTTATATACTCTATTCCCTGATTGGAAAATCTCTGTATATAAAAAGCCGGAGAAAAATGCCTGATCAAAACATGGTTACTGATAACTCGTTATTTAATAAAGTTAAAATTGACGCAAAAAAAATTATCGCTGTTGCCAGTGGTAAGGGTGGAGTGGGTAAATCAACAGTTACCGTAAATCTTGCCCTCGCACTTGCAAAGAAGGGGCTTAAAGTTGGGCTTCTTGATGCAGATATATATGGCCCGAATATTCCACTGATGCTGGGAATTGAAAATGAAAAAATTACAGCAGAAGATGAATTGATGATACCTGTTGAGCTGTTCGGTTTAAAAATAATGTCTGTCGGATTTATAACTCAGCAGGATAGGGCCTTGATATGGCGGGGAGCTTTGGCAAACAAGCTGATTGTTCAGTTTTTTACAAATGTCAAATGGGATAATATTGATATCCTTCTGATAGACCTCCCGCCGGGGACGGGCGATGTACCTCTTTCAATAATGCAAAAAGTTGATCTGGACGGAGGAATAATTGTAACAACTCCGCAGGAAGCTTCAATTGCCGATGTTAAAAAAATGATAAATATGTTTGGCGCGGATAAAATAGAATCAAAAGTAATAGGAATTGTAGAAAATATGAAGTATTTCATATGCCCTCATTGCAATGAAAAGACTGAACTTTTTCCAAACAGCAGTTCCAGTATTTCCGAAAAACTTGGACATGAAATAATTGCCCGGCTACCATTCGATACACGTGCAGGTGTAAAAAAAGATGGGAAAACTCCTTTTTATATTGTAGAAAAAAGTGGAATTCTGATCGACGAAATCAACAACCTACGTGACAAGATAATTTCAAAACTCAACCTTTAAACACCTTAAACTAATACATTGAAAAATATGTAATAAATAAAGGACATATTTTCAAGAAAAATCTGGCATCAAATATGCATATAAATGTCAGGAGGTAAAGATGAAAAGAAAAATACTAA
>CAZNLS010000080.1:0-10817 GCA_964573895.1 uncultured Clostridia bacterium
AATATTTCTGAATTTTGTACAACAATCATCATTCCCCAAAGTATAAAATGTCTTTTGACTTTCAATTCTTACTGTGATAATTTTTTTTAATGACGCGGATGAAGAGAGCCATTCTCATTGTCCTGGACAGTGTCGGGGTTGGAGAGATGCACGATGCGGCTGATTATGGAGATGAAGGTGCCAATACACTAAAAACTCTTTTGGAAAACAGTAATAATCTGAATATTCCTAATCTCACCCGTTTGGGATTACTTAATATCGAAGGATTCGAAAAATATGGAAGAGTTGAAAATCCGGAAGCAATGTATGGAAAGATGGGTTCGAAATCAAAGGGAAAAGATACAATGACAGGGCATTGGGAAATGATGGGACTTATTACCGAAAAAGAGTTCCCGGTTTTCCCGGACGGTTTTTCAGAAATGATGATGAAAAAATTTCTGGACATGACCGGTCTGAAAGGTTTTATCGGGAACAGGGCTGCTTCCGGAACCGAAATTATCAAAGAAATGGGGAATTTACATATAAAAACCGGAAAGCCGATAATTTACACTTCCGCTGACAGTGTCTTTCAGATAGCTGCCCATGAAAAAGTCATCACGGTAAAAAAATTGTATGAAATCTGCAGAATTACGAGAGAATTGTGTGATGAATTTAATATAGGAAGGGTTATTGCAAGACCGTTTGTCGGGGAAGACGGCAACTTTGAAAGAACATCAAACCGCAGGGACTTTCCCATGGAACCTCCTTCTGAAACTGTTATGGACTATATAAAAAACTCCGGCATTAAAGTCACCGGGATTGGTAAGATTGAAGATATTTTTGCAGGAAGGGGTTTAACCGTTTCATTTCACACCCGTAACAACTCTGACGGAATGAATCTCCTGATGAGAGAGCTTAAAAAAAGAAAAGAAGGATTTATTTTTATAAATCTTGTAGATTTTGATATGAGATTCGGGCACAGGCGAAATATATCGGGCTATTCAAAAGCCCTTGAAATGTTTGATATAGAGCTTGGACTTTTATTAAAAGAATTATCTGCGGATGATTTGCTGATTATTACTGCGGATCATGGCTGTGACCCGGGATTTATGGGAACTGATCACACAAGGGAGTATGTTCCACTCCTGGTGTTAGGCAAAAATATAATTCAAAAAAATCTTGGAATACGACTTACATTTTCCGATATAGGAGTCTCAATTATTGATTATTTTGATTTTGAGGGAATCCGGTTTCCCGGACAGAGTTTTTTATTTAATTAAGCGGAGTTGACAATGAATGAATATGATAAGATTTCCATTGCAGCTGAATTTATAGAATCTGCTGCCGGTGATATTCCCGGAATCGGTATAGTCCTTGGGTCCGGACTAGGGAAATTTGCCGAATTGCTTGAGAACAGAATCACTATTCCCTATTCTGAAATTCCCGGGTTTAAAAAGGTATCGGTTAAGGGGCATAAGGGAAATCTGGTTAAGGGTAGCAGCAAAGGCGTTCCTGTTATAGTGTTGCAGGGGCGTTATCATTTTTATGAAGGTCACGATATAAAAGATGTAGTATTTCCCGTAAGAGTGTTGTGCCGGATGGGAGTGAAGCAGATAATTCTTACAAATGCAGCCGGAGGAATAAACAGGGAATTTAAACCGGGTGATCTGATGATAATAGAAGATCATATAAACCTGATGGGTGTGAATCCTCTTCACGGAGAAAACGATGAGAGACTTGGACCAAGGTTTCCGGATATGTCGGAAGTGTACAATAAAAGAACAGCCGGAATAATTTCTGAAGCGGGGAACCAACTTGGTATATCGTTAAAAGGGGGTGTCTATGCAGGCTTGAGAGGCCCTTCTTATGAGACTCCGGCAGAGATAAAAATGCTTGCATCAATTGGGGCGGATTCGGTTGGAATGTCTACGGTTCCCGAAAGCATTGCAGCCAGGCATATGGGTGTCCTGGTAAACGGGATATCCTGCATAACAAATTATGCCGCAGGAATAACCGATTCTCCCCTTGATCATAAAGAAGTAACCGAAACTGCTGAAAGAGTGCATTCAGATTTTATCCGGCTGATTGAAAAAGTAATTTCCGGGGTCAATTCTAAATAATAATAATTGAATAAATATTATATTCTGATAGAATTTAAAAAGAGGAGCTATCATGGAAGCCAAAAGTATTAATGAAATTGTAGAAATGGCCGAAAGCCTCTTTAATTTTATTAAGAGTAGAGAGGTTGATCATTTCGAGTTCTTTGGTCTTGCAAAAACCGCCACACAAAAAGAGATTGAGGATATCTACTATAATTTCAGGCTTGAATTTTCAGAGGAAAATGCAAACCTTATTCAGGACCCGGCACTAAAAGAGAAATTTAATTTTTTAAGAGCACGAGGACAAAGAGCATATGAGGTAATTTCAGACTATAAATTGAGAGCTGAGTACGAAAAAAACGGATTCCGTGATGAACCTGTTGATGAAAAGAAAGAAGAAGACCCTCATGAGCTTGCAAAGAGTTATTACAAAAAGGCAAAAACTCTTTATCAGCAGCAAAAATATGAAATTGGAGCATCAATCTTAAAAAAATCTGTTGAAATGGATCCCAAAGCAGATTATTATCTACTGCTTGGCCTGTGTCAAACCAATATCCAGATGCAGAGACGGGAGGCGGAACAAAACCTTTTAAAGGCAGCTGAACTTGAAGACTGGAATGCGGAACCATATGCCGGTCTTGGCATGCTTTTTTACCAGGAGGGTCTCATGAAAAGAGCTGAAGGTTATTTCAGGAAGGCTCTTGAAATTGAATCAGACCACCAACTCGCGAAAAGGAAGCTGCATGAAATATCAGGTACCACTGCAAAAGATTTTATCGGTGATGCACAGAAAAAACTGAAAAAAGTTCTTCCTTCTCTATTCGGGAGGAAAAAAAAATAGAAGAAATTTTTAATTCCGGGGGAATCATTCCTTTTTCTTCAATACTGTGGTAAAATAGTTTTTTTCCGAGACCGAAAATTCACTTACTGTCCCTTAACCGGGGCATTTTAGAATAAATATTTTCAGGGGTTAAGAGGAAACATATATATTAGGAGAATAGCAGGATGGAAAATTCTATAATTTCGAAAATTAGAAATATCGGTATTGTTGCTCATATTGATGCAGGAAAAACGACCACGACCGAAAGAATTCTGTTTTTCACAGGATTGACTCACAGAATGGGAGAAGTGCACAACGGACAGGCTGTAATGGATTTTATGAAGCAGGAACAGGAGAGAGGAATCACTATCACTTCGGCAGCGATAACGGCTAAATGGAAGGAGCATCAGATAAATTTGATAGATACTCCGGGGCATATAGATTTTACACTTGAGGTTGAAAGGTCTCTTAGGGTTCTTGATGGCATTGTAATGGTTCTGACCGCTGTTGACGGGGTTGAACCTCAAAGTGAAACTGTCTGGCATCAGGCTGACCGTTATAAGGTTCCCCGGATAGCGTTTGTTAATAAAATGGACAGACAGGGAGCTGATATTCATAATGCCATAAAAATGATGAATGAGATGCTTGGGGCAAATGCAATTGCTTACCAGCTGCCGATAGGAAATGAAGAGGACTTTTCCGGTATCATAGACCTCATTGAAATGAAGGCTGTAACATATAACAAACTTGAACAGATTATCGGAAACATTCCTGAAGAGTATAGAAATAAAGCTGATGAAGCAAGAGAGAAACTCATAGAAAAACTTTCGGACTTTGATGATACTATAATGGAAAAGTATCTTGAAGGAAAAGAGATTACCCCCGATGATATTATTTCTGCTACGAGGAAGTCTGTTCTCAAGTTATTGATAACCCCGGTATTTATCGGTACTGCGTTCAAAAACAAGGGAGTGCGGCTTCTTCTGGATGCAGTCGTCAATTTTCTGCCTTCACCGATTGACAGAGGAATTGTGGTTGGATTTAATAGAGATAATAGTGATGTAACATTGTCCAGGAAGCCTTCCTGGAAGAGACCGTTTTCAGCACTGGCGTTCAAAATAATAAATGATAATTTTGTGGGTCAGCAGACATTTATCCGTGTATATTCCGGTATTTTAAAGAGTGGAAACTACATCTATAATTCTACAAAAGATAAAAGAGAGCGAGTCGGAAGGATAATGAGAATCCATGCAAACAGGAGGGATGAGCTGGAAGAGATCAGGGCAGGAGATATTGCAGCTCTCATAGGTACAAAGTTTACAACTACAGGAAATACACTTTGTGATGAGGATAGTCCCATTATTCTTGAGAATATTCACTATCCTGAAACTGTTGTTGATCTGAGAATCTCTCCTGTGACAATTAAAGACAGAGATAAGCTCGGTGTCGCTCTGAATAAGATGGAACTTGAAGACCCCTCATTTAAAGTAAAATATGATCATGAGACAGAAGAAACCGTAATTTCCGGGATGGGAGAACTTCATCTTGAAGTAATTGTAGATCGACTGAAAAATGAACATAAAGTTGAAGTAGAAGTCGGTGAACCTGCAGTTGCGTTGAGGGAAACTATAACAAAAGAGGCCAGACATGAATACAAATTCAAAAAGCAGACCGGCGGCCACGGTCAGTATGCTCACATAGATTTTAGAATTGAACCTAACGCCGGAAAGGGAATTGAATTTTCTAACAAGATAAAAGGAGGAAATATTCCGAGAGAATATATCCCCGCTGTTGAAAAAGGATTTCGTGCGGTAATTGAGAAGGGGCTGGTTGCAGGATATCCGATGGTTGATTTGAAATTCATTCTGATTGACGGCAGTTTTCATCCGGTAGATTCAAGCGAAATGGCATTTCGGAATTGTACGGAGATAGCTCTGAGGGAAGTAATAAAAAAGACTTCACCTAAATTGCTGGAGCCGATGATGAAAATTGAAATAAATACTCCCGATGATTTTATGGGAGAAATTATAGGAGATTTAAACCGGAGGCGTGGCCGGATTGACAATATGAGGAGATTCAGGAAAGGTTCTCAGAAACTCAGCGGGCAGGTTCCCCTCATGGAGGTTTTCGGATATGCTTCTACATTAAGAACAATTTCAAGTGGAAGAGCAAACTACTCTATTGAATTTTTAAAATATGCCTCCCTTCCGAATTCCATTGCTGAAAAGATCATAGAAGAACGTAAAAAAAAAGAGAATAAATAAATCTACTTGTATGAGTTTTTGAGGAGTTTCAGGAGAAGTTTTCTTGACAGGACTCTCTTTAATTGAAGGCCGGTTGAATATAATGGCCCCGGAATCCCTAACAATTTCCCCTTTTTGAAGGATTTTATTGCAGATTTAGCAACTTTCTCAGGACTCTGGTTAAAGAGGTTATCTGAGCCTCTTTTTTTATTCAGGCCCGTGTATTCCAGCATCTCTGTAACAATACCTCCGGGAGCAAACGAAGAAATAATAATATTTTTATTCTCGTTCTCGGCACTCAAAATCTCTGTAAATACCTGTGCTGCATGTTTGGAGGCAGAATAGATATTTTGATAAACGAGAGGAAACAGTCCGCCCATACTTGTTATGTTAAGAATTGCTCCTTCTCCCTGTTTATTAAAATATTGTAAAAAAGTAAGAGACAGTGTCATTAATGCTTTGAAATTAACCTCTATTATCCTGTTATAATTCTCAATTCTTGAGATATCCGTTGGTGCAAAATCTGTGACCCCTGCATTGTTTATAACAGCAAATAATTTTCTGTTTTCAGTGCTGGTGGAAAACAAATTCTTAACACTCTTCGGATCTGAAAGATCGGATTTAACAGCAATAACCTCTCTTCCTGATTCTGATTTGATTATTCCCTGAAGTTCAATCAGTCTCTCCTGCCTGCGAGCTGAAATCACAAGGTTTGATCCCTCCTTTAATGCCAGTTCAATGGCAAGAGCTCTTCCGAGCCCGCTGGAGGCACCGGTCACAAGAACCCATTTATCCTTAAAATTCAGTTTCCCCATAAAAATATTATATCAAAATATGAATCTTTCTCAATCCTGTGTTGAGCTCATTCTCCTTTTAGGGAAATTCTGCCAACTGTCCAGTCAAATCTTTTTTTAACTATGATTTTTCTTTTCATTGTTAATTTACCAAGTTTAAAAATTGCGATGTAAATCCCCGGTTTTATTCCTGCTCTCTCCCATGTCAATGAGTGCAGGCCGGGATCTTTTATTAACGAGAATGATATTAACTCTTTGCCATATATGTTTTTTATAGTGAGGAAAGGATGACTTTTCAGCAATTTTGTTACAAGATAATAGATAATAGTCCCGTTTTTTTCATTTGGTGTTATAACCGGCCTGTCTCCTGATAGTGTATAATTTCCCCAGTATGCTCTAGGGGAGTGGTTAATCTGGGGTTTTGGTTCAATTGGAAACAGATAGGCATAGTGATTCAAAGATTTTTTTGTTAGATATCTAAGGGGTAATATATCAGTGACCCATGCACCTCTTCCGTATGTCGCAACCACAAGATCATTCTCCCTGTCCTGGATTTTAATATCTTTCACCGGAACCTGTGGAATATTATTATTAAAAGGAATCCATTCTTTCCCTGCTGAGAAACTGACATATATTCCCTTGTCTGTTCCGGCAAATAACAGATCCGGATTTATTTTATCTTCAACAATGCAGTTTACAGGTGCTTCGGGCAAACCTTCTGTAATTTTATGCCAGCTCTTTCCCGAATCATCAGTCATGTAAATGAGAGGAGTAAAATCATCAAATTTAAATCCCGATTTGGATAAGTAGGCTTTTTTTGAGTTGTGATGTGAAGCAAAAACAGAAGTAGTCCAGTAATTCCCCGGACATCCGGCATCGCTAAGATTTTTTGTCAGATCCGAGGTGGATTTTCCATAACCCTTTGTCAGATGTACATTTCCGTCATCCGTCCCTGTCCAGATCAAACCAGCTTCAACCGGTGATTCGGATATTGTTGTGATAGTGCAGTACATCATATGTCCTTTCCCTGCAATTTTCCTATCATTATTTGTGGTCAAATCTTTTGAAATTTCTGTCCAGTGATCGCCTCTGTCGGGAGACATCAGGAGGTATTGGCTTCCGGCAAAGAGCAATTGAGGATTGTGTTTTGAGACAATAATTACCGGTGTCCAGGGGAAACGATATGGCTTATTTCCTTTCTCTGTCTTTGGTTCTATATCCTTACGGCTTCCCTTCAGCATATCGACTCTGAGATGACCGCCGAATTGTGTAGTTGTATATCCGAATCTGTTATTAGTTTGATCCACGCTGAAAAACATTCCGTCCCATTTTCCGGCCAGTGTCCAGTCTTCAATTGTTATTCTTCCCGACCATCCGTTTGAAGGACCTTTCCAGACCTCGTGATCCTGGAGGCCGATATAAATGTTATATGGTTCTACCGAATCGGTTTCAATTGTATAGGCTTCACCCAGAGGTATGTTGTATAGATGATCGACGGTTTTTCCACCGTCATAACTTACATAGAGGCCGCCGTCACTTCCAATCATCATGTGTTCGGGATCATTAGGGTCAATCCAGAAAGTGCGGACATCTCCGAACATATTTAAGAAAAACTTTTTCGGAGGCCATTTTAAATCCACCCAGGTTTTCCCGGAGTCAAAAGATGAGCTCATATTAATGCCGGTTACAAGTATATGGCTGCTGTTCTTCTGATCAACAGATACTTTATTAAAACTATATGCAGCCTTGGAACTGACATTGTCCTTTTTCCCGTTCATCTTCTTCCAGTTATCGCCGCCGTCCTGACTTTTGTATATCTCTCCCCCTATAAGAGTGTCAAAATAGGGATCTTTCATCTTGTTGAATGTTTTGTTTTCAATTTTTTTTTTGATCCCGGGACGGGGATTGAGATTTTCAATAACAGCAAATAATATATCCGGATCAGGATTAAAAATATCAATGCCTATTCTTCCCAATTTTCCATTTGGGAGTCCGCTTTTAAGTTTGTGCCAGCTTTTTCCTCCGTTTTTTGTTCTGTAAATTCCTGATTTTTCCCCGCCAGCCTCAAAATGCCATGGATACCTGTATTTTTCATATGAAGCAGCATAAAGAATCCTGGGATTTTTCGGGTTGATTTTAAGATCGATCACTCCTGCGTCCGGTCCGATGTAAAGAACACGTTCCCATGTTTTGCCGGAATCCGTGCTCTTGTAAACGCCGCGCATCTTGTTGGGGCTGAAAAGATGACCCATTACTGCTACATAGATGTTTTTTGTGTTCCTGGGATCAATTACGATCTTTGCAATATGCTGGCTGTCCGAAAGACCCATATGTTTCCATGTTTTTCCTCCATCTTCCGACCTGTATATCCCGTCTCCCGGATGTGATAATCGTGCATTAAACGATTCCCCTGTTCCTACCCAGATCACTTCGGGGTTTAGCGGATCAATTGCAATGTCACCGATGGAGAGACTTTTTTGATTGTCAAAAACCGGGACAAATGTAGTACCGCTATTGATCGTTTTCCAGACTCCTCCGTTTCTGGCACCTATGTAATATGTGTATTTATACCCGGGTTTATCCATAGGAGGAACTGCTATGCATGAAATCCATGATCCGGTCCTAAAAGGGCCGAGATTTCTGTACCTGAAGTTTTTAATAATGTCTTTATATGTCAGTCCGTAAATAATTACCCCTGACAATAAAAAAACAGCAATAAGGATTAAGTGTTTTTTTACTGACATTTTATCTCCTTTTCATAAAAACAATCTATCATATCCTATTTGGGGAGAAAATAAAATTCTGATTCCGCTAAAAGTTATTTACCTGCATTTGCACTTTGCCGGGATTGAATTAGATAAGGGGATATGCTATTATCGGTCATTAATTTGATGAGAAGATCTGAAACAATTACCGAATTCAATAAAGAGGAATCATGGAAGATATTTGATTCCATCTACAGAAAATATGATATTTTAAACCGGATTCTTTCATTTGGTCTTGACACCCGCTGGAGAAAGAAAATAACCGGTTTAACAAAATCAAAATCAGATATTCGTCTGATCGATTTTGCTTCCGGTACAGGTGATGTGATCATTTCTTTTATGAAGAATACGAACAACCTGGAGTATGCATGCGGAACGGATCTTTCGGAAAAGATGCTTATTTCAGGTAAAGAAAAAATCGATCATTTGAATCTTAACCGGAATTTTGACATGCTGAGATCGGATGCAGTAAATACTCCTATTAAAAACAGCTCATTCAATGTTGCAACCATTGCATTCGGGATCAGGAATATGCCTGATCCGGGAAAAGTTTTATCTGAAATGAAAAGAGTACTGGTAAAGGGAGGAGAAATATTCGTACTCGAATTTTCACTCCCTTCCAACAGAATTATAAAAAAGCTGCACATTGCTTACCTGAGGACCTTCATACCGTTTATCGGAAAAGTGATCTCCGGAAATTTCGGAGCATACAAATATCTGGACAAAACCATCGAATCTTTTCCATATGGTGAAAAATTTGTCAAATTGTTGATGGAAAGCGGTTTTTCGGAATGTCTGTACAAATCACTTGCATTTGGAGCAGTTACACTTTACCGGGGAGTTAAGCAATGATTTTGAGACCTTTTGGAGAGAAGGTGTTTTCCCCAAGGGTTCCGGATGAAAAAATAAATGATATTACAGTACAGATTGAAAATATTCCCGGGAAAGAACGCTTTCATCGAGTTGAAATCCTGATTGATGGAACTGATCCGTTGTTGTGGGTCGGAAGACAGCTGTTTGAAACAAAATTTTATTTGAGAAACAGGGAAACACCC
Source organism: uncultured Clostridia bacterium (assembly GCA_964573895.1). Classification (GTDB taxonomy): domain Bacteria; phylum Acidobacteriota; class Aminicenantia; order UBA2199; family UBA2199; genus CAZNLS01. The sequence goes on from CAZNLS010000080.1 coordinate 9,756, forward strand.
TATATTGAAATTGCTGGATGTGGAAGACTTCTGACTGTTAATGGCAGTAACGGAGATGACAGAAAACAGCTGTTTAAAAATATTAGGAAATATATTGAACTTCTTCCCGATGGATGTCGTTTCTACGGCGGAGTATCTTTTTATGAGAAGATCCGCGATGAGAGATGGAAAAGCTTTGGGACAATGCACTTCTATGTTCCTGAAATAGAAATTATCAGAGATGAATCCGGGAGCAGGCTGATCTTCAATATTGATAAATCCAAATATAATAAAAAAGAATTTTTTGCACTATTTAAAAAAATTGATTTTAAGAATGGAGAATTAACTACAAAGCTTCCGGCAATTGAAAATGAGACGGAGATGCCGGAATCCCGGGAGTGGAAAAATAGTGTTAAAAAATATTTACAGAAGATTGAAGAGGAAAAGATTGACAAAATTGTAGCGGCAAGGTGTGTAAAACAGGTTTTTAAAAATAATATTGATGAATTTCTTCTTATTGATAATCTCAGAAGACATAGTGAAAAATGCAGCCTGTTCATGTTTGTTTTTAACGGAAAGACACATTTCCTTGGCTCCACTCCCGAAATTCTCTTTAAGCGGGAAGGTTTGAATGTCTATACGGAAGCTGTTGCCGGGACAAGGCCGGTTTCATCAGAGAATGCCGAAACAGATTATTTTGAAAAGGAACTTATGAGTTCTGCAAAAGATATTCGTGAGCAGAATGCAGTGGAACACTATATTGTTGAAAAGCTGGCGGGTTCATGCAGCAAAATCAAAATGTCGGAAAAGCGGTCATTGAAATTATTTACTTTACAGCATATTTGTACAGGAATAGAATGTAAGATCAGGGAAGGTGTGACGGATGGTGATTTGGTTTTAGCATTAATGCCTACACCTGCCGTTTCAGGAAAGCCTGTGGAAAAAGCGATGAAGATTTTAGGAGAAAACGAATCATTCGATCGCGGCTGGTATTCGGGTACTGTTGGTTATTTGGGGAAGGAAAAAACAGTGCTATATGTTGCGATACGTTCAGCTCTGTCGGAATTAAATGAACTAACTCTT
>CAZNLS010000081.1:0-10718 GCA_964573895.1 uncultured Clostridia bacterium
TTTGTTAGCAAAATTAGTCCCTTATTACTTTCTGTTCATGATTACGGGAACATTGGTTCTTTCCATTGGTCTTATATCTCTCTTCATTGATCCTTCCGACAGGAAAATGCCGGTTCAAAAGAAGAAGATGGTATTCAAAAAAAAATATCGGTTATTTTACATTCTGAATTTTCTTGCAGGAGCAAGAAGACAGATATTTATCGTTTTTGCAATATTTCTTCTGGTAAAACACTTCAATTATTCAGTATTAATGATCACTGCTCTGTTCGTAGTTAATAATATGATCAATTATTTCTTCACTCCATTTATTGCAAAGGCGATAAACCGATTCGGAGAAAGAAAAGTTCTTTCAGCGGAATATGGGAGCCTGATAGTCATTTTTTCACTCTATGCAATTGTAGAAAGTGCTCTCCTTGCAGGGATTCTATATATTCTGGATAATGTTTTCTTTAATTTCTCCATTGGTATTAAAACATATTTTCAGAAGACGGGAGATCCCGAAGATATTGCCCCCTCGATGGCGATAGGGTTTACAATCAATCATGTGGCTGCTGTTATTCTCCCATTTATCGGGGGTATGCTCTGGATGCTGGACAGGAGGATACCATTTATTGCAGGTTCTGTTTTAAGTGTGGTATCTCTTTATTTTGTTCAAAAAATACAAACAGATACAGATACGATTTAATTAAATAGTCTGATCAAAAGATGAAGGAAGCCCAAAGAATAGAGTCCCGCAACTATATCATCGAGCATTATTCCGAAACCTCCATTAAGCCTGTCAGCCAGGTTTACAGGGAAAGGTTTTAAAATATCAAATATTCTGAAAAGGAGAAAACCTGTGATGAAAATCAGGATGGATCTTCGGGTGAAATCCGGATAAAGGAACAGAAAAGTTATCATTTGCCCGGCTACTTCATCAATGACAATAATTCCAGGATCTTTTTTCCCAAAAAATTTTTCCGCTGCATCAGCACAGGGTATTCCTATCAAAAAAATCAAAAAGACTGATATTGATCTTGTAATAATTGATGGATTCGTAAAATGGAATAAAACAAAAATAACCCCGGTCGTTACCAGTGATGCAAGTGTTCCCGGTGCAATCGGAAATCTGCCAATACCGAAAAATGTTGCAATTGAAATTTTGATATTTTTCATATTTTCTCCGCCTGGACCAGCTCATGGTCAGATCCGGTTATTTTAACCTTGAATACGCTGTAGTCTCCTTGAAATGGGTCAGAAACCCTGGTTAAACCGTCCGTTTCAGGTGCTTGTGAATAGATTCTTCCTATTGTTGTATTATTATCCCAGGGGCCAAGAGGAAGAAAGTCAAGAGTTTCCCCAACTATCTCCTGATTATACAAATTGATATTTCTGTCGGAGATATCAAGCAATTCCTCCTTTCTTTCGTTAATTAATTCCGGATTTATTTTTGGTTTAAGTTTGAAAGCGGGTGTATTTTCTTCATCTGAATATCCGAAAACGCCAAGCCTTTCAATTCTGTTTTCAATTGAGAATTTCTTTAATTCTTCAAAATCTTCTTCTGTTTCACCCGGGAAACCGACAATGAAAGAACTTCTTATAATGCTTTTGTTATTACGTTTCCTAATTTTATCTATAAGTTTCCGGTTTTCATATATTCCGTTTCCCCTGTTCATTGACTTAAGTATTTTCTTCGAAACATGTTGAAATGGAAGATCAAAATAGGGAAGAACACCCGGTAGGTTCATGGACTCAATTAATTCGTCATTTACATCTTCAGGCATGAGATACAGGATCCTGATCCATTTCAGACCAAGTTTAGAAAGTTTTGAGATCAATTTCGGCAGTTCTCTTGTTTTACCTCTGTCGAGACCAAAATAGGTTGAATTCTGAGATATAAGATTGATTTCCGAAAAACCTGACTCTTTATATTTTTCCGCTTCTCTTATAACTGATTCAAAGCTTCTGGATCTGAAAGGTCCCCTAATAGAAGGAATTGAACAGAAAGCACATTTCATATTGCATCCTTCTGATATTTTAATAAAAGCAGTGCTGGGAGGAGTAGTAATAATTCTCTCATTTGTATCATTGTAGAGAAATAATTCACTATCTTTGTATGATCCTTCTCCGCCTTTTGCTATTAGGTCGGCAAGTTCCTCTGTGTCATTGACTCCCCACAGAATATCCGCATTTTTAAAACTTTTTTTTATATCATCATAATATCTCTGTACCAGGCATCCCATCACTACAATATGTTTGACCTCATTTCTCTCCTTTTTTTCAAAAGCGTCAAAAATCTCCTCAATACTCTCCTCTTTTGAATCTCTAATAAAGCCACATGTATTTATTATCAACCAGTCACTGCTTTCATATGAAGAAACGACTTCCATACCCCTTTTTTTTAACATTCCGCCAATTACTTCAGTATCTACACTATTTTTAAAACATCCCATGTTTATAAATGAGACGGTTGATCTCCTTTTTTCCATTCAACGATTCTATCAAAATATATCTCCGGAGGCAATTTTTTTCACTCCAGTATTGACTTTTAAGGTTATGTCTTGTTATATTTTTATATATGAAATGCCCCAGATGTCTAAAAGATGTCTCCAATGATAGTATCTATTGTAACTATTGCGGGAAGGATCTGCTCAGAAATGTTTCGGATTCCGGTGACTCCAGCCAAACAAGGGGAATAATTGATGACAGTCCCGTATTCAAAGATGGTGAACTATTCGGCACAAGGTATATAATAAGAGAGGAATTGGGCAGAGGAGGCATGGGGCGTGTCTATCGGGCTGAAGATAAAGTACTCGGAATCGATGTCGCCCTGAAAGTAATCCGGCCGGAATACATCTCAAATGAGATGATGATTAAAAGATTCAAAAAAGAGATTCTCCTGGCCAGGGAAATTACACATGAAAATGTTGTCAGAATTTATGATTTTGGTGAGATAGACAATATTAAATTCATCTCAATGGAGTATATTGACGGAAAAAGTATAAAAGATCTTATAAATAGTCCCGAACCGATACCCCATGATCAAATTATTGATATTGCAATCAAAATATGCAATGGACTGAGTGCCGCACATAAAAAAGGGATCGTACATCGTGACCTGAAGCCTCAGAACATTATGATCAATAAGGAGGGTCATATATACATTACGGATTTTGGGCTTGCAAAATCAACTGTCGGGGAGAGCATTAGTCAAACCGGGATTATTATCGGAACGCCTCAATATATCTCTCCGGAACAGTGGAGAGGAGAGATTGCCGGACCTCAATCGGATATCTATACTCTTGGAATAATTCTTTATGAAATGCTCAGCGGTCATTCACTTTTTGAGTCTGACAGTGATCTGGGATATCTCCAAAAGCACCTGAACGAGCTGCCGAAATTTAAAAAAGAGGAGAGCGGGAATATTCCACTTTTTTTGAAGAAGATTGTAATGAAATGTCTGGAGAAGGAGCTTAAATACCGTTATAAGAGTTGTGAAGAGGTGAAAAACGAGCTGGAGGAGAAAAGTTACAGCGAGGCACCTGTTTTGCAAAGAATACAGAAATATGTCCTAAATAATCTTAAATATTCACCGATAGCTGTTGCTATCCTGCTTATTATCTTTGCTTTTATTTTCAGATTCGAGCTGAATATTGTGAAGATTCACGGTCTAAAAAAGAGATCAGTTGCAATTTTATATTTCAATAATCTTACCGGAAATAAAGAGTTCGACTTTTTGAAATACTCTTTAAATGATCTTCTTATTACAGACCTTGCCCAGTCCAAATTTATCAGAGTGCTTCCCGAAACAAGGATGTTCAGAATTTTAAACAGGATAAACGGACCTAAACTTTTCGATCTTACACCCAAGATGATGAACGAGATAAGAGATGAAGGAAATGTCAACTACATAATATCGGGGAGTTTTAACAAATCCGGAGATACACTTCGCATATCAACCAGGTTGATCGATTCGGAGACGGGAGAACTCATTGATTTAAATTCAGTTGATACGGAGTCAGATAGAATCTTTTCAGCAGTTGACAGGATCACCAGGAAGTTAAAAAGGAGTTTTAAATTATCCGACGATGAAATTTACAGAGATATTGATCCTGATATAGAAAATATCACAACATCTTCACAGGAGGCTTTGAAATACTACATAAAGGGCAAGAGACTTTTTAACCAGGCAAAGTATGAAGAGAGCCTTGTTCCATTAAAGAGAGCAGTTAAGATTGATCCAAAATTTGCAATGGGATACAGGCAGATTGCCTGGGCATATGCGTATACCGGAGATTTTGATAACAGGAAAATATTTTTCTCAAAAACACTCAAAAACACAGAAAAATTGTCTGAGAAGGAGAAACTTCAGGTCTATGCAGATTTTTACGGAGAAAAAGAGATAACCCAGTTAAAAGCCCTTAAGTATTATAAGAAAATTTTAAAGATATATCCGGACGATATTGATACAAACTATATACTTGGGATTTATTATAGAGATATGGAGAATTGGGACGAGGCAATAAAATATCAGAAAAAATGTCTTGAAATTGATGATAAAAAAATCGAGTCTATAAATGAACTTATAACATTAAATTTATCAAAAAAAAATTATAAAGAAGCTTCGGATATCATAGAAAACTTCATGAGGAAACATCCGAATATTCACAAACAAAAAATACTGAAAATGAAATTCTTATTAAACCTGATTGATGGAAAAACCGAAGCCGCTTCCTTAATAGTTGATGAAATGAACAGAAACTTAGCTTTTGAAAATGGTAAAGACAGATTTTTCAAAGGTAAGGTCTATTTTCTTGAAAACAGATGGGATTTAATGAAGAAAGAGCTTGAGGATCAATCGAAATTTTATAAAGGTGATTATTTGAGATTGGATTTTATTGAGAAAAAATATCTTGACCTGATTTTGGGAAAGATAAATGATGTATTTAATATATTTAAAAAAGAGATTTTGGAAACCGATGAATTTATTGAAAATATTTTCAATTATACTGAAGTTTTAGGTATTTTTTATAGAAATGGACTAAAAAGCAGATTTAACGAAATATTCAAAATGATAAAATTTAAAGAAAACGAAAATTTCCCATACTACAATGCACAATATTATTATCTTTTAACCCTTAATGAAATACTAAATGGTAATATTAAAAGAGCAGAAATTATTTTTAAAAAATTTGAAAATAAGATAGAAAGCACTATTTACAAAAGAGATTTTAAAAGAAAAAGATTATTTCTGCTATCTGAATTTAGTAATAAAAAAGGAGATTTTAAAAAATCCGAACAATATCTTCTGAAAATTATTAAAGAGCTCCACGGAGTGAATTCAACCTCTTATAAAGATAATCCCCAGCCCCTTCTACTATTCTCTCTTTCAAAACTCTATTTTGATTACGGTAAATATGATCTTTCCGAAAAATGGTTTAAAAAATTGTTGAAATTGTATATTGCAAACTATTCAAATGGAGATCTTTATGCCAGAACTTATTTTTATCTTGGGAAAATCTATCTTAAGAAAAACTGGAACGGTAAGGCAATTGAGTACTTCAATAAATTTTTGAAATGCTGGAAAAATGGAGATAAACTAATTACGCACAATTATCTAAAAGAAGTTAATAACTACTTATCAGAAATAAAATAAATTCTAAAAAAAATCAGAGAGAGTTTACAATTCTTTTTGGATGCGAAGTATTTTTGGACATCCTCTTCCTTTCATTGGTTGAGTTTCACCTTTTGCTGCAACTTCGAGGTATTTGATTGCCCCAATTACCTCTTCATCATCTAATGCCTTCACAGCCTTTTTCAAAACTTTAATACTGTGTTCAACATTTGGAGTTACAGTCATACGTATACTCTTTCCACTGCTTTTTTTAATAGCCATAAACCCTCCTTGTTACTTATATTAATAATTTATTGAAAAACATTTGTCAATAAAAAAATGAAAAATATTTTTTCAACAATTTATCTTTTCAATATTGAAAGATCGGTTCGACCCGATAAGAATTTTATTTATTTCACATATGTAAGGGGGAATGTAAAATATTGACCGGGGTACTCTGTTTGAATTTTTATTTATTGCAGGACAGAGACTGCACTCTTCGAGGAATTTACAGAGAAAACATCTTGATTTATCAGTATAATAATTATCTGTTCTGAATTGCTTATAATTCAGGATCGTATCGATATAATTTTTTTGAATATTCTCTTTTGGTGTTTTGTTGATATTTCCGAAAACAAATTCATCCGGGGTCATATGATCTGCTTTTGTCCATTTGAAATGAGTGAATGCGGGGCATCCCCATATGTCACCAGCCGGGGAAACAGAAATCTGGGAACTGCCTGCACTGCATCCGTGAATACCAGGGTCTTTCTTATCTGAAAACAGGGTGAGGAGTGTTTTACCCTCTTTTTTGAAATTTTCAATTTCCATGTTTTTTATAAGACTAAATTGAAACTTCAATTTTTTTCTCGATTGAATGTTCCAGCGGTGAGTCAGATCCAGGCTTAATTCAATATTTTTTGCTCCCTTCTCTTTTAAGTAAACCAGTGAACTGAACATTTTATTAACGCTCTTTGATGTAAAGACGGGTGTTGCAAGCAGATCAATATTTGTGTCAGCCGTAAGCCTTTGCAATAGTTTAAGTCCTTGATTGAAAGTTCTTTTCTTTCTTTGACTGTTCTGAAGAATAGAATCAAAACTGTATTGAACAGAAAATCGATATTTCCCGAAAAAATCTACTATTTTCTCTGAGACCAGCGAACCGTTTGTGATGATAGAATAGAGAATATTTTTATTCATTTCGACTGCTTTTTTTTTGGAATATTCAACAGCCTTCTCTATAATTGGGAAATTCAACAAAGGTTCTCCGCCCGAAAAATCGATCGATATATTTTTGTATGAATTATCAAGAAAAAAATCGATGGCATTTTTGCATGTTTCCCAATTCATTACATTTTCATATTTCCCGATGTTTTGGTAACAGTAGGTGCACTTGAAATTACATTTATCCGTTACGTTTAAAATGATTTTTTTTAACTTCATTGCAGCTGTTTTTAAAAAGTATTATAAATCAGTTCCAAAAAAATAAGTACTAAATAGATTAAATTTTATATTTTCGGAAGGAATTAGCAATAAAATGTGATTGACATATATTCTTCATTGGAATATTATTTCCCGGATGGAAGGGTATAAAGGGAATAAAAAAGCAGCACTTGTTTTTTCCGGCGGTCCGGCACCTTCTGCGAATGCAGTTATCTCTTCGGTTGCACTGAATTTTATCAATGCCAGGATTCCTGTTATAGGAATTTATTACGGATTTGAGTTTCTGGAACTCTTTGACAAAAAAAACAGGTTTTCTCTTTCTGAAGAGATCCACTATGAGATATTGGATCTATCAATATCCAATATAAGAAACAGAAGGGGCGTTTATCTTAAAACTTCAAGAGCAAATCCCGGGAAATTAATCAAAAACAGGGAAGATCTAAAAGACCCTGTAAAGAACAGAAATCTGATGAATATTCTTGATGCCCTCGACAGTCTGGGTGTTGGATATCTAATAACTATCGGGGGTGATGATACGCTGAAAACGGCTAATTACTTAAGTCTCCTGGGACTTCCCGTCATTCATATTCCGAAAACCATTGACAATGATTATTATGGTATTCCCTGGACCTTTGGTTACTGGAGCAGTGTACAGACAGCAAAAGAATCCATTCTTAACCTCAAAGCAGATTCCGAGAGCACTAATTCATATTTTATTGCCGAACTTATGGGGAGAAAAGCCGGTTGGATAACCTATGCGGCAGGAATTGCCGGAGAAGCCGTTATGATGCTCTCCTCAGAGGATATCCATGGCGAAATAATGGAAATAGATGAAATTGCAGAGAGGATTCTCGGGACGATTTTAGCCCGTGAAAAAATTAATAAGTATTATGGAGTAATCTGCATTGCCGAAGGACTTGCATTTAAACTACCTCCGGGGATAAGACCAACTGAAAAAGATAAACATGGAAATATTTCAATGTCAAAAGCTGAGGTAGGGAGAGTAATAAGAGACAGGGTTGTTGAACTCTATCTGAAACGTACCGGAAATAAAAAGAAAATAATTTATAAACAGATTGGATATGAAACGAGGAATATTCCTCCTATAAGTTTTGATGTTGTACTCGGCAGTATGCTTGGATACGGGGCATATAAAAATTTCAGGGAAGATAGTTTTAACAGTATGGTATCCGTATCGGACAATTTTCAGATTATCGCTGTTCCATTTAGTGAACTGATAGATGAAGAGACTTTATTGACACGGTTAAGAAGTGTGCAGCGTGGAAGTGACTTTTTCAATCTTAAAGAAGCGCTATCATTCAAAGAAATTGAATAATTCCGATAACTAAATTTATATCAGCTCGAGGCCATGCAGTATTATAAATATCACGGCAATTGGTGTTATAAATTTAAGAATTATTCTCCAAATTTTATAGATCAGCAACTTGTTGTGGAATGTTTCCGATGTAATTAGTTTTTCCTTCATTTTCCAACCTACAAAGAGACTGATCAAAAGCCCACCGATTGGAAGCATGTAGTTTGTTGAAATAAAGTCAAAAATATCAAAAAACGATTGGGGTCTTCCTTTGAAAGGTAGCTTAAGCTTATCCAAAGCCGGAAGTAATCCGATCAGAAGGATAGTCCCGCCCATTATTAGCGTAGCCTTACTCCTTTTCCACCCTTTTTCATCAATAAAGTATGAGACGACAACTTCAAGAAGAGAAATTGTAGATGTAAGGGCTGCAAAAGTTAAAAGCAGGAAAAACGGCACAGAGATAAAAGGGCCTGTCTCCTTGAATAGCACCGGGAGTGTTTCAAATATCAGGCCGGGACCTGCATCTATTTTTGTTTTATATTCGAAAACCAGTGAAAAGATAGTGATCCCGGCAAGTAAAGCAATTACCGTATCCATTAATACTACGGTAAGTGCGGCTTTCTGAACATTTATTTTTTTCCCTATATAACTCCCATATGTGATCATTGCTCCCATTCCGAGTGAAAGTGTGAAAAATGCATGCCCGAGTGCAGAAAGTACAGCTTCAGAAGTCAATTTGGAGAAATCAGGCTTGAACAGAAATGTCAAAGCTATTTTTCCGCCATGTGTGAAGAAGAGTCCGTAAAAAGTCAGGCCGAGAAGCAGCACAACAAGCGATGGCATTAAAATTTTTGACCACTTTTCAATCCCTTTATGGACACCTCCGATAACAATTCCCATTGTCAGCCCCATGAATATCATATGCCATAATATTGAATATCCCGGGTTTGTTTTAAGCGAGGTATATTGTGATCTGATTTCAGCTGCAGTGCCGGAAAACCCTCCTATAGATTTAAATATATAAGCCATTGCCTGACCCGCAACCACGCTGTAAAAAGAGAGAATTATGAATCCGGAGGCTATTCCAAGCCATCCGGCCGATTGCCAGAGGCTCTTTTTCCCTTCAAGATTTCTGAAAGCACCGACCGGATCTTTATGGGTCCTTTGACCGATAATTAATTCCGAAAGCATAATCGGAAGTCCGACAATAAAAATAAAAATAAGGTATATAAGAACAAAGGCACCGCCTCCGTAAACACCGGTTATATAGGGGAATTTCCATATGTTCCCTAATCCTACAGCCGATCCTGCTGCAGCCAGAATAAATCCAAGTCTCGATCCCCACTTCCCTCTATCTGCCATATTCTACTCCTTGCCGATAAAAAAAATTTTTAACACACCCGATATTTAATGTCAATTTTTCAATCATCCTTTTCTTGTCTCTGAAATAAGAATGTAAATGAAGAATGGAGCACCAAAAAATGAGGTTATAATTCCCACGGGAATCTCTGCCGGGAATATGAGAGTCCTTGATAAAATATCTGCTGCCACGAGCATTATTCCACCAAAAAAAAGAGAGAAAAATATTAGTAGATTGAATCGGTTTTTTACTAAAAGCCTTGACATATGCGGAACTATCAGCCCGACAAATCCTATCGGTCCGGTGACTGAAACGATTATTCCCATCATGATTGAAACAAATATAAATAGTATCATCCTGAACTTCCCGGTATTCAAACCCTTGGAGAGAGCAAATTCATCCCCGGCTGAAATCAGTAAGAGTTCTTTTTTTAATCCAAATGTACCTGCAGCAAAGAAAATAAAGAAGGGGAAAACCAGAATTACTTCTCTGTAACCTGAGATACTCAGATTTCCCATAAGCCATCTGAGAGCCGACAAACTTTGAGTCATATCTACAATATACTGGAAGAGTAGAACAAATGCCGAGAAAAAAAAATTTATTGCAATTCCGCCCAGAAGCATCGTATATATTGATCTGCTTCCTGCCATTCTCATTATCAGAAGTATTAAAAGGACAGATAAAAATGCACCGGAAATTCCAAAAATAAATGATAAGCCAAATCCCAGAACAGAGCCGAATATACTGAGTTTAATTGCAATAATTGCTCCTGCGGCAGCCCCAGAGGAAATACCCAGTGTGAATGGAGTTGCCAGCCTGTTTCTGAATAAATTCTGGAATATAAGCCCTCCGAGTGATAGGGAAGCACCTGTGATAAATGCAATCAGGGTCCTCGGAATTCTTAGCTGAAAAAAAATAAATTTCATCGATGGATCGGAAAATATTTTTCCAAGGTTTGTGATCTTTGTTCCTATGAACGGGGCACAGACCAGAAGAATTGATCCTGA
>CAZNLS010000082.1:0-7347 GCA_964573895.1 uncultured Clostridia bacterium
TCTTTTAAAAAATTCAAGCCCGTCAATATCAGGAAGCTGCAGATCAGAAATGATGAGGTCGAAATCCTGATTTTTCAGAAGAAGGAATGCGTGGGAAACATCTTCAGCCCCGCTGACGGAATAACCTTTTTCGGAAAGTATGTTTGTCAGCATTTCACGCATTGCATTGTTATCCTCAACGACCAGGATATTTTCCTTCATTCCCTGATTATAATTTAATTTTATTTTGTTTGAAAGCCGTATTGATTAAATGGATTATATTTTGAAACTGGATTGATTTGAATGGACTATTAGCATAAAATCGAAAATTAAATGACTAAAAAGGAGTATTTTTGAAAGAATTCCTTAATTTTGCATTCTCAGAGAAATTACTCGATTCATTTAAAAAGGGTGAACTATCAGATATAAAGAATCCCTGGCTTGAACTGGATCCACTGATAATTTCAGGAATTTTTTCAGTAAACCGGGGCGATCTCATTTGGTTAGTAGATGAAGAAAAGAACCTTGAAGTACTTAGGGGACAGATAATTCTCTGGCTTAAATTTTTCAACCGTACACCTGATGTCCACATCATGCCGTTTCCATCGGAAGATCCCTATTTTAACGATAGTATAAGTGATTTGTATATAAATGAATGCATAAAAATTTTGAGTAATGGAAGCAAGGATTGCAGGAGAATATTGATCACAACACCTATGGCGGTCAATGTTTTGCTGAATCAACCGGACGAATTCAGAAAAAATCTTATGAAGATTTCAACCGGAGATAATATTGGGAGGGACAGGTTTATCCGGATGCTTGATGATTCAGGATATAAATTTGAGAACTGGCTGGAAAAAGCGGGAGAATTCAGCAAAAAAGGAGGCATTGTCGAAGTTTTCCCGACCGGGGATAGTCATCCGGTCAGAATTGAATTTTACGGCAGCAAAGTCGAGTCGGTAACAAGGTTCCATTCGGAAACAAGATATACAGTAGAAAATATAAATTCGGTAATAATTCCGGATTGCCGTATCCTGGGGCCTGATATACATTTTAGAGATCTTAATAATAGAAGTCATCTGGTTTCTGTAAAAAAAATTTTAAATAATTTTATTACAGTGGTTTCCGATCCGGGGCTTGTTAAAGAGTCATTTCTCAGGAGAATAGAAAAATTCAGGGATATTTTTAAAATTAACAGCGAGTTTACTGATCTGCCCGGACCGGACAAGCTGTTTCCCAAAGATAATCTCCCAGTCAATTCAATATCATTACTTCGGGAATTCAGCGAAATTGATCCCTGCTCTGAACTAATGCTGCAAAAAAAAAATATCAGAGATTTTTCAACTTCGGATCTGTTGGAACTAAAAAAGAAATCAAGAGCCGGGTATAAGATTTTTATAATGTCAGATAATCCGTCTCTAAAAGACAATTTATACAATTCCGGTATATGGATTAACAGATCGGAAAAAACTATTCCGTTTTCTTTCACCAATATAAAACTTTCTACAATTTTTTTAACTGAGAAAAAATTCAGGTTTATACCGGATTCGACAGTTGTAAAAAGTGACTATCTTGAAGAAAGGTTTATAGGAAGTTTAAAGGATGGAGACTTTATAGTTCATTCAGTTCATGGAATTGGGATTTACAGAGGAACTTCGATTATTGGGATTGCAGGCAGGGAACAGGAGTTTGTAAAAATTGAATATAGAGGGCGGGAATATCTTTATGTTCCGGTTTACGAACTGGATCAGATCACTAAATATGAATCATTTAAGTCTGTGAATCCGGTGCCGGATAAGATAGGAGGGAAGAGTTTTGCGTTAAAAAAAGTCAGGGCCAGAAAGAGTATTACTATATTTGCTAAAGAACTTCTGGATCTTTATGCAAAGAGAAAAACAGTTAAAGGTTATTCATTTGCTGGTGATTCCGAATTAGAAGGACGGATTGAAGAAAGTTTTCTTTTCAATGAAACGCCTGACCAGAGTAAAGCGATCAGAGAAGTCCTTGATGATCTGGAAAAAAGCTATCCAATGGAACGTCTTATCTGCGGAGACGTGAGTTTTGGGAAAACGGAGGTGGCACTCAGAGCCGCCTTCAGGGTCGTAATAAGCGGAAGACAGGTGGCATTACTCTGTCCCACTACAATTCTGGCACTTCAGCATTTTAAAACTTTTTCAAAAAGACTTGAGGGTCTTTCCGTAAGGATATCAATGCTTTCGAGAATGGTTTCTGCCAGGGAAAGGGAAAAAATTCTTAAACAAACATCCGAAGGCAGAATAGATATTCTGATAGGGACTCATGCTCTTCTGTCTTCAAAAGTATCTTTTAAAAATCTTGGTCTTTATATTATAGATGAAGAACAGAGATTCGGTGTATTTCAAAAAGAGAAATTAAAAAAAGGGCGCGAAAATGTTGATGTTTTGACACTTTCCGCAACACCGATCCCCAGAACACTCTCCATGTCGTTTGCCGGACTCCAGGATATCTCTGTGATAAGAACACCGCCTCAGGGACGTCTTGCCGTAAAAAATAGTATAGGTATATTTTCGAAAGAGAAAGTGGTATCTGCAGTTCTGAATGAAACCGGAAGAGGCGGTGCCGTATTCATTGTATATAATTCCATTGATAAGATTTTTACACTGAAAAAAAACATTGATAAATGGATCCCTCAGGTAAAAACCGGGGTCATACATGCTAAAATGTCCAACAGGGAAATTGAGAGAAATATGACAATGTTTATAGAACGAAAATTCCCTGTTCTGCTGTCAACTACAATAATAGAAAACGGGATTGATATATCCCATGTAAATACTCTGATCGTAATAAATGCTGAAAATTTCGGACTTACTCAACTCTACCAGCTAAGGGGAAGGATCGGAAGAAGTCACAGACAGGCCTATGCTTATTTTCTTACAAAAAAGAGTTTGATATCGGATAAAGCAATACTTCGGCTTGAGGGCATAAGGGATCATTCAAGGATTGGATCGGGATTTGAATTGGCAGAACTTGATCTTAAACTCCGTGGGGCCGGTTCTCTGCTCGGGAACAGGCAGCACGGGCATGTAGAAGCTCTCGGTTTTGAATTTTACAACAAACTTTTGAGAAAAACGGTTGAAGAGCTCAAGGGAGAGAAAAGGGAATCAACTCAGGTGAAGCTGCATGTCGATTTTAATTATCATATTGATAACAGTTATATTGATGTTACAGCTGAAAGGATCAGTTTATATTCGGAGATATCCAATGCAGGATCCATATCCGAACTTGAGAATTTGAAGAATAAGATCGAAGCAAATTGGGGACAGGGAGGGGATTCTCTATCAAAACTTTTCTACGTGGGAAAGGTAAAATGCATTGTTTCAAAAATAAATTGTGAATCAGTCCGGATTCGATTGAACAGCCTGTCATTGAAATTTAACAATATTTTTCCCGATGATGTTGAATTAAGTAAATCATTCCTAAAAAAATATAAGTCCGAATTTCCGGATAAATATACTGTTTTATTCCTATTTAATGACCCTGATGGTTTTCTGACCGATTTTGAAGATCAGTTGAATTCCTGAAATTTCAGTTGATTACTGCGGGTTTAGTTTTAAGGCCGGTTCCACATCTGATATAATTTGGTAATGAAAAATCTTCATGTAATTTTCAACCCTTCATCCGGGCATGGGCGGTCTGCTTCAAAAGAGAAAAAGCTTAAGAATATTTTTGATAAGTACGGACTTCATTGTCAGTTCACGAAGACAAAGTCAGAGGCACATATGAAAGAGATTGCAGAACTATCTGCTGCCCGCGGTGAGGATATCATCGGCGTCGGGGGTGACACAACTTTTTCAATTATAGCAGGAAGTATTGTGAGGGAGAAAAAAAACGGAGTGAGGTTTGGTATGATAGGGACCGGTTCCGTGAATGATATTACAAAAGGGCTCGGCTATAAAAAAGCTAAGTTAATTGCAAAGGCCATAACCAATTCGAAGATAAAAAGTATGGATGTAGGCTGTTTCTCAATAAATAAAAGTAATGAAAAAATCTATTTCCTGGGTTCACTAAGCACCGGGCTCGGTTCGATTATTAATGAATATGTCGAAACTCTGGCTGTCAGGTACCCCAGGGCGATAAAGAATCCTCTCTTTCTTAAAACTTTCGGAGGATATTTCGGTGTCTGGAACTCTTTTAAAAACGGCCTCGTTCCATTCCCTTTTACTATAAAAGTAAATGGAAAGGTTAATGAGTTCTCAACATCACTGCTTGTTTTTCTTAATACTCCTTTGTATTCGGGAGATCTATTATTAAGTCCTGATGCAAATCCGTTTGACGGGAAGCTTGATCTCTGTATTTTAAAAACCGGAACTTTTTTAGATACTTTCGGAATTTTTCTGGATGTAAAGAGAAAAAAATATAAAAAAAAGGATTCGATTATCAGAATAAGGTCAGAAGAATTTACTGTCGCATTTGATAAGCCATGGAAAATCCAATACGACGGAGAACTTATCAAAGATGTAACGGAGATGAATCTTTCAATTTCACAAAAAAAGCTTGATATATTTTTACCGGACTAGCTACAATGTTATAGTAAAGTATTTTTAAGGAGATCTCATGAAACTGAAATTAATGTCAATTCCTGTTTTAATAATATTTTTAACTTCTTCAGTTTTACCTGCTGCAAAAAAGAAGATGCTCCCGGAAATGGAAAAAGATAAACTCGTAAAAACAGAACATTCAATAACTATTTCGGGAGAAAAAATTGGCTATACAACTGTAACGGGAACAATATTTCAAAAAAACGAGGGTGATAAAAAGGGGGCTAGAATATTTTTTATCTACTATTTGAAGAAGGGGCCAAATAAAAAGAGACCTCTGATATTTTCATTTAACGGAGGACCCGGTTCATCCTCGGTATGGCTTCACCTGGGACTCTTAGGCCCGAAAAGAGTTAGGCTGCATAAAGACGGATCACTTCCGGCTCCTCCCTACAGCCTGATCCCAAATAACTATTCACTTCTCGATATTGCAGATTTGGTCTTCATAGATCCTGTCAGCACCGGTTTCAGCAGATCCGAAGATGAAAAAGATGCAAAAAATTATCACGGAGTTGGCAGAGATATCAGATCCGTTGGTAATTTCATCAGGCTTTTCCTAACACGATATGAGCGGTGGCATTCGCCCAAATATCTTATAGGTGAATCATACGGCACTACACGTGCTGCAGGATTATCAGGATATTTACAGAACGGACTCGGAATAAATCTTAACGGTATTATGCTGATCTCATCTATATTGAATTTTCAGACAACAAGATTTGCAAACGGAAATGATCTTCCTTATGTTCTCTTTCTCCCGACATATTCTGCAACAGCATGGTATCACGGAAAAATATCCCCAAGCAAATATCATGACCTTGGCTCCATTTTAAAGGAGTCTGAAAAATTTGCTTATGAAGATTATTCGGAAGCATTACTCAAAGGGGATCTGTTAACTGCAAATGAACGTGTAAAGATTACTGCAAAATTATCGGAACTGACAGGACTTCCGAAAGATTTTATTAATATGAAAAATTTAAGAGTATCTGCATATGATTTTTTCAGGGAACTTCTTAAAAAAGATGGGGAAACAGTCGGAAGGCTTGACGGCAGGATAACCAGCTATAACCTGGTTGCTGAAGGGAAGTCTGGCTCGGGTTTTTTCTCAGACCCCAGTTATTTTGCTATCCAGGGCCCGTATACTTCGATGCTGAATGATTATGTAAAGAAAGAATTGAAATTCAGCTCGGATTTAAATTATGAGATCATAACAAGACGGATAAAAAAGTGGGATATAGGGCAGTACTATGGGAGATATGTGAATGTATCGGATATTTTGAGAAATTCGATAGTCAAAAATCCCTATTTAAAAGTCTTTGTTGCTGCCGGATATTTCGATTTTGCAACCCCGTGGTTTGCGGCAAAGTATACTTTTTCACATATGAACCTTCCTGAAAAATTGAGAAAGAATATCAAATTTGAGTTTTACAAAGCCGGCCACATGATGTATATAAATCTGGAATCCTTAAAAAGACTTAGCAGACACCTAAAAAGTTTTATTTCAGGATCGCACTGACCGCATCATTTTACTATTACTGTACCGGTCATTGGTATGTGATAAAAACAGAAATATTTGTATGTTCCGGGTGTATTAAATGTAAATGAGAATATTCCTCCGTTGTTTAGGTCACCTGAGTTGAACAATCCGTCCGGATTGTTCCTCTCACCGCTTGTCACGGTGTGAGTGATTGTTCCTTTATGTGTCCATGTAACCGTAGTCCCTGCCTGTACTGTTATGGAAGATGGTGTGAACCTGCTGTCCTGGATCGTAACTGCATTTGTATCTTGACTGTTGTCATCATTATTGGAAGATGCAGTTTTACATCCGTTGATAACTGACAATGTCAGGATAGCAACTATTAAAAAATATATTTTATTTTTCATTTTAACTCCTTAATGTAACTTATACGGTTATAATAAAGTTTGGTTTGTATGACCTGCTGATTGAGAGGCAGGAAATTATTTATATATATCTGTATTTGTTCTGTAATCTCCGAGGAGGTGCTCTGAGAAATAGTACCACATCATTCTCTCAATATACCGTGTATATTCTCCGTAGGCATGCCTTTTCCCGGGAAATATCATAAAATCAAACCTCTTTCCCACTTTAATAAGAGCATTGACCAGACGAAGAGTATTTGCGGGATGGACGTTGTTATCCACTTCTCCGTGTATTAAAAGAAGATGTCCTTTCAGGTTTTTTGCTATTTCCCAGTTTGTCCTGATCTTTTTTTTGAAACTGTTCTTATAGTGAAGTTCACCCCACTCATAATCATAGATGTTATTATCATGGTTCCCGGCAGAGGAGACTGCGGCTTTATAAAAATCGGGATAGACCAGCATTGCGGCTGCCGACATAAATCCCCCGCCCGATCTTCCGTAAATACCCACTCTATTCAAATCCATAAACTGATATTTCTTCGCCAGCTGCTCAATCGCATATTTATTGTCATCTAAGGGATAATCTCTTGCATTTTCGTATCCATAATTATGATATTTTTTGGTTCGCAGCGGACTTCCGCCCCTTTGACCTGCTGTTATGACAATAAACCCAAGCTGCGCAAGTGGAATATTGCTTACACGTTCATTTCTGACTAGGAAAAAAGTTTTAGGTACCGGTTCTCCCTGCGGGCCGGGATATACATAAGAAATGATGGGATATTTTTTTTCAGGATTAAAGTTGAACGGTTTCCACATCACTCCCCAAAGATCAGTCTTATTATCGGCTGCTTTTACCACAAATGTTTCAGGAGGTTTCCATCCCGATGCAAACAGTTTTTTTGTATCCATG
>CAZNLS010000082.1:7447-10694 GCA_964573895.1 uncultured Clostridia bacterium
AAATAGAGGTGTTCGCGGCCGTCTCTTTCGGATTGCCATATAAGTTCACCGGTCTTTCCGACGGGATAAAACTGCTGGTAATAGGCATTCCAGTATGGCTCCGATCTTTCACGGATCAGTACAGATGTTTTACCGGTTTTTATATCCGAAACGCATATTTCAATATATTTGTAGTCCCTGGAGGAACGGATGAAATATAGTTTATCCGATTTTTTTGTTGTATATACTCTCTGAGAGCTTTCATTACCAATCCTAAAATCGGGTGCTCCGGTATTAATAATCCTTTTCTCTTTTGTCCTTATATCAATAACGGATATTTCAAAAACAGGGATGTTTTTGTCTCCTGCCATCGCATATTTATAAATTTCCAATGTGGGTCTCGGTTTAGATAATGAGTGAACCAGAAAAAGATCTTTGACTTTTCTCGAATCTATTCTTTTTACATAGATATTTTTCGAATCTTTGAACCAATTGGCAATTGTTCTGACTCTTTTTCCTTTCCTGTAATTCCGGTCATCAGCAGAGTAACTAAACCACTTTTCACCATCAGTAGTCAGTTTTTTCTCATTTTTAAAAGGTTCTCCGCACTTTTTTAAAAAAAGATTGAAATCTTTTGCATAAATTTCCCATTTTCCATCAGGTGAAGATTTTAAAAATTCCGGAGATTTTTTATCTTGCTTGTTTTTTAAATATACTACTCTCTGCTTTCCGAGGTTAAAATAAAAGCTTCTCTTTTCGAATTTAAAGAAGAATTTTTTCCCGCTCCTGCCTAATGAGGCTTCCTTCAGCTTAAGTCTCTTTGGGTCAATCTTTTTTTTTGTATATTTTGATAACTGAATTGCCACCCTTTTGCAGTCGAAAAGAATTTTTCTTTTTCCGGTTGATGAAGTTACTTTATAATAGTTTATTCCTTCGGAAGTTTCATAACTGTACCAGAAATATTTTGAACCTTTATCCCAGTGGGGTATTACAGACCGGCTCCAAACCATTTTCCTGAGATTTTCAGGGGCAAACTTTTCAGCAGTCTTAAAATCCGCTTTTTCTCCATATCCGTTGATAAAAAGTATCAGTAGAACAAAAAAAGGAATGATTACAGGGGTTTTTTTCTGAATCATTTTTTTATCGACATCAGATTATCAATTCGGTCAATAATTTCCCCGTAAGGATTGAATATTGTGACCGATATCTTTTTTTTGTTTGCCTTAAAAAGCATAAAATTTTCCTGCGATGAGTAGTAGTAACATCCGTTATCAGATGTGTGCTTTGACCTGGGATAAAACCCGGGATTATTTTTCCAGAATTTATTCCATGGTGTTGATTCTTCTGAATAATAGGGTGCACCGCCTCCCCCCGAAACAAGGTACCATACAGGATATTTAAGATCGTCCAGTGGTGAACATGATTCCCCTTTTTCCCAGACTTTTCCTGTGGATTTGTTATAATCTTTTTTCATATTTCCGATAGGAACATTTTTGTCAATCAGGACTTTGTGATATGAGTGTTCATCGGCACCAAGGACAGCTGCCACCTTCTTTGAAGATGCAAAAAGCCTTACAATCCTGTTCCTGACCTCTATTATCCCATGTTTTTCCGGAACTACCTTCCCGCTTTTCGGATCATATGTGAATGCTCTTGTTCCATTATCCCCTTCATACCACATACAGTCCGAAATGTGTCCTCCGTTAGGAAAGACCGGTTCCTGGGCAAATAGAATAGTGTACCGGACTTTTGGATCTTTTTCTGCATCCCGAACCTCTTTTTCAATCCATTTTAGCTGATCTTCAAAAATATAACCTTCCGGGCAGCCTCCGAATTTTTCGGGTATTCTCCAGGTTGTCCCCCTTGTTTTACTGATCCAGTAATTGTTGTTAAAAGCAATAATTTTTACCGGACCGTATCTGAATGAATAGACATTTTCCTTATATGATGGTCTTCTCCTATCTGAAGGCAGGGGACCGTTTGTCGGATGGATAAACACATCGCCAAATACAGCTTCAACACTTTCATTTTTGTATGGCCACCTGTCAAACATGACAAGTTCGTTTTTCTTATTTCTGAAAAATCTCAGTAATGCCTCGTGATTTCCGATACATGTATATACGGGACTTTTGTGCCAGAAACCGGACATTAACTGTTTCCAGCCGTAGATCTGGGTCCTGAAATCATCAATATTTGCGGTTCTACCGTTAACGAGGTCACCTCCGAAAATGAAGAAATCCGATTTTTTCAAATATGAAAGATTTGCTATTCTCTCCATCGTAAAATAGTTTACTCCCATGAAAGTTCGCTCTCCGCCTCCCGAGCCTTCCCTGCTGTCTCCACAGTATGAAAAAACTACATCTCTCTCATCTGAAACAGGAGCTGAATTGAAATAGTATTCTTTGGAAGAATAGTCGGGAAGTTTAATCCTGTATGAATATCTCCTGTTTGGCTTCAAGCCATTCACCTCTATTTCATGATTAGTTTTTTTTATATTTGAACTAAATACTCTTTTATCATTCAGAATTATTTTCGGAATCACCGGATTGCTGGTCTTAAGTGATATTATCACTCTTTTTGGATCGTCGCTTTGGAGGTTGTTAATAAACGGACCCTCTGTAATTGATACCATTTTACGGTACAATCCTCCGATTTTCCGAAATATAACAAAAGTATCATATGTCCCAAGGTCTCTGTCGGTTTTCTCTCTTTCCAGCATCAGGTGAACTCTGACTACAATCTGACCTTTATCTGTCCAGCCTTCACTGTTCATCCATTTTCTTAAAAAATATTTTAACTGAATCACTCCTTTTCCTTTGATTATTGGAGAACTAACCCTGAATCTTTTATAAGTATATTGTCCCTCTTTTTTTTCAAAAGGATAGGGGGCAGTATAAACTCTGCCGTAGATTTTTGAACTGTCTATTTTGCTGCCGTCAAGAAGTGTGTTTACAAATGAAGCATTAAATATCAAACCTGAAGTGTTTCCTCCCCTGATCATCTTATGGATCTGTTTTATAGAATAGAGATTCCTTATGCCCCTTGTACGAACAGAATTTTCACCTCCCAAAAGTTCTGTATATCCAATAGCTGAAGGATGTTTGACTGGAAGGTCACCGGGTTTATCTCCTGTTGTTAAAATATTGACGGTCAACAGTATGCTGAAAACTGAAAGAACAAACAGGCGCTTAATTGGAATCATTTTATCTCCTTGAGAAATGTATATGATACAAAAATAATAAAAAATATTAAATAAGAAATTGGTAAC
>CAZNLS010000083.1:0-10687 GCA_964573895.1 uncultured Clostridia bacterium
TTCAGTAAACATATAATAAAATAACTGGCCGGCAAATTTGCCGGCCGCGTTTTTTCATAAATTCAAATTGATATTTTTGAAAAATTGTTGGTTTTTTATCTTGGACCCTTACCAAAAAAATTGAGATATTCCGAAGAGTCTTCGCCAAAAGCTTCAACTTCATCTTTGAAAACCTTATATGTACAGTTTTCACCGATTATTTCTGAAAAGAGAATTTTAAACTCATTTCCGTTTTCATCAGTCATAAGAATCCTTGCAAGGTTGTTGCTTATCTCCTGAGCAGACAGATCAGAATTACAAATAGGGCACATAAATGTGAGGTGATCACCTTCACTAATATTGAGAGATTTATGAAAAATTCTTTTATAATCTCCCAGCTGCGGATTCAACAAAATTATGCCTTTTTCTCCGCTGATTTTTTTTGCAATAAAAATAATCTTTTTGTTCACTTTCAAATAGCCGTGGCATTTTGGACAAATATACTCATTTTTTCCCATTTGATTCTCCATAATAATATTATACTGCATTCATATAACATCTTTAAGAAGAAATCAACATAAAGTTAAATAAAAAATAAAAAAAAACTCTTTCTAAAAAAAAAAGATGAAATAATTGTTTTTTCAGATGATAATATATACAAGGAGGATGTAATGAATAATAAAATTAAAATTGCTTTGATGTTATCGTTTTTACTATTTTTTACATTATCATTATTGCCGGAATCAGCATTGGACAGAATTAGAAGGTCAGGTAAAATTGTGGTCGGAACGAGTGCTGATTACCCTCCTTATGAATTTCGACTGATAAATGACAAAGACGGTGAACTTTTTGGGATTGACATTGATATTGCCCGATTCATCAGTAAAGAGCTTGGGGTTAAGCTTGTTTTAAAAAATATAACTTTTCATAAACTTTTTTCAGAACTCAGTTCCGGAAAAGTTGATATTTTGATAGCAGGACTAAACCCTACCGAACGGCGAAAACTTTATGCAGATTTTTCAATAATCTATTATACAGCTCTGCAGAATCTGGTTATACGGAAAAAAGATAAAAAAAGAATAGTTCTGCTTAAGGATCTTAGGGGTAAAACCGTAGGTACCCAAACAGGTTCAATACAGAGTGAAATGGCACCAGCAAGTATTCCAGGTGCAAAATTTATGTATTTCAATTCGATTGAAGAACTAATTAAAGGGTTGAATACAAATCTGCTGGATGCCGTAATCCTGGAAAAACCGGTAGCCGATTCTTATGTTCTTAAAAATCAGAAGCTTTTGAGTATCGAATGTATGAGTAAAACGGAAAGTGAAGAACCTCTGGGTTCGGCAATTGCTATAAAAAAAGGTGATTCACTAATGCTAAAGAAAATCAACACTTTACTGATCCAACTCCTTAAGGATAATAAGATTGAAGATTTTGTAGAAAATGCCAAAATATTAAGTAATAAAAGGGCTCCCTGATAAACTGAAGACACTAATTTACCTTAAAAAATATTGACTTAGTTTCAATCATAGATTACAATAACCTGTTATGGTGAGTGTAGCTCAATGGTAGAGTATCGGTCTGTGGAACCGAGTGTTGGGGGTTCAAATCCCCTCACTCACCCCAATATACAAATTCAATCAAATTTTTCAAAAAAAATTTCTATAGAGTTGATATTCGTCAGCTCGAATTCAAAGTTTCAATCCTAACATAATTACTATGGGTTCTAATTCTTTTCTGGTGCAACTAAATATCAAAGAAAATCGATATTCCGGAATAGTGTCATTCAAAGATCGTGAAATGAATATGAGTTTCAGGCGAATATTAAATGACATTTTCCTTTGTACGTCAAAAAATGATACCGATTGGAGATTTCTGGATGAGTGTGCATTAACCAGGAAAAATAAAAAAATGACAGTTCTGCTTCCGGTTCAGGGAAGTTTTAATAAAAGGAAATATCTAAAAGTTGTAAAATATATCTACACTTTAAAAAATGCTACTAAATTTAATATGCTGATATGCTATCAATACCTTGAAAAAATTTTTAGTGTGCATCGATTACTGACTTTCTTCGAACTTTCTGCAGATGATGCATTAAGTTACCTGCTTGAAGAGGAGATGAAAAAAAACATCAAGCTTATAGAGATAAATAAACTTATATTTTGTTCTTACCAATTTTTTAATGATACTTCAGAAAAAATGAAGGGAATTCTACTGCTATCTCATTCTAACAGAAAGAAGGTAATTACGGCTCCCGAATTTGAAAAACATTTTAGACTAAATCTGGATAATATTTTTCTAAAATATATAATCAGAAAAAATTCTAATGGACTGAATTTAAAAATTATGCAGAACCGGGTAGTCTTTGAAGATCTCCCCCTAACCAATGAAGAAAAGAAAAATATTCAAGAGATAATAACTGTTATTAAAAAAAACAGAATAAATATTTTTTCAATTTCTCTGATCATGAAAAATTCCGTGAAGAGTTATGATGAGATAAATGTCGGACTGTGGAACCTGCTTAGTAGTGAGAAAATTATCCAGCTTGATGAAAAGAATGAGTATTTTATGTTTTCCGACGAGTTGTCACGTATCATAAACAGACTGAAAAAATATAAGAGAAATGAGGGAGATATCCTTGATATCTCTGCGGTTCGGGAAATAACTGATTTTAACAGGAAAAATATAATAATCCTTCTCGAATACCTCGATTCAAAAAAGATTACCGTTCGGGTAGGAAATAATAAAAGAAGACTTGAAATACCTGTTTGATCAGTTTATTGTCTGTTTCTCTGACGAATCCAGATTTTCACTGTTTTCTTCCGGGTCCTGAGGAGATTTTAATCTGGTTTTTGCAGTTTCAATCAGCTTCTTAAATCCTTCATCCTGTTCTTTGGCCGGCTTCCCCTTTGCAACCTGATTGAACCACAATTGCTGGAGATACTTGTATGCTCTTGATTCTTTATCTTCATCGGAAAGCACAAATGATTCCGCGAAATATTCTAGTGCTTTGTCAGGTGAAGTCTTGTAAAGCAGTTGTCCTAGTTTTAAAGCAGTTGAATTTTTCTTCTTGTTGTCATAGAGGAGCCTGAGATATTTTACGGCATTATCTTTGTCTTTTTTAACAACATACCAGTGAGATATAAGGTTTAAGTATCTAGGATTTGATTCTTCCGATTTATTGTTCAATTCGAGAACTGCATTTAGCGAATCATCAATGCTGCTTTTATTTTTTTTATAAAGTGCCACAGCATAACTGAAAACTTTGTCCGAACTTCTTACTGATCCGTCAATTTTAAAGGCATCGAGAACTTTGGAAAGTGCTTTTTTTAAATTTTCCGGATTTTCATTTCCTTTTGAATAGAGGATTACTGCCTGAATTCTTAAAGAAGGAGCTTCGAAACTTTTGTTAATCTGTTCTATTACTTTTGCTCCCTCTTTAAATCCTTTTTTCATATTTTCAGAGAGATCTATAACCATTCCGGCATATTGATAGGCTTTATCAAGGTCAGATTTAGTAACATTGTAAGCATTGGCCAGATATAAATAGAGTTCAAGTTTGTAATTTTGTTCAAGGTTCTCTGCAGTTATTGCCGTTTCACCGTATTTTATTGTTTTGTCAAAATTTCGTAGCTGAAAAGCAGTCTTTGTAAGATTTATAAATAGATTTTTAAAATATCTCTTATCTTTATTATATTTATCATTGAACTGCTCAAGATATAAAAGTCTGGATTCGAGGTTTTTTTCAGATATGGCTCTGACCCAGAGATCCTGTTTTTCACTGGCATTTAAAGTCATCATTATGAATACAGTGAAAAGAACCATAAATAAAGAAATTACCTTTCTCATTTTAACCTCCTATAAACAGGAAAGAAAATTTAAATAATTATAAAAGCTGTAATTCGTATTTGTCAAGTCCTGTGGCATAATTAATATTATTAAAAAGAAGAATTAATCGCAATAACATGAGCAATACCAGGATTCATTGATTTTATAAGGTATTTGTTTTATATTTCACCCGATGAATTTTATCGAAACTGAAATCTTTGGTCAAATGGTAATGATGGGTTTTGATGAGAATAGCATCCATATTTTCAATGGATATCAGATAAAGGAAAATCTGAAGTCAAGAGGATACAGATTCGATCCCGGGAAAAAAAGTTGGTTTCTCAAGACTGAAGATATTGACACAGAGTTGGATCAACTAAAAAGCAGTTCAGCCCCGGATGTTATGAAATCTGATCGAAAAAGTTTGTCTCCTGAAAAGTTGTCCGGTGAAGATAAATTTCCCGAATCGTATTCAGTTTCCGAATTAAGGAACCGAATTGATTCAATTGTAAGAAATGCATTTGGAGGAAAGATCTGGATACGGGGAATCGTGGCTTCGGAAATTAAAAGGTACAACTGGTTCTCCTATTTTAGTCTAAAAGATGAGGAAAGAAATGATCTCTATTTTAATGTTGAATGCAAAAACAGGAATATGGATGAAATACAAAGCAGATTAAGTGTTTTAAAAATTGCAGACAGATTTGAAAAAGATCTGCCTGTACTTATTGGAGCTGAAGTCCGGATTTCCGGGAAAAATCATATTGATATCCGGTTGAATATGATTGATATTATCCCTGAATTTACTATTGCAAAATTGAGAAGCCTCCGGGACATTACGGTCGACAGGCTGAAAAAAGAGAATTTACTTTTTAGACAAAAAGGTCTGGCTCTACCAGGGTTGATAATTAATGTCGGTATTATTTCCTCAGAACAGGGGACCTCGGTAAAAGATATCATTGCCGGATTAGCTCCTTTCGAGCAGGCGTACAATTACTTTTTTATTGACTCCCGAATGGAGGGAAACAGTGCAGTTGACAGCATAGTCAGGGCATTGGATCAGTTTAATTCGGACAAAACTCCCGATGTTGATATTGTTGTGATTGCCAGAGGCGGGGGGAGTGAACAATCACTTGCAACCTTTAATGATTATCACCTCTGTAAAAAAATCTGTTCGTCAGAAATTCCCGTTATTACGGCTATTGGACATGAGAAAGATCTAAGCGCTGCAGAACTTTGCTCATTCTTAACTCCTGTTCCGGCAACTCCCTCTGGGGTTGGGAAATATTTAGCAGGAATTTTCAGAGAGATTAAAGAAAATCTCAATTCAAACTTTTATTCGGTATTTGAAATTGTAAACAGAATAAATGATAGGGAGAGGGAAACTCTGTTATCGGTATTAAAACATATAGGTGTTTTAATTGTGAAATATATTTCTTCTATGGAGTGGAAGCTAAAAAATTTGGTGGTAAATTTTGATTTATCAACAGTTCATACTTTGAATGAAAATCAGTTGAAATTGGAAAAATTATTCTCCGGTGTATTTTCAAAATCATCAGAATATATTAATAGAGAATATTATATGTGTTCCGAAACCGGCAGGAAAATCATATTTGGTATTAAGTTTTTATTTTTCAAAAAGAGATCGGTATTGGTCAATTTAATTGGCCGAACTGAATATAAAAGAGTTTTTAACAGAAGTGCTGAAAAGAGAAGAGAAATTAATAATTTAATAAAAAACCTGGTGCCGAGAGTTGTATCATTACTTGATTCTGAAGAAAAAAAGATGGAAATTTTAGGGAAATTAATTTTTGCACACGATCCGTCAGAGCTATTAAAAAAAGGTTACACAATTATTCTTGATGAGCATAATTCGGTAATAAAAAGGTTAGAGCATTTTAAAAACAAAAAGAATAAAAAAATAAGATTTTATGATGGTGAAATTTTTATTGAAGAGAGGAGGAAAGATGGGAGATAAATCAGAAAGTTATGAAAAAAACTTTTCAATACTTGAAGAAATTTCAGAGGCACTAAACAGGGATGAGATTGGGATGGATGAATTGATGGAGAAAACAAGGTCAGCCCTGAATGCAGCAAAAAAGTGCATTGAAATTTTAAATACCCGGAGAGGGGAGTTTAAAAAAATAGAGTCTGAATTTTCAGACCTCCTCAAAGATAATGATCAGTCAATGGCATCAAAACCATCTGAGGAGATTAAGGCTGATTCAGAATAATATTGCGGAGAAAGATCTATGACTGAGAAAAATAATATCTCTGTAAAAACTGAAATAGTTGCGGGTTTCACGACCTTCATTACAATGGCATATATAATTTTTGTAAATCCTGAAATACTGGCCGCATGCGGGATGGATAGAGGTAGCCTGGTCATAATAACATGTCTTGTAACAGGTCTGATCACTCTTCTTGCCGGACTGATCTCTAAATCACCAATTGCAATGGCTCCCGGTATGGGGTTAAATGCATTTTTTTCATATTCCCTTGTTCTGAATGATAAGATCCCATGGGAGACTGCTTTGGGGATTGTTTTTATTTCAGGTCTGATATTTTTCATATTAAGTCTTTTTGGAATAAGAAAAAGAATTTCGGATGCTATTCCCAAAGATTTATTAAATGCTATTGCAGTAGGTATCGGGGTCTTCATTGCTTTTATGGGTCTGCAGAATATGGGGCTTATTGTAAGCAACCCGAACACAATGGTTTCTTCCGGAGCTTTTTCAGCAGAAGTCTTAATTGGAATCTCTGCACTTTTAATAATTATTATTTTTGAAATAAAGAAAATAAAGGGAGCCATTCTAATCGGAATAATTTTTGCAACTGTTGTTGCATTGGTGGCCGGAAAAATAGATGTACCGGAGAAAATATTAACTGTAAATTTCAATATAACTCCGGTATTTGGGAAACTTGATATTGCAGGTGCGTTAAAAATCTCTTTTCTTGCGCCTGTTTTTACATTAATGTTCATGGATATGTTTGACAGTATCGGTTCTATACTCGGACTTGCAAAAGAGGCAGAAATGATGGATAAAAACGGTGATATTCCTAAATTGAAAACCCTTCTAAAAATTGATGCCTTTGCGACAATGGCAGGTGCTGTTTTTGGAACTTCAACTACAACAACATATATAGAATCGGCTGCAGGAATAGAGAGCGGAGGACGAACGGGTCTGACATCAATTGTTACCGGGACCCTTTTTTTATTATCTGTCCTCTTAGCACCACTGATACTTGTAGTTCCGCGATATGCTACGGCACCCGCACTAATAATAGTCGGTTTTTATATGATAAAAAATATCAAAGGAATTAATTTCGGAGATATAGAAACAGGAATGCCCTCTTTTTTGATAATTATCATGATTGCATTCAGTTATAGTATCAGCAAAGGTCTTGCATTCGGATTCATTGCATACTGCATAATAAAAATTTTGAAAGGAAAGTCCGGACAGATAAATATTGAACTATGGGTAATTTTTTTTCTTTCAATTCTCTTTTTTCTGGTATAAATTGATAGACCCGAAACTCGAACTAATGGAGTGACAACGGATGAAAGAAATATATTTCGGAGGAATTAAATTCTCCGTAAGAAAAAAAAATGTAAGATATTACAGGATTGAACTTTCACCTGAAAAAGCTGTGATCACCGCTCCTCCTTTTTGCAATGTATCCGGATTCCTTGAAGCGAACAGGAATAAAATCCTGAAAAAAAAAGAAGAGATACTAAAGAGAATTGAGAAGTGTGATTCAGTCAGTCTCAGCAGCAGAACTGATGAAATCTTTAAAAATCTAATTTCGGAAAAGGTTGAGAAATTTGCGTCCGTATTGGGAGTCAGATTCAGTGAGATCAGATTTCGGGAAATGAAGTGCACACTTGGAAATTGCCGGCGCAGTGGAGTTCTGACTTTCAATAAAAAATTAAGATTCATGCCATCCAATGTAATTGAATATATAGTATTCCATGAACTGCTCCATTTGAAAATCAAAGGAGGCCATAATAAAGAATTCAGGAGGAAAATCCTTGCTAAGTTCCCTGATAAAAAGGATCTGGATGAAACTATTAATATATTCATGATGAAAATAAACAAAAATGAAGGCAATATAAGTGCCGGATGTTTAAATATTTTTAATTGAAAGTTTATCTTTGTTGAATTAAAATGTAACTCACAGGAGTTGATATGGTAAATACATTACTAAAAAAAATTATGATTTTGATGATAATTATGACTGTTCTCCCTTTATATGCTTTGGCTGAATATGTCTCCCCTGAAGGATATTGGAAGACGATAGATGATAAAACCGGTAATCTTAAATCAATAGTCAGAATCTGGAAAGAGAATGGGAAATTAAAAGGAAGAATATTAAAAATATTTCCCAAGGAAGGAGAAGATCCCGACCCTGTATGTGATAAATGTAAGGGAGACTTAAAAAACCAAAAGACTATCGGAATGGTATTTATGTGGGGATTTTTCCGCGAAGCCAACAAATGGATTGAAGGTGAAATTGTTGATCCGGAAAACGGGAAACAATACCATTGCCAGATATATACAGTAAAGAATGGAAAAGAATTGAAAGTATTTGGTTATATTCGAATTATTTTTAAAATAGGAAGGACTCAGACGTGGATTAGAACAGATAAGTCCGCACTGGATTCTTAGGATGTCTTCGAAAAAAATAGGCCTTATTATGGCAGGAGGGCAGGGAACCAGGTTCTGGCCGTGCAGCACTCCAAAACTTCCGAAACAGTTCCTGTCGATCTCAGGGGATGAGCCTCTGATAAAGCAAACCTTTGACAGACTTTCAGGATTTTTGAGTACCGAAGATATTTATATCATTGCAGACAAAAAATATCAGGATCTCACCTTCAATGCGCTTCCCGAACTAAAGAAGGAAAATTACATAGTAGAACCTTCACCCAGAAATACTGCTCCCTGTCTGATAATGGCAAATATTGTTCTTGGCTCATATGGTATTGACAGCAATATCCTGGTTGTCCCGGCTGATCATTTCATACCTGATGAAGATAAATTCCATAGGGAAATGGCAGCAGCACTCAAAATGGCCGATGAACCTTTTATAGTCACGTCGGGAATAAAACCGGACTCTCCGCATACAGGATATGGATATATAAACTTCAAAAAAGATTCTTTTCTTGATGTTGACGGTATAAATTTTTATGATGTTCTTTCATTCGAAGAGAAACCTGATGCAAAAAAAGCCGAAGAGTATGTCAATGCAGGAAATTATTATTGGAACTCCGGGATGTTTATTTATAAAATCAAAAACTTCAGAGATTTAATGAAAAAATATTCACCTGAATATTTCCAATCTTATCTTGAATTAGAAAAATGCAGCGATGACAGAACCAAATTTAACAAAGTTTATAATAATATAATACCGGATTCGATAGATTATGTTCTTATGGAAAAAGTTAAAGAGGTAAAAATGTTTGGAGCCGGATTCGGATGGAATGACCTTGGATCCTGGTCAAGTGTTTATGATTTGCTCCCTAAAGATTCAAACGGCAACTCAGGAGATGAAAATTCTATTTTTATGGATTCCTTAGGATCTATGGTTTATTCTGATTCAAAAACTCCGGTCTCATTAATAGGTATGGAAGATACGGTTGTCGTTATTTCCGAAAATGGTATCCTGGTTTCAAAGAGGGATAAACTGCAAAAAGTCAAGGAAATCGTGAATGTACTTAAATCCGAAAAGAAGAACCGAAACCGAACAGGAAATTAAGAATCTTCATAAAGAGTATATCTCTCTGAAGGGAAAGATTACTCAGCGTCTGAAAGAGTTCAAAGCAATATGGAAGAATGGTTCCGATGAAGATGTTTTCTATGAATTGATCTTCTGTTTGATGACTCCGCAATCGAAGGCCATTTTATGTTGGGAGTCAGTAAAAAGAATAAGAAAGATAGGTATAAAAAAAGTGAATGAACCGGAAGAAATTCAACCTTTAATGATTGGAGTAAGATTCAAATATAAGAAGTCCGAATATATTCTTGAAGCAAGAGATAAATTTTTACATATGACTAAATTTAACATAAAAAAAATTCTTTTGAATGAAAAAACAATATTGAAAAAAAGAGAGTGGCTTGTAAATAACATTAAGGGGATAGGTTATAAAGAAGCGGGACACTTCCTAAGAAATATCGGATTCGGAAGTTCAGTTACTATTCTGGACAGACATATATTGAAGAATTTAAAAATGTTTGGGGTTATAGAGAATTATCCCTCTACACTTTCGGTAAAAAAATATCTGGAGATTGAAAAAAAAATGTTACTGTTTTCAAATAAGATTGAAATTCCACCTGACCATCTGGATCTTCTATTCTGGTATAGGCAGACCGGAACTATTTTTAAGTAATCTTAATAAATAAAGTTTTCCGGTGCTATAATATCGGATGAAAGACAATAATTTTAAATCAAAACCAATATATCGGTTTCTTCTTCTACTTACAATTGCATCTTCTATAGGTCTGCAGGGTTGGAGAACTATATTCAACAATTTCGCAGTTGAGGAAGCCGGAGTAAACGGTTTTTGGATTGGGATTATTCAGTCGGTCAGGGAAGTCCCTGGATTTATAGCTCTCCTTGTTGTCTATATTCTAATAGTATTAAAAGAGCACAGACTCTCATCATATTCAGTTATTATTCTGGGGGGAGGTGTGTTTTTTACTGGATTCTTCCCTACAAATACAGGCCTTCTAATTACCACTTTTATAATGTCTGTCGGATTTCACTATTTTGAGACTACAAATCAGTCTCAAACACTTCAATATTTTAATAAAAAAGAGTCTCCGGTTGTCATGGCACGGTTCAGGAGTATTTCTGCACTAACAAATATTGGTGTTGGGCTCTT
>CAZNLS010000084.1:0-10468 GCA_964573895.1 uncultured Clostridia bacterium
AGCTGATAACTCCTATAGCAATGGAGAAAGGTTTGAAATTTGCTATCAGGGAAGGCGGAAGAACTATCGGAGCCGGGTCTGTTACGGATATTGTTGAATAGGAGAGGAGATGGCAAATAAAATAATTATTAAATTAAAATCATTTGATAGCAGGGTACTGGACAAATCTTCCGAAGAGATAACATCCAAGGCAAAACGTACCGGAGCCACAGTAGCGGGACCGGTTCCTATACCAACGAAAATAGAGCGGTTTTGTGTTCTTAGATCTCCTCATGTTGATAAAAAGTCCAGAGAACATTTCGAAAGAAGAACGCACTCGAGGCTGATCCATATACTTGAACATAATGATGATACAATAGCTGAATTAAAAAAAATGGATCTCCCGGCTGGTGTTGAAGTCGAGGTAAAATCCAATTAGAAGGTGAAACAATGATCGAAGGATTGATAGGGAAAAAAATAGGGATGACCCAAATATTTACAGAAGATGGAAATGTTGTTCCGGTGACAGTTATAAAGGCCGGGCCGTGCCTGGTCGTTCAGAAAAAAAGTGGAAAAGAGAAAGGTGAAAACAAAGTTCAGCTTGGATATGTTGAAGACAAGAAGGTTAAGAATATTAATAAACCGATGAACGGTCATTTTGAAAAAGCTAAAGTACCACCGGTTAAAGTCTTGAAAGAGTTTCAGATAGATGATGATGATTTGAAAGCTGGTGACAGTATTAAAGCCGATATATTCGAAGAGAAAGAAACCGTAAAAGTTTCAGGCGATACAAAAGGGAAGGGATTCCAGGGAGTCGTTAGAAGATGGAATTTTGCAGGCGGGAAATCTTCCCATGGTTCGATGCACCACAGACGTCCGGGTTCAATCGGCATGTGTGCTTATCCCGGAGAAGTCATCAAGGGACAAAAAATGCCCGGCAGAATGGGTGGAAAAAGAAAAACCGTGAAAGGTGTTAAAGTAGTCAGGATTGATCTGGAAAGAAATATCATCCTTTTAAAAGGATCAATTCCTGGTTTTAATGGCAATTATGTATATGTTATGAAAAATTCCTTCAAGAGGGGTTAGGAAATGGTTAAATTGAAGATCAAAAATATAAATAATGAAGAAGTCAGTGATATAGATCTTCCGGAAGAGATATTTAATTATCCTTTGAAAGAACATCTGGTCTATGAAGCTGTCAGGAATTTCAATGCAAATCAGAGAAGAGGAACCGCATCAACTAAAACACGCGGAAAAGTCACCGGGAGTAATAAAAAGCTTTGGAAACAGAAGGGCACAGGGAGGGCAAGAGTTGGTTCTGCAAAGAGTCCGCTGTGGCGCTCGGGCGGGACGACTTTCGGGCCTCAGCCCAGAGACTATTCCTACACTATGCCCCGGAAGGCAAAGAGAAATGCTTTGAAATCAGTACTTTCGGATAAAGTAAGGAACGAGAAACTTCATATTATTGATAAGCTGGAATTGGAATCGAATAAAACAAAAGAGACACTTTCAAAGCTTAATAAATTCGATTTTGACAAAATGCTAATCGTAGATACTAGAGAGAATTCAAACTTAATGCTTTCAACCAGAAACCTGAAGAATGTCAAAAGTATAGATTTTAGTGAAATAAATATCTATGATTCACTTAAATATACTCATATCATGTTCTCAGTTGATGCTGTAAAGAATTTAATGGAGGTCCTGAAATGAAACTTGAGTACAGGGATATATTAGTGGCTCCGCTCGTAACGGAAAAATCAACGGATATGAAAGATCAGCTTCACTGTCTATGCTTCAAGGTGCACAGAAATTCAAACAAGTTACTGGTGAAAGAAGCGGTTGAAAAATTATTCAATACCAGCGTGGAGTCTGTCAAATTAATGAATTATTACGGTAAAGAGAAGAGATATGGAAGGTATACGGGAAGAAGAGCTCAGTGGAAAAAAGCTTATGTGAAACTTAAGAAAGAAGCTAAAATGATAGAATATTTTGAGGTATAACTATGGGAATAAAAGTATATAATCCGGTAACGCCGGGTCAGAGAGGAAAAACAGGCTATACATTCGATGAGTTAACAACGGATAAACCCTACAGGAAGCTCGTAACCAAATTGAAAAAATCCGGTGGAAGAAACAGCGAAGGAAGAATTACAATAAGATTCAGAGGCGGCGGACACAAGAGAAAATACAGAATTATTGACTTCAAACGGAATAAATTTGATGTGGGTGGAATTGTAGAAACGGTTGAATATGATCCAAACCGGACAACAAGGATTTCTCTTATCAAATATTCTGATGGTGAGAGAAGATATATTCTGACTCCTGTGGGAGTAAAGACAGGTGATAAAATTATTTCTGCAACAGGAGAAGCGGACATTACTCCGGGAAATTCATTGTTGTTGAAGAATATACCTGTCGGTACGGTTATTCACAATATTGAATACATTCCCGGAAAAGGCGGACAAATAGCAAGATCAGCCGGCTCACATGCTACCCTGATGGCAAAAGAGGGTAAATATGCTCTTTTGAAAATGCCTTCAGGCGAATTGAGAAAAGTATTGGTAGGATGCAGGGCGACAATTGGCCAGCTTGGTAATATTGAACATGGCAATATTAAAATAGGGAAAGCCGGAAGAACAAGATGGATGGGAAGAAGAGGTCATGTTAGAGGAACAGTTATGAATCCGATCGATCACCCGCACGGAGGCGGTGAGGGTAAGACAAAAGGCGGCCGAATCCCGGTTACTCCCTGGGGAAAACCTACCAAAGGATATAAAACCAGACGTAATAAAAGAACCGATAAATTTATCGTTAAAAGGAGAAAGTAGATAAATGGGCAGATCAGTAAAAAAAGGCATATATATCAATGAGAAACTTTTTAAAAAAGTTCTGGAAGTAAAAAACGGTAAAAAACATGAAGTGATAAGAACCTGGTCGAGAAGATCTACTGTTGTTCCGGAAATGGTCGGTTTGACAATAGCAGTTCATAACGGGAAAAAATTTATTCCGGTGTTCATCTCTGAAAATATGGTGGGTTATAAGCTGGGAGAATTTTCCGAAACCAGAATGTATAAAGGCCATACTTCGAAAGACGGTAAAGCAAAGTAATAGGAGGATTTGTATGGGTGAAGTGGCAGTTTCAAAATCAAAATATATGAGGATCTCTCCAAGGAAGTGCAGACTGGTTGTTGATTTGATCCGGGATATGGATGCAGGGGAAGCTCTGACCGTTCTCAAATTCTCGAAAAAGAAGAAAGCGGCAGACATTGTATTTAAAACTCTTAATTCAGCAGTAGCAAATGCACAGGTAAAATTTCCGAATGTCGATGTAGATAATCTATATATATCGAGAGCATTCGTTGATGAGGCACCCAGCCTGAAAAGATTCAGGGCTGTTCCCAGGGGAAGAGGTGTCAGAATATTGAAAAGATACTCACATGTAACTATATATTTATCAGAAAAAGAGGAGAAATAATGGGTCAGAAAACACATCCTTTTGGATTCAGACTGGGATTTAATAAAAACTGGTACTCTTTATGGTACAGCAAAGGAAAGAATTATGTAGAACTTTTACATGCCGATCTAAAGATCCGGAATACATTGAAGAAAGAGTACAAACATGCCGGGATAGCATCAATTGAATTAAAGAGGATCTCAGATACGATAAGGGTCCAGATAAATACTTCAAGGCCCGGAATTATTATTGGCAAAGGCGGTTCGGGTATTCAGAAAATTAAAAAAGATATTGCAAAACTCGCAGGAAAAAATACTGATAAGATACTTGTTGATGTTATTGAGATAAAATATCCCGAACTTGTAGCCCAGCTCGTTGCCGAAGGAGTAGCATATCAGATTGAACGCAGAATTTCCTTCAGGAGAGCAATGAGAAAATCTGTTGATTCATCTCTCAGAGCCGGTGCCATTGGAATTAAGGTAAGGGTCTCCGGAAGATTGGGCGGAAATGAAATTGCTCGTTCAGAATGGTATCTAGTCGGGAAACTCCCTCTGCAGACACTTAAAGCAGATATTGATTACGGTTATGCCAAGGCACATACCGATTATGGAATAATCGGAGTAAAAGTTTGGATTTATGCAGGCGACAAAGAGAAGGAACGGTATAAAAAACAGGTGCTGGAGATTGAGGAAAAAGGAGAATAAAAATGTTAATGCCGAAAAAAGTAAAACACAGGAAGGTTTTCAGGGGAAAACGGCGCGGTGTTGCGACCAAAGGAAATAAACTTTCCTTCGGAGATTATGGACTTCAGTCACTGGAAAACTGCTGGATAACAGCCAGGCAGATTGAAGCTGGCAGGGTTGCTATAAACAGATATATAAATAGAGGCGGAAAACTCTGGATAAGACTTTTTCCATATAAACCGGTAACTTCCAAACCGGTTGAAGTCAGAATGGGAAAAGGAAAGGGAGATCCGGAATTCTGGATTGATGTCGTTAAACGCGGTCGAATCATCTATGAACTGGAAGGAGTGGATGAAGCCACTGCCAAAGAAGCAATGAGGCTGGCGCAAATGAAATTCCCAATAAAGACCAGGTTTATTTCAAGGTAAATGGAGTAAGATAATGAAGAGTAAAGAGATCAGATCATTGACCGAAGAGGAATTGATCAGTAAACTCGCCGAGAACAGGGATAAACTGTTTAAGCAGAAGATCCAGAAATCTTTAGGTCAGGCTGATGATTCCGGTAAACTGAGAGATACGAAGAAAGATATAGCCAGAATTTTGACTATATTAAATGAAAAGAGGAAGACAAATGGAAAACAGAAAAAGTAGTGAAATCTATTTGACGGGACTTGTGATCTCATCAAAGATGGATAAGACTGTGGCTGTAAGTGTTGAAAGAATTTTTCTGCATCCGGTCTATAAGAAGGTTGTAAGAAGAAGAAGAAAGTATATTGCACACGATGAAAAAAACAGCTGCAAGCCGGGTGATAAAGTGAGGATCAAGCTGGTCAAGCCGATTAGTAAACAGAAAAAATGGCTTGTTTACGAATTGATCTCATCAGGGGTCTCGGAAGTGAAGGAGGAACAGATATGATCCAGATGCAGACGAGGCTGAAAGTGGCTGATAATTCCGGCGCAAAAGAGGTCATGTTTATCCGTGCTCTCGGCGGCGGGGTTGGAAAGATAGCGCATATTGGAGATGTTTTTGTAGGTACTGTAAAATCTGCCGAGCCGAATTCCAAGATAAGAAAGGGTGATGTCATCAATGCAGTCATAGTCAGGACAAGAAAAGAGGTGAGAAGAAGGGATGGATCATATATCCGATTTTCTGATAATGCAGCAGTTATAATTGACAAACAGGGTGAACCGATTGGGACAAGAGTATTTGGTCCTGTTGCACGGGAATTGCGTGAAAAGAAATTTATGAAAATTGTATCTCTTGCCCCGGAGGTGACCTGAAATGGGAAAAATGAAATTACGTAAAAATGATCCGGTAATTGTAAAAAGAGGGAAAAAAGAGGACAAAGGAAAAAGAGGAAAGGTTGTAAGGATAATTCCTTCAAAAAATAGAATTGTAGTGGAGAAAGTACATATCTTAAAAGAGTATGTTCGTCCCAATCCCCAGAAAAATATTCAGGGCGGTATTGTTGAAATAGAAGGATCAATACCCATGTCCAGTGTAATGTACTATTGCAATGATTGTGAACAGGGAGTACGGATTGGATATAAGATTGAGAAAGATGCTAAATTGAGGGTCTGTAAAAAGTGCGGTGTGATTCTTGATTAGAGGTGAAAAATGAGCAGATTGCAGGAAAAATATAATAAAGAGATTAAAAGCGGGTTGAAGAAAGACCTGAAACTGAAAAATATAATGATGGTGCCGAGATTGGAGAAGATCGTAGTAAATGCCGGAGTCGGAGAAGCAATCCAGAATATAAAGATCCTGGATAAGGCGGTAGAAGAGCTTTCAATTATCACAGGGCAAAAACCGGTCATTAGAAAAGCGAGGAAATCAATAGCCTCCTTCAGGTTAAGAGAGGGAATGCCTATAGGTGCTTCGGTTACAATGAGGGGAATACGCATGTACGAATTTTTCGACAGATTAGTATCTGTAGTCATTCCAAGGATAAAAGATTTCAGAGGTTTATCCCCAAGCTCTTTTGATGGACGTGGAAATTATACTTTTGCTTTAAAAGATCAGCTGATATTTCCCGAAATCAATTACAACAAAGTCGATCGTAATCTTGGAATGTCAGTTACACTGGTTACTTCAGCAAAAACTGATTCCGAGGCAGGTGAACTTTTAAAAAGAATGGGTCTGCCGTTAAAATAGGAGGTTTATGTGGCAAAAAAATCAACGATAGCAAAACATTTGAAGAAAAAGAAATATGAAATAAGAGAAGGATCCAGATGCAGGGTGTGCGGAAGATCACGTTCGGTTTACAGAAAGTTCGAACTTTGCAGGCTCTGTTTCAGGGAACTTTCACTGAAAGGGGAAATTCCGGGTGTTACCAAAGCATCCTGGTAAGGAGTTAAAATGAATAATACAGATCCGATAGCAGATATGTTAACAAGAATTAGAAACGGGATTGGTGCAAGGAAAAAAATAGTAGATATCCCCCATTCAATAATAAAAGAAGAAATATTAAAGGTTATAAAAAATGAAGGGTATATTACAGAATTTAAAGTGGAAAAGGAATTCCCGAAAAAGCTTGTAGTAGAATTAAAGTATAAAAAGAACGGAAAAGAGAATGTTATCGATGGCATGAAAAAAATATCAAAACCCGGCAGAAGAGTATATTCAAAAGTTGAAAAGATCCCGAAAGTATTGGGCGGAATGGGCGTTGCCGTACTTTCAACTTCCAGGGGAATCAAGACCGGAAAAGAGTGTGAAAAACAGAATATCGGTGGCGAAATCCTTTTCCATATATGGTAGGAGACAGAATATGTCAAGATTAGCATCAAAACCAATTATATTGAGTAGTGATCTTAAGGCTGAATTAACTGAAAACACTATTATTTTCAAAGGGTCAAAAGGTGAGCTTACTGTAAAGATTGAAAATGGAGTGAAGGTTGTAATAAATGAGGGAAAAATCAGTGTGGACAGAATTGATGATTCTTTTCGTGCAAACCAGGGGCTTGTCTGGAGCCTGATAAATAATGCCATAACCGGACTGACCAGTGGATTCTCCAAAAAACTTGAAATAGTAGGTAAAGGATGGAGGTCCCAGGTGAAGGGAGATACAATTAATCTCCAGGTCGGTTATTCACATCCGGTAAACTTCAAACTTCCCAAGGGAGTCACAGCAACGCAGGAAAATCCGGGGAGTTTTACTATTTCATCATTCGACAAACATCTTCTTGGGCAGGTTTGTGCGAATATCCAGAAAATCAGACCGGTTGAACCCTACAAAAAGAAAGGTATCAGGATTGCAGGTCAGTATATCCGAACCAAAGTCAGGAAAACTGCAGGAGTTTAGGAAAATGATAAAAGAGAAATATATAGCAAAAGGAATAAAGAGACTGAGATTAAGAAAATCTATCAGAAAAAAGATAAACGGTACTCCAAAACGGCCCAGAATGATCATCTTCAGAAGCAACAAGTATATCTATACACAGGTGCTTGATGATGTGTCCGGGAAGGTTCTTGCATCCGCATCTTCCTTAGAAAAAGAGATCAAGGCAAAGCTGAAAAGTACTAAAGATAAGGATGCCGCAAAAGCTGTAGGCGAAGCAATAGCCGAGAGACTTAAGAAGAAAAAGATCAGGAATGTGATATTTGACAGGAATGTATACCCCTTTATGGGAAGGGTAAAAGCGTTCGCTGATTCAGCCAGAGAAAAAGGCATAAAGTTTTAAAGGAGAGTAGCGTGACGGAAATAGAAAATATTGAAATATTTGAGGAAGAGGTAATTTCTATCAGAAGAGTAACTAAAGTTGTGAAAGGTGGTAAAAATCTCAGGTTTTCCGCTGCTGTTGTTGTCGGTGATAAGAATGGCAGGGTAGGTCTTGGAATGGGAAAAGCCAGAGAAGTGCCTCTTGCCATAAAAAAAGCTGTTTCGGATGCAAAAAAGAAAATGATTAGCATTCCTATTAGAAATAAAACGCTCCCTTACTATTCAATTGGAAAATTCGGTGCTGCAAGAGTAGTTATCAGACCGGCATCTGAAGGGACCGGGGTTATAGCCGGCGGTGCTGTCAGGGTTATCATGGAGTTGGGCGGTGTAAAAAATGTACTGACCAAGAGTCTGAGGAGTAAAAATATCCTGACTGTAGCACAGGCTACAATAAACGGGTTGAAAAGCATGAGTGATCATGAACTGATTATGGATAAAAGGGATATTAAGGAGGAGGATGACCTATGGCAGTGAAGGCAAAAGATAAGAAGAAAAGTAAATATCCTTTAATAAAAATAGTGCTTAAAAAGAGCGTTATTGGAAGAACGGAGAAACAACGCAGAGTTGTCAGAGGTCTCGGGCTAAGAAAACTTAATTCTGAAGTGATAAGAGAAAAAAGGCCGGAAATACTTGGAATGATAGCAAAAGTTGATTTTCTGCTTGAAGTAACGGAGGTGGGAAAATGATAACACTTTCAAATCTAAAACCTGCGAAAGGTTCTGTAAAAAAGAGAAAAAGAGTTGGAAGAGGACCCGGATCCGGATATGGTAAAACCGCAGGACGTGGAATGAACGGACAAAAATCCAGAAGCGGATACTCAAGGAAACGTGCTTTCGAAGGCGGGCAGATGCCACTTGTGAGAAGGATCCCTAAAAGGGGTTTTACTAATATTTTCAGAGAGGAATATAACGTGGTAAATGTGTGTGATCTTGAGAAGCTTGGTTTAAATGAAGTGACCATCGAGATTCTTATTGAAAAGAAATTGATAAGGAACAAAAATCTAAAAGTTAAAATACTCGGCAATGGAGAATTGACAAAAAAAGTAAAAGTATCAGCACATAAATTCTCAAAATCGGCTGTTGAAAAAATAGAAAAAAACGGCGGTGAAGCAGTCGTTTTATCAGGAGATAAAAATTGATTAAATTCCTAAGAAATATTTTTATTATTCCGGAGTTGCGGAAGAGAGTTATATTTACATTCCTCCTCCTTGCTGTTTACAGAATCGGAGCACATATTGTAACTCCCGGCATTAATGTAGAATCATTAATCAGGTTTTTTGATCAGCAGCAGGGATCTCTGTTTGGGTTCATTGATATGTTCTCTGGCGGAAATATGAGAAGGATGACAATATTTGCAATTGGAATTATGCC
Organism: uncultured Clostridia bacterium; assembly: GCA_964573895.1. GTDB lineage: Bacteria > Acidobacteriota > Aminicenantia > UBA2199 > UBA2199 > CAZNLS01. Next base: position 9,205 of record CAZNLS010000084.1, read on the forward strand.
TTACATCAGCGCCTCGATTATTCTGCAGCTGCTTCAGGTGGTCTGGCCTTACCTTGAAAGAATCTCTAAAGAGGGCGAACTTGGAAAGAAAAAAATTACACAATACACCAGATACGGAACTGTATTTATTGCATTAATCCAGTCATTTAGTATTGCAGTCATGCTTGAAAAAATGAATCCAGGCGGAATTCCGGTTGTTTTAAATCCCGGATGGGGTTTCAAGCTGCTGACAATCCTGACTATGACGACAGGAACAATTTTTGTTATGTGGCTTGGCGAACAAATTTCCGAAAGAGGAATAGGAAACGGAATTTCACTAATTATTTTTGCTGGAATTATAAAGGGATTGATTCCCGGTGCAGGTACTCTTGTTGAGGGCTTGAAAAACGGGGATATGAATCCAATTAAAATAATATTTCTTATGGGTTTAATGCTATTTGTTGTTGGTTTTATTGTTTATGTTGAAATGGGACAGAGAAGGATTCCGATCTCTTATGCGAAACGGGTCCAGGGACGCAGAATGATGGGTGGTCAGAGTACATTCCTCCCTTTAAAAGTTAACACCGGAGGAGTTATTCCGATTATATTTGCATCATCAGTAATAGCATTTCCTGCGACACTCGGTACAATAATTAACCACCCGATCGCTAAAGCAATATCAACCCAGTTGGGATTTGGAATGCCGCTATATAATCTTCTTTATATAGCTGCAATTATCTTTTTTACCTACTTTTATGTTTCAATTATTTTCAATCCACAGGATGTATCGGATAATCTAAAAAAATATGGCGGGTTCATCCCCGGAATAAGAGCCGGGAAGAATACGGCAGATTATATAGACAATGTTTTGTCCAAACTCACATTTGTGGGTGCAATATATTTATCGGTAGTTGCCATTATTCCAACCTTTTTAACATCCGGGTTTAAGGTTCAGGCACTCCCTTTTATTGGAGATTTTTTGGATCTGAATCTTCCGGCCTGGTTTAAAGAAGGACTGGGATTGAGATTCTATTTTGGTGGTACTTCTCTTCTGATTATTGTTGGTGTTGCAATGGATACTGTTCAGCAGATTGAAGCTCAGCTGACAATGAGAAACTATGACACTTTTTCTAAAAAAGGAAGATTAAGAGGAAGAAGGTAATGATTAGAATACTGCTTTTCGGTGCCCCCGGCTCAGGAAAAGGAACCCAGGGGGATTTGATTGTGAAGCAGTATGGCTATTTGAAAATTTCAACCGGGGACATGATAAGAGAAGAGATTAAGA
>CAZNLS010000085.1:0-10451 GCA_964573895.1 uncultured Clostridia bacterium
AAAAATTTTTACAATCTGGATATGAAAGAATATTTAAAATAGATCCTGTGTCTATTCGAGACTATTTATAGAATTTAATTAATCTACTTTAACCTGAATGAATTCCGTGGCAAGTTTTCCGCTTAACATGTCTTTTGCATCTACAATGATTTCGTATCTTCCTTTTGATAACCATCCAAATCCCATCTTCAGATTGAACTCTTCTCTTGTTGCAGTTAAAGTCTTTCCCTTATCGAAAATGGAAGTATCCTGGAGGTTATTTATTCTGATCCTGATGCTTATCTGACCAAATGGTTTCTTATTTATCATTTTCATCGTGAAATTATCTATTGAAAAGGATAATTTCTTTCCTGAAAATTTCAAGTTCTCAATTTTTATTTCCGAACCTTCATTAATGAATTGAGAAACAATCTTCTTTTTAGTGAACTCCGATCTCAGATTATCATCATATTCAAGTTTGCATTTTTTTCTTTTGACTTTTATTTTTAATTTTTCCAGTTTTTCATTCTCTTTGGGCTCATAAGTAAGTACGTAGAAGATATCCTCTTTTTTGACTATTTTATTAAATGCATCCTCAATATTTTCAGATGATACGAGTATGCCTCCGGTTCTTTTTGTCAGGCTTCGGAGGTTATTTTCAAGATCTGAAGATATTTTTCTATATTCCAGGTCTTTACTGAATGATTCTATTTCCGACCTAAGGAATATTGAGTGGAAAGTAGCGCCGACTTTTGTGAATATTTTAGTTATTTCGTCAGTTGGGAAACTCTTGGCAACATCCATTTCTTCCTTCAACTCCATTAGCTGCCTTGAAATCGTCCTCGCAAAAGTTATGGTTTCAATATCATTACTTGCCTGCCATTTATAGATAAGAGAGGAGAGAATTCTCATCAATTCACCGGATAAAATAATCCTTGGAAACATCTCCTGCTGGAAGAAACTAATAACCCATTTTTCCCTCTTTATTTTTTGAAGATGCTTTGATAAGAGAATATAACTCTTCACATCGGGGATTAGATATCTTCCCTTGTAGTCTTTCCATAAAGTTGTGTATTTCCTTAAAAAGTCAGAGACATATCTTGTATCATTTTTCATACTCATCGGGTTTCTGCTACCCACTGTTCCTTTTAGTGATAGTTCAAATTTTGTTACATCAACCGCACCTTCGAGTTGTGAAAAATAAAGGGTCATTCTTCTCCTTGCTATAATGCTTTCCTGTTCGATAAATCGGTAGAGTTTTTCTCTAATGGATTCTTTATCGGATATATTTTTAAATAACTCTGTTTTGTTGTTAATGAACACCAAGAGAACATCATTAGGTCTGAGAATTTTATCAAGGATATGATCTACTCCCTTCTTGATTTTGTCAGAAAAATTTGTAATGTTCATGGCAAGAATAAAATATCTGAGGGGTGGAGCACTCCTTTTCGATTCCATTCCAATGCTCTGAGATTCAATAACTTTGCGTTCAATTCTGAAACCGGTTATTTCTCTCTTCTTTCCATTCACAAATAATCTAAATTCTTCTTTCTTCAAATCTTTTATAAGAACTCCCTTTTTAAAAACTCTGACAGGAACTTCAATATTTAGAATCGATACGGTTTCTTTAACTTTTTTTTTCTGTCCGTAAAATATTCCGATTGATACAAATAATATTATCGATAAAATTGTAGCTGTTTTTTTCATGTTTCCTCCTTAATAGTAGTAACCCTTTACAGTCCTGACTTTGTATCCTCTTTTTTTCAGTTTTACTTCAATTTTTCTGAATTGTTTGATCTTCCCCCTGTTTTTCGGAGTGAAATAGAGAAGGTACTTTGCCTGAATATCCTTTCTTATTTTCTTATAAACTTTCTTTACTTCTTTTACATCGTCAAAAAAGAAAGGAATTCCTCCTGAGGATCTTGCAATTTTTTCAAGAAGAGTTTTATATTGATCATCTGAATATCCATAGACTCTTTTTCCAATTGAATATAACTCAGTATTTGATTTCTCAGCTTTCTTCATCAGAGTGTAAGGATCAATAAACGAACTATTGTCTTCACCGTCAGAGAAGACAACGATGATATTTCTCCCCGGGACACCTTTTACAAGATTTATAGAGTATGCAATCGCATCATATAGTGCTGTTGCACCGAAAGGGAATGCCAGAGAAATAGAATTAACCAGTTCATCGATATTTTCAGTGAAATCTGTATCTTCGATTACTTCATGATTAAAAAAAATCACGATGGCCTGATCTGTCCCCCTCATTAAATCTTCCAGGAACATTTTTGCTGCTTCTTTTATATATCCCATCTTATCTTTCATAGATGAGCTGATATCGATAAGCAGGACCAGATGGGTTTTGTTCCTTTTACCCTTAACCTGGTTCAGATAGGATATCTCGATCGGATTGCCGTTTTCAATCAATGAAAAATCTTCTTTTTTCATCCCTTGCACATAATTTCCTTTCCTGTCAATAACGGCAATGGGGATCGCCATTTCAATAACATTGACGCTCTGCACATCATCAAATCGATAAGATTTAATTTCTTTTCTGAGCAGTACTCCTTTGAAATTTCTTAATATAACTTTAATAGTTCTGTTTTTTGGATTTTTTCCAAAATCATAATGAAAAAAAAATGGAGGATTTTGCATTTCCCGCAGGAACCTTCCGTTCAGATAGAATTCAACCGAATGAATATCTTTAGATTCAATGCCGCTTACTTTAACTTCAATTTTCTTCTTTCCTACCCAGACCTCATCGGGCTCGGGAGAAACAATTTCCATCTCGACCACAGGCTTTGCAAATTGAGTCATACTGGCGGAAAGGATCAGCAATACCAAAAAAAATCCTGACTTTCTAAATTTCATTTTAACCTCACGAAACCAAGTCTTTTATATTTTTTGAAAACCTTTTTGAAATTTGCATTATTCATAATATTAAAAATAAAATAGGTTGTATATATATCTTTATCATAATTTTGCTGATAAAAACGGGGAAATGATGAAATCATATAGTTGAAAAGAAGATGTCCAAACATTTCAGGCGGGTATTTTTTTTTCGTTCCAAGATAGGCAAGTCTCATTTTAAATTCCCTGAATATTTCCCCCAGGTAGTATCCCGACTTAAAAAATATTCCATGTTCCAGAGGGAACGGTTCTTTCCAAAGAGGCCTTAACGTTCCCAGGCAATAATAGTATATATTCCCAAACCTGTTTTTTTCACTCTCTATCTCTGCTTTCAGAGGAAGATTTAGAAATTTTTTTAATTTTGCCTTTTCTGAAAATGCTTCCATGCAATCATACGAATTCAACAACACTTTCCCAATTTTATAGTATTCAGAATAGAAAAGAAGTGATTTCCTGCTCTTGTTTCTAAGAAATTCTGATAATTTCCTGTATGAATACCCCGAAAGTACACTACCTATTCTTTCGAGCAGAACAAGTTTTATTTTTTGATTGGTTTTTGCATTGTTTATTGACTCCAATCCAAAGTCAATAATTAATGATATATATTCCGGAAAATATTTTAATTTTTTAAATGGATAAAGTTCGGTTAAATTATAAATTACTGATTGGATCAACTGGGGATCATAAATAATATTTCCGGCAAGCATCTGATCTTTCCAGACTGAAGCAAATAACAAGTTTAATCTTGAAAGACCACCCTTGAGTCTGAACCCGGGAATAGTTTTGATAGTGAGGCTTGATTCCGGTCTCCCTGAATAATTCCATGGAGTATGGCCGTTAACTGCTTCAAAATCATGCAGTTTAACCAAATTCGGATTAATAAACATTCTTAATCTTTCTGATTTTGCGTTAATCGCATAGGCAATAGTGACAAGATAATTCTTTAAATGAGGAAAGATATATAGATCTCTGAATTTGTCTCTCATCACTTTCAGCTGTTCGGTTACTCCCTCTTTTTTTATCAGGTTGTTCAACTTTTTCAAATGTTTATTTAATCCTTTCCTTGTATAGGTCATGACTCTATGTTTTATAAAAGAGGGTGCTTCATCGCTTATTTCAGGATGAGGGATTGATTGAAAAAGATTAACAATTTCATTATATGCCCTCGGTTTATCTTTCTTTAATGCATTGATTATTCTTTTAAAAATTTTTTCGAATCTGAAAACAACTGAAAGTTTTATTACTTCTTGTGAATTTATTATTTTATTAATTGATTTTTTTATTGAGTTTTTTATCTGAAATTCATATTCACTGTCCCCAAAGTCAATTATTCTATTCTGCAGACCCTGAAATAAAAACTCCTCAAATCTCCTGTCTATATAGGTCTCTCTCAGAGGTATCTTTAATTCTATTTTCATCCATTTGAAGAGATTTGTAATAAATGTCTTTTTATCGAGAGGGATTTTAATCAGCTCACTTATCATTTTATCAAAATCATGACCGTTTGGGTGATTTTTTGATACAAAGGATAAAATTTCAAAAACTGATTGGTAAATTGCAGAGAACTCTGCTCTGCTTTCACTGTTCATCGTCTGAAGTTTTTTTGCCCAGTTTATAAGCCTGATAATCGTTTCCCAATTCTTAATATCAATTTTGTCCATGTAGTCTATCAAAACATTGAATCTGTTAAATTCTGAATATAACAGTTCCGGAATGTTTTCAAACATCAATTCAGGTCTGTTCAAAAATTTTGAATAAATAGTAATAAATTTTCTCACCGGTGTTTCAAGGTCTTTTTCGATTTTTTCTTCAAGCAATGCCTTTATGAACAGGAAGAACTTATCAGTATCAGATTTTATACCGGCCATTTTTTTAACAGTTTTTTTCGGTGAAAGATCTTTATCCACTCCTTAATTCCTCCGGGGAAATATATGCTGCCTTCCCTTTCTTCAAGTGAATATATTAGATTAAAGTATCCCTGTCTCCTAAGCCTCTGGAATCTGTTAGGGGCCAATTTCTCATTTTTTGATAAATTGATAAGAGAGAGAATTTTTTTTGTTTTAATTACATCGAAGTTGAAAAAAACTGATTTTAACTTTTTGTTTTGTATAAAATAAGTATTTGAGAATAGATAATTAAGTTTTCCCTCCATTGAAGTTGCTATAGATTTTAAAAATGCAAACTGATCCGTCGGGAAAGGTGAACGGCTGATTTTCGACCAGAATTCCGTTGCCTGCTTCCCCCCGGGGAGTACTATTCTGCTATTTTTTACTCTCAAAGCATTTGACAGGTTAAAAATTCCCATAAGAAATTTTTTATCTGCATAAATAGTTCTCCATGGGTTAGGAATTTTTTTTGTTTTCAATGAAGAAATAAAATCTATTTCCCTGTCAGAGAGCCGGTAAAGTATAGCGAGAAAGAGAGAAAACTTTTTGTTTTTGACCATATACTGTAAAAAATTTCCTCCGCTTAATGGGAGCCCTGTAACCTTTCTTAGAAAATCTATATTAAGTTCGAAAGGTACTTCGGAAGTGATATGTCTGTAAAATATCCTCATAGTTTTATTTACCTGTTTCTGCATAGCACTGATTTTTAGATTAATAAACCGGTGGTAATCAACAATCCCCGATGAATTATCTTCTTCAATTTTCAGCCCTTTAACGGTTTCTTCCATATTTAGTCCGAGATAATTCAACAATTTTATTCCATTCCTGTACCCTTTTCTTTTGGTTATATTTATAGTGAACATGTTCCTGTCATACTGGAATCTTTTTTTTATGAGCTGATCTATTTTTTTTTCCATTAAAATTATGTTCAATATTTTTTTTCTTATCCCATTTTTTATTAGTGAGTCCGATGGTGCTTCAGAGAACAAAAGAAGGTCATTCAAATGATAAAGGAAATCTTTTGTGGGAAGGTTATAATAAAAATTTATATAGCGTGAAAGGAGTACAGGGTTACCGGGAACGGCTATTTTTTCACTCCTTAAATTCGGAAAGATTATAATCAGGAAAAGAAAAATAAATATTAAAAATTTCTGAGATTGCTTAATCAACATTTTAACTCCACTTTAATTAATACGTTTTTTCTGATAAAAATCGGATTAAATAATGACTTTTTTACTAACTAATTATTTTATATAATAATATGCTAATGTCAATATCGGGATCACTTGGGAAAAGTTGTGTTTTCATTGCATGTTTAATTTCCGTTTTTTGTTCAGCTGTAAAAACTGTAAAAACAGAACCGGAAGAAATTATAAATAAAAATGAAAAAATCGCCTCTGTTTTTGAAGAAGAAGCTTCCCTGGATGCTTCGAATTATTTTTTTAAAAAAGCATTAAAAGAGTATTTAAGTGAAGGCAGATGGGAAAGGGCTATACAGAGCTATATTCGCCTGGGAAACGGATATGTAAAAAAAAAAGAATTTAATACGGCGCTTAATTATCTTAATAAAGGTCTTAATCTTGCTATAAAACATTCGGGATATGAATATTCACAGCTTGCAAAGAGTTATCACAGGATTGCATTTGGTTATTTAAGGGAAAAGAAGTTTCTAAAGGCAGTGGAATTGTATAAAAAAGCACTTGAATTAAAGAAAAAGATATATGGAAAATATCATACTGAAATTTCAAAAACTTATAACAGCATCTCACTGGCGTATAGAAACATGGGAAATATTGAGCTTGCAAATAAATTCTATTACAGATCACTCCTTATCAAATTGAAAAGATTTGAAAAAATAGATGAAGATTTTTTCCGTAGTTTTAAGTTTGCCGACAGGATGAAGATAAAAAAAAGATTGTTTGCCGAAGCGAAAAAGTTATTAAACCGCTCTTTAAAAGTCTACCTTGAGACATACGGCGGGTTCAATAACCTAACAGCAGTGATATTTGAAAATATCGGCATTATTTATGCTATTGAAGGATCTATTGACAGGGCGCTTGAAAATTTCCGCAAAGCTCTGGGAATAAGGATAAAATTATTTGGTGACAATAGTCTTGAAGCAGCAGATTCGTTTCATGATCTGGGAGTAACATTGTTGATGAGGGGTGACTTTAATGAAGCCTGGAATTATCTTCAGGAGTCGCTAAGGATAAAAATTTCCAAAACCGGACGACACCATCTGTTTACAGCTGATACATATTTTCAGCTTGGGAAACTTTATTATAAAACCGGACGAATAGATTTGGCCATTTCTTCATTTCAGAATTCTCTCTATTCTCTCGATAAAAGATTTGACCCCTATAACCCGGGATACTCTCCCGATATGAGCGGCCGTATAGACTTTAAAAATGAAATTCTGAATGTTCTTGTCTTTAGAGCAAAAGCTTTGATAGCAAAAGCGGATTCAAAAAATGGAGATAATAAGGGCCTGGATATGGCACTGTCCTCATATAGGAATGCCATACGTCTGATCAGCCTCCTCAAAGATCAGTATCAGAGAGGAGAATACAGTGAAAATTTTAATATTATTTCACAAGAGGTTTATAAAGAAGCCGTTGATCTTGCTTTCAGGCTCTATAAAAAATCACATTCAAAAAATTATATAAAGACTGCTTTTGAGTTTTCGGAAAAGAGTAAAGCTTCAATCTTAACGGGTATGATATATGATTCAAGAGCAAAAAAATTTTCCGGAATACCACCCGTTCTCCTGGAAAAGGAGAGAAGACTGAAGGCAGAACTGGCGAAACTGCAACTCTCAATTGAAAAAATTAAGATGAAGGGAGTGAATTTGTCTTTCCGAAATATCTCAGGAATTGAGGAGAAATATTATGAAATAAAAAAAGAATATCTTCTTCTTCAGAAAAAATTTGAGTCAGATTATAAAAATTATTACCACATTCGTTACAAAGAGAATGTAGTGAAAATAGAAGAACTGTCATCTGAAATGACCGATGGTGATATAGCGCTTGAATATTTTTTGTCTGACAAATATATTTACATTTTCACTGTTTCAAATAAATATTATTCTCTGCACAGAGAAGAGATTCCAAAAGATTTTAATAATCTTATTGATACCCTTTTTATTTCAGTTGAAAAAATTGAAGAAGATATATATTTTGATACCGCCCGGTCTCTGTTCGAAATACTTGTCAGACCTGTAAGGAAAGAATTAAGGAATAAAAAAAAATTAACTATTATTCCTCACGGGAAACTGTTTATGATTCCCTTTGAAATTTTAATAGGTGATGATTCAGGGTCAGATTCATTTACAAAGATGTCTTATCTTATTAAAAAACATTCTATAGCTTATCATTACTCTTTCACAGTAAGGGAACTGAAACTTGAACAGCATGCAAACCCGGGAAAAGGTTTTTTAGGATTTGCACCTGTGTTCAGCTGGAATACTTCCAATCTGCCGTCTCCACGGAATTCAAGTCTTCCCAGGCTGCCTGCAACTGATATCGAAGTTAGATCCATAATCAAATTATTTAAAAACAAATCCAGATATACGAAAGGTTTATTTTATGAAACTGCATCCGAAAGTAATCTTAAAAAGAATATAAAGAAAGCAGGTATAAGTTATATCCATATTGCAACTCACTCAATAATTAACAGGAATAATCCAAATCTATCCGGATTGATATTTGCAAATGATGAGGAATCTCAAAGTAATGAAGACGGAATATTGTTTACCGGTGAAATCTACAATTTGCTTCTTAATTCCTCACTCGTTGTTTTATCCGGATGTGAGAGCGGTATAGGAAAAATGATTGAAGGTGAAGGTATACTTGCATTAAGCCGTGGTTTTTTATATGCGGGTGCTAAGAATGTAATCTTCTCTCTATTAAGGGTTGAAGATAAGTCTACTCGAAAACTAATGATAAATTTTTATCGAAGAGTTCTTGAAGGTATGAGTTTTGCAGATGCACTCAGAGCATCAAAATTGGAGTTGATCAGTGATCCTTTTTCGGCTTTCCCAAAATACTGGGGCGGTTTTATTCTTTTTGGTGAATAACCTTGTCATTTATGATGAACTTACCAATATAGTATAGATGCCTTTCATCAGAAATTTTCCAATAATAAAGTCCGTGTGTAAATCTTTTTTTCAATTCGTATCCCCGGCCGTTAATTTTAAATGAATATATCAGATTGTTTTTGTTATCCAAAATATCCAGGATAATCTTCTTTTTAAGATTTCGATTCCAGGAAAATATAATTTTTTCATCAGGGACTATTTTGACATTATAATTATCAGTTCCGGTAAGTCTACCTCTCTCGGTACTTCCAATCATAGATTCCAGATTGGGATTTTGTAAAAATCTTTGTTTCGGGCCACGATTTCTCATTGCTGTAAAATTTGATTTAATTCCCCGAATTTCACTTTTTTTTATTAAAAGAGAAGATGATCTGTTTTCTGGCTTAGTTGCTTTTTTAATATTGCTTTTACCCACAACCAAATAAATTATGGAAATAAGAACCACAAGGCTGAGGCCGGCTGCCACTCTTACAAAAGGTGATTTAAATAATTTCTTTTTTTCTTTTCCGGAGTATGTAGTCAGGGGATTGATAAAGATTAAATTCCCCTTTTTTAATTCTGAAGATTTAGTCATATTCCAGGTGTCAATTAATGCCTCCTTGCAAATAAAACATTCGTCAAGATGCTTTTCAGCAGTTTCCGGAAGTTTTGTGCCCCTGATTCCTCTTATCTCATCTAGCAGCATGGCGACGGCTGAATTAGTAAGATGACCGTCTCTTGCAATAAATTTGAATTTAGAGAACATTTTTCTCTCTCCGTTTAGATCTATATTGATTGAAGAAAATTGAGATAAGGTCAGATATATTTTTTGAATTATATGGATTATTCTCATTCATTTTATTCATAAGTCTTGATATCTCAGCCAATTTTACTGATGTCCATTTCCTTAATGAGTCCGGTTTGACAGGTGACAGCTCAGATTTATTAAAAATCGGGGTGATCTTTTCAAAGATAATTTTTTCACTAAGCCCTGAGAAGTCAGTATTGAGGATGCGTATGTCTTCTTCACTGCAGGTCTCAGGATATTGAATTGCATCCCGGAAATCTTTATCTCTCGAATGCAAAACCTTTAATATTGTCAATAGCTTTTCTTTGCTTTTTCTGAATAGTGAAAAAACTGTAATTAGTTTTTCAATCTCTTCATTAATAATAATCTGAGAAGTGTTTAAAGAAGAATCTCTGTTTGAATAGCTTTCAAGATCTCTGTTCTCCATTAAAAAAGTCCCCTTCATTTTATATTTCCTTATCTCGTCTATATATATATTACGTATAGTAACCATAAAATAGGATGTGAATGTAGGTCCGTAAGAATTTTTAAAATTAAATTTGCGTTTTATACCCTCAATTTTTTTTTCAAGGAGAATTTCAATTATTCGATGAAGCATATCATCTATATCATCTCTGTTGAACATTTTTCTGGAAAGATATCTCCTGATCAGATGATGATAAATCATTACAAGAACTCCCGGGCTGTTTTGAATCAGATATTGGGGACATATTTTTCCGGCAAGTTCAATACTGTTATGATCATATTTATTCTCTTTTTTTTTTTGCGATATTTTTTCATTGATAAATGT
>CAZNLS010000086.1:0-10365 GCA_964573895.1 uncultured Clostridia bacterium
AAAAAACAGGGGGAATATGCAAAAACAGCAAAATAAATATAAATACCTGATGATTAAATTCTAATTGGCGTTTTTTATGAACAACAAGATATCAATAATTTGACACTTTCCAGTAATTTCCGGTTCCGCCTATATTTTCAATTATATTCAAAGATAGTGCATGTGAATTCATATTCATATTGTTCATCATCCTGAACATATTCTGTTTTGCATTAAACTCCCTTCTCATCTGAGAAAGGCTCTTTTTTTGTGAACCGTAATTTTTCGGAGGCACCCATCTTTTATAGTTATTATAATTTGTCGACCGCCGGTTGTATTTAAAATTATTGGAGATCTTTGCACGATAAGCATTGATATATTGAACTCTCTGCGAATAGGATAGCTTTTTCCAGTTCGAATCGATAAGTTTCCATATCAGGCTTGCAGAAGCTAAAAGTTTCTTTTGAGACAAAGGCAATGAATTAAAATTTCTGACAAGCTGATCTATGACACCTCTTTTTACCGCATAGTTCAAATATATCTTATTACCTGCAATTTCGCTGTTAAAAACAGTGTAGTTTATATAACCATCAACGTCTTTATCGGTAAGCAGCAGATTGTTGGCTTCGTCATATGCAAGAACTTTAATATATCTGTTTATCACCTGAATGATAAGAGGTTTTTGATACTCTTTCATATATCGGGTTGCTTTATAAAACGCAGTAAACAGAGTCTGCCTTGCTATCCCGATTTTTGCCGGATCCGTCAAGTTGTGAACTTTTTGCATAGATGCTCCCAAACTGTTAAGCTGCCTTAATACTTCACCAGGATTGGTATTAAATTCTTCAATCAATTTATTTTTCAATTCCCTTACTTCACTATTCTTTACCTTTCGTCCTATCACAAATTGAGTCAGGTCCAGACCGTCTAAAAAATCCCTCTCGGATAAAATATAATTGCCTTTTTTTGCAAAAATTGTCGCTGATTTTCCACGTTTATTTTTCCGAATAATTCTTTTCGGCATAATCGGGGTTGAACTACTTTTTGAATAATTAATTACAACTCCGTTTACATCTCTTAATACCAATTTTGAAGTTGAATAAGAGACAATAGTATAGCAGACGGGAATTGTCGATCCTTTATCTTTCAGACAAAAATTATTTCCCCGATTGCTCCAATAACCGGAACTCTGCCTTCCCTGATATTTTAAAAAATAGGTGAAATTCGCATTTAAAACGAGAGTAATATTGTAGCGGGAATCGACCCACTTTCCAACCGGACTTTGTGAAAATAAAACTCCGGATAATTGACCGAATATCAAAATTGTTGCCAGAACTGTTAAAAAGAGATTTTTTTTTCTCATTACTCCTCCATATGTAATAAATTAAATTTTAACTAATGGAAATGAAAAAATCAAAATAGTGTTTTATTCCTGGCAAAATATTTTCCCAGGGATCAATAAATTCTTCTTTTGTACAGAGATTCCGAATACATTATAATAAATGGATGAGCCGGTTTACTTTCAATCCTTATAAGATGGATTCACCTCGCTGGGAGACTCCGGAATTTTACTATCTCAGGGAGACAGATATGAGGAACCTGCATCGTGCCCTGCCGGGCTATGCCCCCACTCCACTGACAAAAGTTCCCCGCCTGGCAGAAGAACTTGGAATCGGTGCGTTGAGTGTGAAGGATGAATCCTTCCGGTTCGGGGTGAAAGCCTTCAAACCCCTTGGTGCCTCATATGCGGTCTACTGCCTGATGAAACGGAAATGGGAAACCACATTTGACAGCACCTTCGACCCTATCCGGTTCACTAATCCGAATGAAATAAAAAAACTCGGAGAATTTACATTCTGTGCTGCTTCTGACGGGAACCACGGCCGGGCCGTAGCCTGGACTGCGAGGCTGACAGGTCAGAAAGCCGTGATTTACATGCCGAAGGATACTGTCAAATCGAGGATCGAAAATATTGAGTCGGAAGGAGGACGGGTGGTAGTAACCGACGGCACCTATGACGATTGTGTGCGGCAGATTGCAAAAGACGCGAAGAAAAACGGCTGGATCGAGATCGGGGATACTGCATATGAGGGTTACACCGAAATCCCATCATGGGTAATGCTTGGCTACACTACCCTTTTTGATGAGATATGGGGGAACGATCCCACAGGTCCCTCCTGCACATACGATTTCGTTTTCCTTCAGGCCGGGGTCGGAGCTTTCGCCTCTGCGGGTATTTCGCACATGGTAAAACGATTCGGTAAGGATCGGCCTTCCGTCATCATCGTGGAGCCCCGGGAAGCTGCAGGTTACCTGGACTCTATAGTATACGGTTCAGGAGACATTCTACCTGCCCGCGGAAAGATGGAGACCATCATGGCCGGACTTAATTGCGGGATACCATCACTGAAAGCCTGGCCGATTGTGCGGGACACTGCAGACCTGTTTATTTCCATTCCCGACCGTTTCACCATTGAAGCGATGAAAGCTCTGGCCGGTGAAGGAATTATTTCCGGTGAGTCCGGTGCTTCCGGACTGGCAGGGCTGATCGCCCTGATGAATGACCCGGATCTTAAAGAAGGAAGAGAAGGGATTGGTTTGGGCAGAGATTCCCGGATATTGGTGATTAGCACAGAGGGGGATACTGACCCTGTTAATTATAAAAAAATAGTTGGAAACATTGGCTGATCATATCCGTAGGAAGACAAGTAGTTACCTTTTGATAGCTGTTTCAAGTAAATCAAATAGCCCTTTTTTTAACAGATTAACCAGATCGTCATTCTTTACAGTATACATATAATGGCTTAAATAGATATCGAGAGCATTATCCTTTTTAAAAACATGTTTCCCCCTGTTTTCTCCAAGGTAGGTGTTTGCCGACCCGAACAATCTTATATCTTTTTTCTTTAAGTCAAGGTACTTTGTGTTCAGCAACTTCATCTTCTCACCATATTTCTGTAAAACCCCTTCAATTCCGGGTTTCACACTTTCAGGTTCCGGTTTATCCTTAAGCAATTCCACGATCTCAGCAACAGCTTTATCGTAAGTTGCAAGGATCTCTTTAGCAACGACTGCTCCTTTATCTTCAGTCCCTTTTGTTTTATCTGATCCTGAAGTTTGAGTCTCCCCTACTTTTGTTGATGAGGTATCTTCACCTGATCCGCAGGCAACTGTAAGTATCAGGGCAATGCTAATTAACATTAAGATAAACTTGTTAAATTTTTTCATATTTCCTCCTAATTTTTATTTTTCAAGTTCAAAAACAATTATTATTGTATAATTGCAGCCAAACATCGGGATTACTATTTCTTCTGCTTAATAAAAGTATTTTTGAAAAAACAGGTGTAATCCTTTTTTGGGAATTTAACATAGAAACTCTGCTCATATTCAGTATCTGATTTTTTTATAAAAATTAACTTTGCCACCATTCCGGGCATTCCATTCTCAATATCTTTTGCAAGAAAAGTCAGCGTTTTTCCATCTTCACTTGCACTCATCAAATATTTGTTGACAAATCCCTCTGTATAAAATCCCCTCATTACAACGACTTTTTTGCTATTGTCATAACTGAATACTGCAAAGTCTTCGTGTATCTCTTTTTTAGGATTTTTTTTGGTCGGGAGGAACTCTGCCCGGGTTTTCATCATGAGATATTTTCCCGTAAGGACATATCTGTAGTTCTGAACATTTTTTGAGACTCCGGGTTTATCCGAGACCCACTGTCCTTCCAGAAATTTAAAGATGTTAAGAGGATTGTATTTCATTTCTCCCGAAAAAATCAGGCCGGATAATATTGCCAGTGCTGCTAAAATAATGATGGATTTTCTCATTTATCTCTCCTTTTTCCAGTAACAATTTTATCATAACATCAAATATAAATCTCTTCAGGAAATTGTTTTAATGGAGTGCTTGAATAAAAAAAAGGAACTGAAATCCTTAAAAGATATGAATAATTCAGATCAGGATTCAGTAATAGAAATGAGTTTAACAAAATCAAATAACATTTTTATTGTTTTTATTAAACATTTTAATGTCCTCTTTATGGGACACATTTCCTGCTTTGTTCATTGGCAATACAATTGCATTATAACTGTGAATGAAGGAGGTTAAAATGAAAAAGGCAATTGTAATGATCGTATTTGTTATGCTGGTTGTATTGACAGTTAACGGGCAGGATTATGATAATCAATATTATGATTATGGAGATGAATATAACTATGATTCACCTATTGCTAATCAGGAATATTATTATGATTATGAGAATATTCTGCCTGAGATAGGTCGATACGAAACTATTTATTACTGGGAGCATCCATACAAATATATAAATTTTGTAATAGTGGGTGAAAGGGTATATATCATTCCAAGAGACATATTCTACAGGGTCTATCAGAGGAACAGGTTTTTTTTGGTCTCAATGGAGAGATTTATAACACTTTCCTGCTTCGGGATGCCATACTACGATAACTATTACAGATTTTATCTCTACAGTAATTATTACAGATATAACTACTATAGAGGGAGACGTTATGGAAGATTCTGGTTCAGAGGGTTGAGAAACCATTATAGAAAATACTATAGAAACAGAAGATATAACTCAAGATACAGGAACTTAAGAAAAAGGTATGTTAGCAAAAGAGGACTCAGACAAAACTACAGAAGTAACTATGGAAACAGAAGATATAACACAAGATATAAGAATTCTGGAAAAAAGTATGTTACCAAAAGGAGACTCAGTAAAAGTTACAGAAGTAAATATAGAACGTCGGGAAATCCAAGAGGTTATCAGAGAAGAAGTTATAAAAGCAGAAAAGTAAACAGAAGAAGTATCGGAAATTCCTATTCAGGTAAAAACAGAAGAACTTATAGAAAGTTCACCACGAAAAGCAGGCAGTTCGGTGGAAATAGTGTCTATAGAAGAAAATCCAAAAGGTCAACAGGCTTCGGGAGAGTATACTCAAAGAGGAGTGGTAACCGTTCACAAAGCCGGGTAGTAAGAAGACGCAGCACTCAGAAAAGAAGCATTAGGAAGAGTGGGAGTTCAAATAGAAGATCTCGTTCTATCAAAAGAAGAAGTAAAAGATAGAAAGGGAGTCAAAAAAATCGGGGACAGTACCCGTTAATCGGGCACTGTCCCCTAACTATTTCGGTTTTTCTATATTAACAAAGTTACTGTATCTGAAAATTAATTCCCTATAATTTTTTTTCAATTCATCCTGTTTAATGTTTTTTGAGATAAGTGTTGATTATATCTTATATATCAGTACAAAAGAGATATGAAAAATTTCGAAAAAATACTTATTTTATTGTTTATGCTGATTGTTATGATAACCTGTAAGACAACCGGTAAAATTGATGAGACTCCGGTCGACAATCCTGATGATCTGATGATCTTTCCGTCTGATAATCCATGGAACAGCGATATATCCGGTCTTGCTGTTCATCCTGATTCCGACAAGTATATTGCCTCTATCGGTGCCGGGAAATCGCTCCACCCTGATTTCGGTACAGTCTGGGATGGTGCACCGAATGGCATTCCATACGTCTTTGTATCAGGTTCCACACCCCCGGTAAATATAATTTTTACTGCATACGGAGACGAGAGTGACCCCGGCCCATACCCTGTTCCGGACGATGCTCCGGTCGAAGGGGGAGATGGAAGTGACGGGGACAGGCATGTCATAGTCATCGATCAGGATAATAAAATTCTATATGAACTTTACAGAGCATTTAAGGTATCAGGTGGATGGGAAGCGGATTCCGGTGCGAAGTGGGATCTTACTTCCAACGATGTGCGCCCGAAATACTGGACATCTGCGGATGCTGCAGGTTTGCCTGTCTTCCCGGGACTTATCAGGTTTGACGAGGTTGATAGTGGTGAGATCACCCATGCTTTAAGGTTTACAGTGAGCAGAACCCAGAGAGGATTTATATATCCTGCCAGACATTTTGCTTCATCCAGTAATAACCCCTCTCTACCCCCGATGGGATTAAGACTCAGGCTGAAGAAGAATTTTGACATTTCCGGCTTCTCTCAAAAAAACCAGACCATTCTCAAAGCTCTTAAAAAATATGGAATGTTCGTTGCCGATAACGGTGGTGACTGGTTCATCTCGGGAGCACCTGACAAGAGATGGGATGATGATGAACTGAGTGAACTGAAAAAGGTAAAAGGCAAGGACTTTGAAGTTGTCTATACCGGAGAGATTGAAAAATAGATTGATTATATTCGTAAAACAGATGAAAAAAAATTTTATAGAATTTTGGGACAATCTTCCTGCCTGGTATGTCTTCATTTGCATAACATCACTTACTTTCAGTAACCTCTCATTAACTCTTGAACCGAGGTATGACCTGATTATTACATTTATATTTCCCTATTCTCTGTTCCTTATCTATTACCGTGCAAGAATCTATTCAGATAAGAATATCGATAAAAATAATAAAAGATCTCTTCTCGGGAAACTGGCTTTTTGGACCTTTATTACTATTATTATTCACTATGTTTTATCTTTTCCAATAAGATTGGGAATCACACCTGCTTCACATCTGGGAAATTACAAAATCTGTTTTGAAATTTCTGTTTTAATTGTTGAAGTCATCCTGGGAATTCACTGCTATCTATACAGAAAAAAAGATTTTGTTATCTTCATGATTCCGGCAATGCTCTATGGAATTATCCTCGAAAATTCCGGAATTTCATTTGGATTTTTTTTTGAAGAAAACTACCTTATATATATTCCATTTTTAAAAGCACCTCTGGTCACTATGCTGGGCTGGACCTCGTCTTTATATATATCTATTTTTATGGCGGAAAAAATCATTCAGTCTGCTAAGTTTTTGAAAAAATATAAATATATTATTCCCGCAGCAATAGTTACTTTCGCTGCTGTTTTTATCGATATTCAGTTAGATCCTTTTGCTGCTGAAATGAGTTTATGGAAATGGAATAAATTACTTATCAGCCCTGATTCCATTACCGTTTTCGGAGTACCATTAATAAATTTTTCTGCCTGGTTCGGTGCAGTGTTTTCATTCAGCTTTTTCTATTTTCTGATAAATGAAAAATATTCCTCATCTTCTGAAAGTAAAAGAGCTTTAATCCTTACTGCAATTATCCCCCTGGTTCTTATCCTGGAAACTGTAATCACATTTTCAATTGCAGGAATCTTCGAAGGATTCGACGGCCCGTCATGGAATATACTAAAAAACTTTCTTCGACTATAATTTCATCTGTTTTTATTTAACAAAAAAATTTGTTTCTTTTTCAATAAATTAATATAAAAAAAGATTAAAAAATTAATCATTTAAAAATATCAATAAAGAATTTCACATTCGCACCCTTCTTTTTTTGAAGCTGGTAGTAACAACCGGGGCAGGATGTAACTACAGTCCCGGCACCATTTTCTTCAATTTTTTCTACCCTTCTATTTAAAATCTTCTTTGAAGTCGAGCTGAAGTTTAAACTGAATAGTCCTCCGAATCCGCAGCAGAATTCCGAATCATCATCTACAAATTTATTCCCGAATTTTTTCATAAAATGCCGCGGCTCATCTTTTATTCCTAAGAGTTTCCGATTATGGCATGGGTCGTGATAGGTTATTTTGCTATCTTTTCCCTGTACCGGCAGCTCCACTTCAGCATCTTTGATAAATTTATATATAAACTGCGTCAACTCGAATGTTTTTTCTTTATTGAGTTCATAATCATTCAAAAAAGTCTTTGTGCCTGTCCCGCACGGGACGATTAGATACTTGTAAGAATATTTTTTAAATATTTTCTCATTTTTCTTTTTTAGTTTCAGAAATTTTTTATTCCAGCCCTGTGTTTTATAGGGAGATCCACAGCACCTCAATCCCTTTGGGATGGTAACTGAATATCCGTGTAATTCCAAAAAGTTTATAATTCTGTTTTTAATCTCAGGATAGAAAAGATTTATCATGCATCCGGGGAATAAGAGTATATCAACTTTATTGCCTGTCAGCCTGTCCTTTGAAGTATAGCTCCGGCTTTTTCTGTAAATCGGCAGGAAATTAAACCTTTTTCTTAAAACAGAAGGAATCAACCTTAGAGTTCCTGTAAAACTCTTTAAAAATGGATAGCTGTAAATAGTGAGGATGGTTTTTTTTAATAATCCGATCCTATTTCCTCTGCTCCTCTCATTTCTGAAAGATGTCATCATTGATGTGAAATCAACACCTTTTGTACAAATATATTGGCAGCTTCCGCACAAAAGACACTGATCGGTAAAAAGTTCCAGATCTTTTGTGGGTTTCAGGGTCCCGTTGTGGAGAGCTTTGATCAGATTCACCTTCCCTCTTGGGGAATTTGGCTCTTCCAGTTCGGCATTATATACCGGGCAGTAGTGAAGACAGTTGCCGCAATCCGCACACAACTCAGCAATACGATCTATATCAGAAGTTTTTTCATTGTTCATTTTAAAACAATTTTTTATTTATAATTTACCAATCTTCTCATTTCCCGATCGATCTTTTCAAGAACCACTTCCCAGGAAAAATGTTTTTTTACATAGTCATATCCCTTAGAACCCATCTGCTTCCTTACCGACCTGTTCTTTGATAAATAATTAAATTTTTGGACAAACTCATCCGGCCCGATATAGGATTCGCCTCCGCCGGACAGTTCTATATGTTCCATCAACACCTTACTCTCCCTGTTCACAAGGACGGGTGTTTTCTGGGAAAATGATTCGAGAGTTGTTATAGACAAACTTTCATAATGAGAGGGCTGAATAGAGAATAAAGCGCCATTAAATGCTGATAATTTTTCCTTTTCACTTACATAGCCTACATATCGGATTCCATCAATTTCCGGAATGTCCATTACTTTCCTGCCCATTAGAACAAGATTTATCACACTGCTTTTTCTAATCCGTTCAAATGCCTCAAATAGAGTTTCAAGCCCCTTTCCTTTCTCAATCCTTCCGGCATAGAGAATATATGGTGCAACAACTCCGAATTTCAACCTGAAAAATCTCTCATCTGCATTCTCCGAAATCTCAATTCCTGTTCTTAAAAGATTCAATTTATTCTTAGGTGAGAATGTTCTTTTAACCAGTTCCATTTCGGCTCCGGTTAAAAAAAAGAAAGAATCGGGCCGCAAAAAGACTTTTTTCATAACACCAAGTTTAAAGGGTGGTTCATCATGTGCCGTAGGGAACAGTATCACTGGCTTTTTTACCGATGAGATTACATTTACGGTTGTATAGTAGAGATAGGTGAAAAAAATGAAAACATCAAAATTTGCCTGCTCTTCTTCAACTGCTCTTTTTAACTTCGGTGAGTATGGTCCCTGCAAATCTATCCACTCTTTTTCCTCGCTCCTGCTTCTTTTGCCGGAGAAGAAATCACGGGAAAAATCATTAAAGTAATTAATATCCCTCTCCTTCTCTACTTCATACCGTCTTATCTCAACTCCTTTCAGAATGGTATTTCCCGGCTTATAGTCGTTTTTCCAGGTTATATAATCCTTTGCTATTGTCGTGAAGACAGTAACATCGTATCCAATCCGGTTTAGTCTTTCACAGATATCTTTTGCAAGGGTTTCAGCACCGCCCACAACATCTTGTCCATATCTCTGGATTACAGCTGCAACTTTTATCATTCGTATAACTCCGATATATATTTGAAAAACTTTCCCGGGTCCGATGCATTTTTATATTTATTCACATTAATTCTCATTTTATCCTTCAATTTCATTTTCATATCACTATTATTTAAAACATCTTCTGTGAGCCTCAGGATTTTGTCCCATTTTTTCTCATTAAAAGTAACACCGGCTCCACCCAGTGTTTCAGAAACTGCCCCGGCATCAAATGCAACTACAGGAAGCCCGGTCGCCATAGACTCTACGAGGGGAAGGCAAAAGCCTTCATGTTCACTCATTGATAAAAACAGATCCGATGATTTATAGAGTGTAAAAAGTTCATCAAACGGGATATGGCCGGTAAAAAATATGTCGTCCCTGTTCATTCCCAATGACTCCGTAAGATTTACAAGATGGGTGAAATAGGAAGGTACTCCATTATAATTCCCGGCAATAATCAACCTTGTATTCAGTGATGAATTTTCTTTGAAATATGCCCAAAAACGTATTAGATCTTCAATTTTTTTATTCGGGCTTATCCTCCCGACAAATAGCACCCTCTTTTCACCCCTGTCAAGCGCTTCAAGAAATATAGGATTAATCTCTCTTTTATATAAATCCAGGTCGATCATTACCGGGAATACGCTAGTTTTACCATATCCGTTTTCAATCAATTCCTCCTGATTAAAAGTTGAATCTGCAATGGCAAGATCAAAAGAATCCGATAGCATTCTCAATTCCAGTCTCCCGGTTTTAGCTGAATCTTCAAGCTGAGTTGAC
>CAZNLS010000087.1:0-8491 GCA_964573895.1 uncultured Clostridia bacterium
GATGTATTTCCGCTCTGGAAGTTAGTTTTTAAATAACCTGATACCAGCCATGTTGAATCTTCATCACCAACAAGTGTTCTTGCATGAATATCCTGAATTGCCCAGGAACCGAAGAACCATAACTTATCTTTTACAACAGGACCACCGAAGTTTATGCCATACTGATAAAGCCTGTTGATACCGCGTGTTCCCCAATCTTTAGTCTTGTAGTATTCGGGAAGAGTCTGGCTCATCTCCCATGCAGTATCTTCTACATAGAGATGAAAATCTCCACTATATCTGTTACCAGCTCTCTTCGAAACAAAGTTAAGCTGAACACCACCGGTCTGAGCCGAAATGTCATTATTTCCAAGAGTGATCTGAAGTTCCTCATATGAATTTACATTCAGATAAGCAGGTGCAGCTCCGATTGCAGAAGGATCGGTAATATTAGCACCGTCAACATTCCATGTAGTATCATTACTGGATGCTCCATGACCAAAAAAGTTAGACTGCTGGCCTGATTCTGCTCCACCAACATCTTCCCTGTCTATCATCATGCCGGGAACCAGGTTCATTACTGTCCATGGGTTCCTTGCTGTCGGCAGGGACTGGATCATCTCTTTTGATACATTGACAGCAACAGTTGTTTTTCTTGTGTCAACTGCGCTTGCCTGTCCTTTAACTTCTACAACCTCTTTTAACTTGGTTGTTTCCATCTGGACGTTGAATGTTTTGTTCTTACCCAAAAAGAGTCTGACACCTTTCTGGACTACAGTTTTGAATCCTTCGAGCTCAAATCTCAGCTCATAGTTTCCCGGAGGAAGTGCCAGAAATCTGAAATTCCCTTCTTCCGATGTTACCTGCACTTTTTTACCGATAACATCACCGGTTAAAGTTACAGCTACGCCAGGAATTGCCGAACCGTCAGGAAGTACTACCGTTCCGTAGATATCGGCTGTCGCTGACTGACCATGCATCATAAATGCAAGCATAGCTATCGCTGCGACGATTGTTAATAGCTTTTTCATATAAACCTCCTTTTAAGTTTATAATGATAATTAGCAATTTCTGTTCCAATATCAATAATGCCTATATAACAAAGGTTTTATATATATTAAGAATAATAATTCAATTTTTTGAATCGGCTATCCAAAAATTTGGGGTTATTCAGGAAATTATTAAATAATCAGTCCCTATTTTAAACTCAGAGTGATCCCCGCAGACAGATTGAATCCCTTAGCAGGAGGTATATCGGGATCTGCATTCCCAAAATATGCCGAATTAAAGAGATTGCCAATTTTTATATGGATATATACTTCGGGTGAGAAATAGACTCCACCTTTGACATTGACGAGATTGTAAGAATTGTTCACGATTTCAGCAGGGCCGGGATCGCTCTTTGAGAATGAGTGGATGAAGTTGATCTCAAGCCAGCTTCTGTCAACAAAAAATTTTCCCCCAATATAAATTTTTGCCGCCGGGATGTCATTCAGGGCAATATTACTTTCAAGTGATCGGCCTCTGTATATAAAGAAATGTCCGAAAAGTTCAACTTTATCTCCCGGAAAGAACTGGAATTCAGCTTCAGCCCCATCAATCCTTCCCGCATTAATGTTATCATATGAGTAAATCCCTTCTTCATCTCTGAATCGTTCTATCATTTTTTCAATTTTGTATCTGAAGAGATAAAATCCCCAGAATATCTTTCCTGAAGAATATTTTATACCAAGATCAATACTATGCCCCCTTTCCGGAACCAGTCCCGGATTACCGATCACATATTTTCTCCCCGATAATCCCGTATAATATGCCTCACTGATAGAAGAAACCCTGAATGACCGGGCGGAATTAAGAAATATTGCCAATTTACTGTTGATATCATGTTTGATACTCAGAAAAAATACAGGCGCTCTATTATTATTCCCATCTCTTTCTCCCAAAGAGAAGGCGGATTGTGATAGAAATGAATACCTGAAGCCTGTATTAATTGTAGTTGTTTTTACCGGCATATATTCTCCCATGACAAAAATACCGGTATCGTCTCTTCTTCCTTTCGAAAGCGGCAGGGAATTGAACACAATTACTCCATCTTCCTCTTTCTTATTCTCAATTCTGACACCTCTTCTCCCGAACCAATCAGCTCCTATCGAGAAATTAATTTTCTTTGCAGGAATAAATTCAAATAATATTCTCATTCCATAATTTCTACTCAATGTAAAAGAGGATTCATTAATAAAACCCGCGTCTTTTATCCTTTTCAGATTATATTCCGATGGATTGAAAAAAGATTCAAAAGAGACAGATGCCATGTTTTTTTTTATCTCCCTCTTATAGCCGAATTGAAGGAACCGGTCCCTTATTTTTGGATTAAAGGAAAAATTTTCAGGGTCATTATTTCTGTCCGGTTTCCCTATATTTTTCCCGTAACCCTCAAAATATCTCAGGTATATTTTTCCCTTTTCCGAGTTGTAATTCAGAGAAAGCATCCCGGAAAGTGTGGAAAATCCTGAGTTAAATATCTTTCCTGAAGGTGCATAGTAATCTGATACATCTATATAGGAAAAACCTGTCTGTAAAGAAAAATTACCTTTTTTTTTGAAAGCAACCATTCCACCTTCAAACCCCCTGTCCGATGTATGACCATTCAGATGAAGCTTAAGCAATGGAGGAGACGAAGAGAGGGAATAATCTGTAAAAAGATTTATCACGCCTCCCATTGCATCCGACCCGTAAATGACTGAAGAAGCTGCTCTTGCTATCTCCACTCTTCTCACAAGTCCCGGCGATACAAGTGAAGCAGATGCGCCGACTCTTCTGTCACTTGTTATTCTTGACCCGTTCAGAAGCATGAGTACTCTTCTCCTGGCAAGCCCGCGAATAGACGGTGTGATCGAATGGCCCCCCTTTCCCAGAAAATCCATCCCGGGAGTCTCCGCAAGTGCTTCTACAATTGATTCGGGTATTCTCTCCTTCATTTCCAGTTTTGAAATAACCGATTCTGCCAGAGGAGTTTCATCTGAATGTTTTTTCCCGCTCAGTGCAGTTACAGTTACTTCCTCCCGCATATGCTCTTTTGGGATTAAAATTATTTTATAAAATTTCCTGGTATTCTTAATTGGGATCTTCATTGAATAATAGAGCTTAGATATTAAACTTAGAAAGGAATTCTTTATATTTATATTTTCCACATCAATTGAGAAATTTCCATTGCTGTCAGTTACTGCTTTTTTTAAAACCAGATTTCCCTTAACAAGCATTATATCAATTTTTTCCAGAAGTATATCGTCTATATCCCTGACCCTGCCCCTTATTACTTCTGAATAAAGTGTGACAGATAAAATTAAAAATGAGAATATTAAAAAAAGTAACCTGCGACTTCTCATTAATCTACCTCCAAAAAAGCTTCCGGGTAACAGATTCCGAATACTATTTATACTCATTTACATGTAAAAAAGATTGGAAAAACAGGGAATATTTGAAATGAGAACCATACTGAACTATAATTTTATCATGGAAAAATGTAATACAAATACTTTTATTAAATATATCAGGATAATTCTTTCATTAGTAGTGATTATAATCGGAATTATTTATAAAAACTGGCTCGGGTTGTTTGGGATTTTCACTCTTATTTCCGCTTTTACCGGAAGCTGCCCGATGAGTGTGAATTTAAGCCGTAATAGAGATAACCGGAAATTTAATTAAATAACATAACTCCCAGATCACGGGATTCTCTGCCCAGGCCCAGTTTTTTTAAATTAAACAGAGGATATACCTCAATTTCCAGAAAACCTTCTTCAAATGGTTTCCCGTTAATTTTGAACCTAAATTTTTCATTTTTGACAAAGGACCTCTTTAAAAAAGTTTTCCCTTTCCATTTTATTATTACTTTTTGGCTCTTACTTTTTAGATGCTTAAGAGGTGCGCCGCAGGAAATATTAAAAAATGCGGATTCTCCTTTTTCATTTAATTTGGTCAGAATTCCAGCTCTCTGTTTTGTCCACCTGAATCCGCTCTTTGTACTTTCCTCCCAGAAACCAAAATCAAAGTTTTGTGCGGATCTTTTCATCAGCATAGACGGATTAAGGGATTTATTTGATAATATACCTGAGATTGAAAAAACCATTATTACCACCAGTGCCAAAACAGTATTTGTTCTCCCCGAAAACCGGGATGTTTTTAATTTATGTTTTCCCAGACCTGCAACTATCCAGAAGAAGATAAAAATTTCCGGCAGCCAGAAAGGATTCCCAACGAAAAGAACTATGGCTATTACGCCTATAATTTTCCCCGGTTCCTGCAAAATAAAATCTTTCCCAATAAGAAACATTAAAAATAGAATAAAAAAAAGAATTCCGGGGATACCGTTTTCATCCAGAATTAACAGATACTGGTTAAGCGGCAGATCATCCATGAAATTTTCACCATGCTTAAGATATTTTCTGTAAAAAATAAAATTTCCAGTTCCCACACCGCTAAGAGGATAATTTATAATCATCGGGATTGAATCAATTATCATACCAACTCTGCCATTGGAAACTTTATCAAGTAATTTAACGGGATCATTTGAAAGAGCAGGATTCAGGAGTAATCCAAAGCTTTTTTTAATTCTTTTTTCAAGAACACTTCCGGTAATTAAGACTAATATAATCAACAGAATTACTATAGATATTTTCAGTTTTCTTTTGAACTTCTTTTCTCTTAAAAAAAATATGAATGCAAAAATAAAAAAGATGGCGGCAGTTCTGCTCCCTGAAAAAAATATTCCGAATAATGAAATTGTGAATGAAGCCAAATATAAAAAATTATTTTTTAAATATCTTCTGAGATCTTTTTTTTGAACCGGGAATTCTTTTGATGCCAGCAGGAAGGAATATAGAAAGAGTATTCCGGAGAATATCCCAAACCCGTTAAAATCTGAAAATCCGCCATTTGGCTGATTCAATTTTTCAGACCACCGGCTCACTGATAAAAATCCGGGATTTACAAATCGCTGCCATACGGCAATTAACACAGAAATAAAATATCCTGAAAATATTGCCGCAAATAAATATTTTTTCTTTAAATTATAGAGACGAATAAGAAAAAATGAAAACGGAGCAGCAGTATAAAGAAAAAGAGAAATAACAGGATATATTGATGCAAATGAATTTCTGGGAATTGACATATACCCGGGAGATACCGGAGTGTCTGAAAAAAAAACTGAGGGTGCAAATGAAATATTTGACCACCTGACAAAAACAAAAAGAGCTGAAATCCAGATAACAATAAGGAAGAGATAGTATAATTTCCCCCAGATAAATCCGGCAATCCCGATCTCTTTTTTATTAAAAATGAAATTCCCGATAATTATTCCGGAAAGCCAGAAGAGAACAAGTGCCATCAAATTAAACGGGTAACCATTGGATAACAATGCAGGAAATGAATTAATAAGAGGGAGAAAAAACAAAAATATCAAAAGTGATTTTTCTCTTAAGAAGCAGAAAGTAGTAAATCCAGTCAGAAAGCATATAAAGGGCATGAGAAAAAATCCAATATGAAATCCAACAGTATAAAATGCAATCAAAAATGAAATCAGAAACAGGCCATAATGCATCAGGTCTAAATATTTAATATGCTTCCGGGTCACCTTTAAAGAGCCTCCATATTGTCTGGATAATAATTTTAATATCAAAACCTATACTCCAATTCTCAATATAAATCATGTCATACTCAACTCTTTTTCTCATCTCTTCATCAGTTCTGGTTTCCCCCCTGAATCCGTTCACCTGGGCCCAGCCTGTTATTCCGGGTTTCACCAAATGTCTTTGCATATAATTTTCGATCCTGTTTTGGGATTCAAGGTTATGCTTAACCGCATGCGGCCTGGGACCCACAACGGACATTTCACCCTTTAATACATTAAAGAACTGGGGTAATTCATCGATACTCGTTTTTCTTAAAAACCTGCCAATACGTGTAATTCTTTTGTCATTTTTTGAAGTTTGCCTGAATTTTCCACCCTGATCAGACTCGCTATTTCCTGTAATCATTGATCTGAATTTCATGAGTGAAAAAATCTTGTTTTTTCTTCCAAGTCTATCCTGCCTGTAAAGAACAGGTCCCTTTGAATCAAGTTTAATTAAGAGAGCTATCAGGGGGAAAATCCATGAGAGAAAAAATAATATGATAAATAGTGAGAATGTAATATCAAAAAGCCGCTTTACAATCTTCCAGTGCAATTCTTCCAGAGGATCATTAACTAAATCAACAACGGGGAGATTATTGACAAATGATAGCTGATATTTATTTGAAACAAACTTGTAATAATCCGGAACAATCCTGACTTTAACGGGGAAAGAGCTGGTTGCTCTTAAAATTTCAGCCAATGCACTATTCTCTGATTCACTAAGTGAAATTACAATCAAATCAAAACTATTTTCTGATAGTATTTGCTGAACATTTGCAAGTTTCCCGAGGAAAATCCCTCTACCGGGAGATGATTCTCGATCCCCCGAATATCCGGTAACGATAAATTCACCTGACATCACTTTCTCAAGGAATTTAACATATGATTTGCCGCCCTCCCCTGACCCTATCAGAATGATCCTTTTTTTGAGACGGCCTGTTTTTATCATCTTCATCCTAATCAGCCTGAACAGAGATCTTTCAAGCAGGAGAAGTCCTGTGAGAGAGACCAGATAAGTGACCAGAAAAAAACGTGAGAGTACGATATCTTTAAGGAAAAAAAGAAGGAGAATTCCAATAACAGCCTGGCCGCTTATACATTTTGTCAATATCCCTATTTGCGGACCTAACCTGGCAGTTTTAAACTCATCATAAAGAAGAACCGAGCGGGAGAAGAGGTACCATGAAATCAGAAGCACAAGCAGTGTAAACAATTCTGTCAGCCTTATTTTGTTTACCTGATAAATCACTCTGACAGGAAGACGAGACTTTGAGATTAATATTGCAAAAAAGAAGGAACCAATTACAGATAGTATGTCAATTGACAGGAAGATATAGTAAAAAGATCTTCTAAGCTGGTTCATGATATTTTATAAAATTCTTTATACCAGTTTACAAATTTCTTCACTCCATCTTTTAATGGCGTCCCCGGAGAATACCCTGTTACTTTTTCCAGTGCAGAAGTGTCAGCCCAGGTAGAAACAACATCTCCGGGCTGCATCGGCATTAATCTCTTTTCGGATTTCTTCCCGATAATTTCTTCCAAAGTTTCTATAAATTTCATCAATCCTACCGGGCTCCCGTTTCCAATATTATATATTTTATAAGGAGCTAAACTTGAAGAAGGATCAGGATTTTCACCGGACCAGTCACTGTTAGGCTGAGCA
This sequence comes from uncultured Clostridia bacterium, assembly GCA_964573895.1. Lineage (GTDB taxonomy): Bacteria > Acidobacteriota > Aminicenantia > UBA2199 > UBA2199 > CAZNLS01. The sequence continues at coordinate 7,317 of CAZNLS010000087.1, forward strand.
GGGGATTTCAGCAATCTTTTAATTCCGGTTATAATATCACCAATATATGTAAAGTCCCTGCTCATATTACCATTGTTATAAACATCTATCGGCTTTCCTTCAAATATATTCTTGGTGAATTTGAACAGTGCCATATCCGGTCTTCCCCATGGCCCGTACACGGTAAAAAAACGAAGACCTGAAATCGGAATTCCGTAAAGATAACTGTAGGAGTGAGCCATTAATTCATCACTTTTTTTTGAGGCGGCATAAAGACTTACCGGATGATCAACATTATCCGAAGTTGAAAACGGCATTTTTTTATTAAGACCGTAAACTGAGGAACTGGAGGCAAAAAGAAGATGTTTGACATCACAATTCCGGGCTCCTTCAAGTATATTCAGGAACCCGTCAATATTACTTTTTATGTAAGCAAATGGATTTTCCAGAGAATATCTGACACCTGCCTGTGCTGCAAGGTTACATATCACATCGGGTGACCAGTCACTAATTAATTTTAATATTTTTTCAGTATCGGAAAGGTCAAGTTCAACAAACTCATAGTTATTCAAAGTACGGCTTTTAATTACTCTGTTATACAACAATTCATTTACAGATATTCCGGAATTTTCAAGTCTCGCATATTTTAAATTTATATCGTAATAGTCATTGATATTGTCAATCCCAAGGATTTCCACATCTTCATTTTCAAGGTTTTTTACAAGATGATATCCGATAAATCCGGCAGTCCCGCTAATCAATATTCTCATCATTTCTCCATATACAGGTAAATAATATTATGAATGAACAAACAAAATTGTCAAATCATTCAAATTGATTTAATACCTTTTGAATATTTTCTTCCTGACAATTTCCGATAAGAAAAGAAATATAAACTTTGAATTTGTGTATAAATATCTTCTCCACAATCTCCCCGGCTCCTTCATTAAACGGTAAAACCATTCGAGAGATAACCGCTGCATCCAAACAGGTGCTCTTCTTTTTTTATCGGCAAATACGGGAAAAGCTCCTCCAAGGCCAATCATAGCCCCCCTGAAACCGGGCGAAAACCTTGCCATCCATTTTTCCTGTTTTGGGCATCCGAGAGCAACCATTACAATCCCTGCTCCGGAATTTTTTATTTTGTATGTAATTTCATCCTCTTCTTCAGCTGATAATTCTCTGAAGGGCGGAGA
>CAZNLS010000087.1:8591-10258 GCA_964573895.1 uncultured Clostridia bacterium
AATATCTGCCTGTTGAGATATCAATCCCGAGAACTCGTTCTTTTTTCATTTATTGCTTCATCATATATTTCAATCAATCTTTTGTAATTCAATACAGGAGTATACTTTTCAATATATGTATTCCTTGCGTTTTTTCTGAATTTCTGCATATCCGATTTTTGGAAAATCTCAATTTTTTTTGCAAGATCTGCCGGATCACCTGCTTTAAACTGTAAACCGTTGAATCCATCCTGAATTATTTCAGCCTGGGATCCGATATCTGAACTTATGACGGGTGTTCCGGTAGAAAATGCTTCCAAAAGAACAATCGGAAATCCTTCATAACATATAGAGGGAAAAATCAGTGCTTGAGATTTTTTTAGCTCTTTAAAGACCGCCTCCCTTTTCAAAAAACCCATATATTTAATATTACTACTCTTTTTCTCTTTACTTTTCACATAATTCCTTAGCGGGCCGTCACCAAAAATTTTTATTTTAAATGATGTGAATTTCAAAGATTCAATTAATGTATAAATTCCCTTCTCTTTACTTAGCCTTCCAATAAATAAAAATTCCTGGTCTCTTTCATCAGATCCTTCACCCGGATCAGAAATAGAATTAGGTTTTACCACAATTTTTGATTTATTAATATTCAATGCAGAACTCAGGATTTTATCTCTTTGAAATCCGGTTAAAGTTATATACCTGTCAACTGTTTTTCTCCATGTTCCAAAAATGATATGAAAAAAATTTAGCAATGCTATATTTGCAGATAGAATCATCGAATTTCTGTAGCACCTTCCGATTACCCCATGAACCGGAAAAATGCTATTTCTGCATTTTTCACAGATTTGCCCTTTCCTAAAAAAAATACCATTAACACAAAGTAGCCTGAAATTGTGCAGTGTCATTACAACAGGTATTTTCCTCTTTGATGAGATTCTGATAATCGAAGGAGAAATTTGAGGGAAAAAATTGTGCACATGGATTATATCCGGTCTGAAATCATCTATCTTCCGCTTAAATTCAGAAGCTGCAAAAGGATTGTAAAAAGAAAATAATCCTGCCCTGATTTTCCTGATACTTGAATTCAGATCTCTGTTATCATAAATAAAGGTTTCTACGCTATTACGATTTTTTGAAAGCAGTTCTTTTTCGCTCTCAAAAACCGAATCCTCTCCTGCTCTGATTATATACCTGTTATGAACAATCAGTATTTTCATCTCGTTCTGAGGGAATAATTTTTAAATATTTTTTTTACATATAGGGCAAAAGCAACAAATATAGCAATTTCCGATACAGAACGGGCAATAAGCGCTCCATTTATACCCGTCAACGGTATTAAAATCATATTCAGCGATATCAATATCAGCATCGCAGAGAATCCTATATAAAATTTCCGGCTCTGTGAGCCGGTTGATGTCAATATATTTCCGGTGAGATGTGAAATAAATTTGAAAAGTACCAAACCGGAAAATAGGAGTAGATATCCTGAAGCAGCCGGATCCGGTTTTGCTAATATTGATATAAGCAGATCTTTGGTGAAAAGAAGAATAAGAGATGAAATAATTGCAAATAATGTGAAGATTTTTATTAATCTTTTATTAAATGAAATAAAACTTTCCTTCTCTTTCCCCGAATATGTTGCTGATATAAAAGGAGTCAGGGCAAATGAAAAAACCTCTGCC
>CAZNLS010000088.1:0-10196 GCA_964573895.1 uncultured Clostridia bacterium
GAATAAATGTTCATTTTTCTGGAATATTTAAATCTACATCAAATCAATGAAAAATACAAAGTAAAAAAACCTATTATTACTAATCAAACTTACACTAGATATACTTCAATAAAAATAATAATTGTACATAGTGTAAAATATTTCAATTAGTGCCGAATTGGTGCCATGAAGGTTAAAAAATGGGGTAGATTAAGGGGCGAAAGGCATTTTTCCCTGATTCGAAATATTTCGAAGAGAGGGCAAATTTACATTTGCTTTCACCTATAATTAATTAAAAATATTTACTTAAGTTCATTTTATATTTTGCAATTCTAATTTCTTCTTCATCATCAACGAATTTTTTTTCCACAATATAAGCAATATCATTACTTATTTTATTTGGGACTTTAGGGAAGTTTAATTTTCTTATCATTTTACCCTGGAAATTATATATTTCGACAGGGAAAATACCCTGAACACTTATATCTCCAGGCACAATAAATATAAAAATATATTTTTCTGAGATTAGTAACTTATGAATAAAATTTTTCACTTCATAGTAGGAGATTAGTCTTTCCACTTTTTTCAGATCCCTATTCCCCGGAAGAATTTGAAGGACCTTATTAACTAACAACTTTCGTTCTTTATCTTTTAGTTTTAGCGGACTTTTATTTTTTGTTATTGCAAAAATTTGATTTCCTTTTTTATCTAAAAGGCGGACATTAAATTTTTCTCCTTCTCCGATAAGGCAATAATCTCCATTAACTTCAAAAAAAGAATGACCCCCTACATATGGAATTGCGGGCGCTATATAACCTGAACCGGTATTAATTGCATAGTTAGGGGACTCAACTATTTTGTGCTCCTTTAAAATCTTCTTCGCCTCTATATCAAATACCTGCAAAATATATTTATAATCCTTTATCAATTTTTGCCCAACAAAAATTGGATAATCGATCACTTTACCAAATATTCCCGGTGTAAATACTGAAAGTCTCTTCTCCTTTTTAAAAACTCCATCATTTGAATACATAATAATTTTCAACATGTTTTCTACAAGAAAAATATTCCCGGATTTGTCTGCTGATATTTTAAATGATCTATTAAATTCCCCGGGACCCTGACCTTTCTTGCCAAAAATTTTTACAAGTTTCAATTTCTGTGAGAGTTTAATCACTTGTCTGGTATGTCCATCCAGGATAAATACCGAACCTTCTTTATCTATACAGAGATCCGTGACATATGGCACTTGATAGTTAAAGAGCGGCTCACTCTCATCTAATTTTAATAATTCTATTTTTTTTTGGACTACATTTCCACCAAAAATATTTGTGACAAGAAATAATGATAAAAAAATTGCAACACTACATTTCATTGTATTTCCCCCCTTTTATTTCCCATATATTATAAAAGTTAATTATACAAAATTATAAATCACTATGAAAGTATACCGGGATTTAATCTGAGATTTTCAAATAATTTTTAATGTATTTATACAAATGCTGATAGAAAACGGGATGCAGAGATAACTCGAACCCCGTTTTTCAGAACATCGATCCCTTCTTCTGATACTACCTGGTAAGAGTAGGGAATTCCCAGCCTCTCTTTGAAATAATGAATTGCCGGTGAGACCTCCTTATCATTCATTTTAACTTCTACTGCAAACCACGGTTTCTGATTAATAGTGACAAGAAAATCTAATTCTTTTTTTTCAGCACTTCTGATATAGAACAGATCCGCTTTATACCCTTGAGAATCATAAATATAGTGTGTCCACTTTAAAAGATGAGAAGCTATCATATTTTCAAACCGGGCTCCTTCCGATAAAACTTCCGACCAATCCCATAAATACATTTTTGGGGTCTTCTTAACAGATCTGATTTTTTTTCCTGTAAAAGGATATATCCTAAAAATGTAGTAATGAGCTTCCAGTAACTCAAACCAGGCAGATACGGCTCTGTGGCTTACATTCAAATCTTCTCTGATAGAATTAAGTGATAAAAGGGAACCCGCTCTTTCGGGCATCATGTCACTCATGAGTTTCATGCTGCCAAGGTCCCTGACCTGACCTGTATCCCTTATATCTTCCCTGAATAATCTTTCAACCTTTTCGTTATGCCACCGTCTCAAAGTTCTATCGCTTTGTTTTATTAAAGGCTCGGGAAATCCACCGAATTTTATCAGGTTCCCAAATTCATCACCAAAAAAATCATCCCTGAATATTAATTCCTTAAATATTTCAATATCACCTTTTTCATTAAGGAGCTCTGAAAGGGAGAATGGGTGCATCCTGTAATAATGATAACGCCCCTGCAGTGAATCCCCTCCTCTTCTGTATATATCCATTTTTGCACTGCCTGTTATAAGAAATTTGTATTTATCCTTTAGTTTATCAAATTCTCCTTTTATAATAGTTTTCCATTTTTTATATTTATGTATCTCGTCAAATAAAAGAAGTTGTGCATCTCCAGGCCAGTTTGAATTTATAATATTCTTTCGGTCAGTACGGTTGTCCCAGTTGTAATATGCAGTCTGGCTAAAATGCGCCGATACAATTTCTTTTGCAAATGTAGTTTTACCCACCTGCCTTGGTCCGCCCACAAAAACCATCTTTTCTTTAAGGTCTTCAATAATATCTGATGTTAAATATCTGTTTTTATACATAATAGTATTATATTTAAACAAAAAATTTTTTCAACTTATTTTGCCTGTAAGCAAAATTTTTCGTGTTTTTTTTTGCTTATACGCAAAAATTTAAATTATACGAAACATGAGATCTAATTTATCCCTGAACTGAAATATTAAAGAATCATATGTGTGAATATACGGAATTTTCTCAGTAAAGAGGAGTTTTCACAGTGCAGACACATGGGTCTGCCCTTACTTCAAAATATCAAATTGTAAAGCACCAATTAAATTCTAATGTGCGTCTCCGTGAGACTCTGTAAGAAGGGAAAAATTATTTTGAGTTAGATTTTTTTAAAAAGAAAGTGTTCGGATGTTGAACCCTCTTTGCATTTTGAGAAACTTGATATCACTTTCCAGCCGTTCTCCCTAAAAAAATTTACTGCTTCATTCTGACCCCTGAACTTAATCGGGATTCCACCAGGAGTGGTTAAAATCCCTCTCATGTTTAAATTATTTTCTGAGGGGCCGTATTTTACAAATTGACTATCCTGATGAATCGGCTGGATCGACTCAAAGACAAGTTCAATGAAATTGATGCCCTTGTCTCGGGAGACGTCTTTTGCTCCGATGAACAGACCTTCAGAGATTTGGGTGAACACTAAAAAAAAGAAAAAGATAATTATTAAAATTTTTTTTAATTCCAACTTTCTTCTCCAAAAAGCCTCGGGATCTGTATATAGAGAATAATTTAAGAATCATTTATTGTCAACTTTAAAGAAACAGACTTATAATTTTGAAATTACCGGAAAGGGGGTTTATAATATCCGGACAGTTAAAATAAGGAAAATAAAATGAAAATTTTTGGAATCAATAAAATTATAAAAATGGTAATGGTTGTTTCTTTGCTAATTCCCCTGATATCCTGTTCAGGAGGGGATAAGAAGACAACAAATCCACCTGTAAAGAAAATAGTCGGGAAGAAAAATGATAAAGTTAAAGAGAGAAAAATTGAAGTTGTTTCAAATATAACATGTAATAAATGTCACAAGAGTGACGGGAAAGGCAACCTGAAATTTCCATCGAATGGAAATGAAGGTGCGAAACCGGCAAAAAATACCGGTTTCGCACATTGATTTTTACAATCCTAACTCTTTTAAAATATTTTCAGCTTTCCCCAGTTTCTCTGTTATAAACATCACGAATCTAATGTCAACAGAGATGCTTCTCTGGATAGAAGGCTCATACTGCCAGTCACCTGTCATCGATTCATAGTTTCCGTCAAAAAGAATTCCGACAAGTTCACCTTTTGCATTCATAACCGGACTTCCGCTGTTTCCTCCGGTACTGTCAACAGTATGGAGAAATGCTATGGGGACATCTTTTTTCCCGGGGTATGTCCATCTACCGAAATCCTGTTTTTTATATAATTTTTTAACACCTTCGGGCATATTAAATGGTGTTTTTCCTGTGTCTTTTTCAAGCATTCCCTTAATGAAAGTAAAAGGATCATAATTTACAGCATCTCTTGGTGTGTATCCTTCCACCCTGCCGTAAGAAAATCTGATTGTTCTGTTTGCATCCGGATAGAGACCACTCCCCTTCCACTCGTAGAGTGCAGATATATATTTTTTTCTCAGTTCCGAAATGACTGCACTGAACTTTTCACCCTTCTTCTTGTTTGCATCGTATTCATCATACAGTGCTACGGCAAGATTTATAAAAGGATCGTTAAGTGCTTCCAGCTGTTTTGAAGATTTGTAAAAAAGTTTTTTTACATAGTTTACATCTTTCAACTTTGTGATTTTGTATGCATTCTCTGTAAAGTCCTTCAGAGAGAGCTTTTTGTTTTTTAAAATAGTGTCGAATCCTTTGATCCTCTCTTTGGGACCGAGTTTATCCACAAATTTCATAGCTTTCATAAAGAGAGCTTTATCTGAAGGTTCATAGAATGACATGAAGCTGTATTTAAGCCTGCTTACCATCCTTTTGATATCTTTTTCAGAAAAGAAGGGGTCCCTCTTTTTCTTCGGTTTTTCCCTTTCCCTGACCGTAAAATATGCAGTTCTTGCAATTCTCGGAATTGATCCGCCCAGATACATCCCGTATCCCATTGCAAAATCCCTGTTTCTGGTTTCCGCAAACTTTTTATACTGCTCTGCAATCTTTTGGAGGATATTTCCATATTTCAGCTTAAGGCTCTTTTTACTATTTACAAAATCCGTAAATTTTTTCTCAAATTCAATTTTCTTTTCAACAAACCCGGTTTTTGTCATTCCGTCAACAATCCCCTGAGAATATTTCATGGAGTTGTTAAGACCCTTGTGCAATCCTGCAACCTTAGCCTTTGCAATTTGTGAATCTTTCCAGAAAGTTTCGAGAAGTTTTATGACTTCATTAAAATATTTAATTCTTCTCGGGTAGGAATATTTTAAATTTTCTCTTGCCGAGTAAGAAGTCCTGTACCTTGCGGTTGACCCGGGATAACCCATAATAAATGTCTGGTCACCCTTTATCAGCCCGGCTTTTGCTATTTTTAGCCAGTATTTTGGTTTGTAAGGGACATTTTCCTTATTATATTTTCTTCCGCTGCCGTCAGGTGCCATGTAGACCCGCATAAAGGAGAAATCTCCCGTATGTCTCGGCCACATCCAGTTGTCAATGTCTCCACCATAGTTTCCGATAGCTGCAGGCGGAACATAAACAACCCGGACATCATCATACCTCTTATATACATATAGAACATATAGTTTTCCGCTGTACATTCTTGCAACAGTAGCATTAATGTCTGTTCTTCCCTTTTCAATTTTTTCAGTCATCGTTTTGATTTTTCTGTCGATTGCTTTCTCTCTTTTTACAGGATCCTTGATCTTGCGGTATTTCCTGAAAAGTTTTGTAACATCCTTCATACTTTGAAGGATCTGAGCCGAATATCCTGGAGCGACGATTTCATCCTTATGTGATTTTGCGAGGAAACCGTTAGTAATGTAGTCAGTTCCTTTTGTAGAAGCTCTCTGAACAGCCCCGAATGCGACGTGATGATTTGTAAGCAGGAGTCCGTTAGGTGAAATAAGTTCAGATGTTCCGCCTCCGAGCAGAACAATGGCATCGGAAACCGACGGTTTTACCGGGTTATAGATATCTGATGCTGTCAGCTTGAATCCCTTCGCTTTCAGATCGAGATTTTTTATCTGGGAAAGCATCCACATCCCTTCGTCTGCAGGAGTGAAACTTGCCAGATAAACAACCATAAAAGTTAAAACAAGTAGTTTTTTCATATATTCTCCTTTATATTTTTGTTCTATTATTTAATACGGTTTAATTAGATATGTACGGAGCAATCGCTAATAAGTTATTTAAATTGATTTTTACTTTTGTGTTTTTTAATTTTGTTGACATTTTTTTAAAATTATATATAAAATAGGTAAACAATATTAGGAAATATGGAGAATGTAAATGAATAATATAAAAACTGTTCTGCTTTTAGGAGCATTGACCGGTATTTTCCTTTTTATCGGAGGATATGCCGGAGGTGAAAGCGGGATGCTCATAGCTTTTATCTTTGCTGCAATAATGAACCTGGGTGCGTACTGGTTCTCGGATAAGGTTGTGCTTAAGGCTTACCGTGCTAATGAACTGGGTGAAAGAGATTATCCCAATATACATGCAATGGTCTCAAGAATGGCAGAAAAAGCAGGAATTCCGAAACCAAAGCTTTACCTGATCAACCAGGAATCACCAAATGCATTTGCAACCGGGAGGAATCCTGAACACTCTGCAATTGCAGTCTCAACCGGGATCTTAAAGTTAATGAACGACAGGGAAATAGAGGGTGTTTTAGCACACGAGCTTACTCATATAATACATCGCGACACACTGATCTCAACTGTTGCAGCAACTGTTGCCGGTGCAATAATGTTTCTCGCCTACCAGATGAGATGGTTTGCTTTTCTGGGTGGAGGCAGTGATGATGATAACAGGGGAGGGGCACTGGGACTTATAGTAATGGCAATCCTTGCGCCGTTTGCCGCGATGATAATTCAGATGGCAATATCAAGGACACGCGAATACAAGGCTGACAGCGGTGGTGCTTTTTTGTCCGGTAATCCGGAAGGTCTCGCTTCCGGACTTGAAAAACTTGGAAAATTTTCAAAACAAATTCCCTTGAAGGCAACCAAACAGACGGCACATATGTTTATTGTAAACCCCTTTTCCGGGAAAAGTCTTCTTAAGATTTTTTCAACACATCCCCCGATTGAAGAGCGGGTTGAAAGGTTGAGGGAGATGAGCAGGGGAGTGATCACTCCTAGCCTGTGATAATTTTTTTTCTCCTGATAAGTTCTTTTATATTTTTTTCAACGGGAATGAACTCCCCGTTAATATCAATTTCAGAATAGTACATTGCAGTTGAAAGCGTTCCCGGAGTCGGAGTGAATATCTGAACATCTGTTGTTTTCAGGTTGAGTGATCTCAGCTTCTTCTTCATCTCCAATACATCTTCAATTGTTTCTCCCGGGTGTCCCGATATAAGGTAGGGAGCCAGTTCCACTTTTCGATTCATTTTGGATGATATGTTTTTGTATATGCTGACAAATTTTTCAAGCACGGAAAAGTCCGGTTTTTTCATTAGATCCAGGATTTTTTTTTCAGTATGTTCGGGAGCAATTCGCAAAAATCTCCCGGAGTGAAATTTCATGATCTCCTCAAGCAATTCTTCGTTTCCGATCAGGTTGTCGTACCTCAAACCGGATCCGAGTAAAACCCTGGAAACATCTTTAATATTTCTGACATTTCTTAATAGTTCAAGATAATTTTTCCCGGTTTTCAAAGACGGGCATTTTGCAGGAAATATACAGGAAGTTTTTAAGCATGTTTCAACTTCGCATTGATCTCCAAACATTTCAGCTGTCGGTCCTCCTATGTCTGAAATGACACCTCTCCATTTAGGATGTTTTTTGAGAAGTTCAACCTCCCTGAAAATAGAGTCAACCGATCTTGAAATTATTCTTTTCCCCTGCTGAATTGAGATTGAACAGAATGAACAGCCTCCCCCGCAACCCCTGTGAGATGTTATTGAAAAAAGGTTCATCCGTAAAGCCGGAGTAAGTTTAGCATCTGACAAATGAGCTCTTCTATATGGAAATGAGTAACTTTTATCAAGGTCACTACTGCCATAAATTTCAGAAGGAGATACTGCAATATATCTGTCCCCTGCCTTCTGGCAAACGGTTTTTCCGCTTTTAATCCCCTTGTCTTTTTGAATATAGGCTTTCAGCAAAAGATGTTTATCTGAAAGAATATCTTCAAATGCCGGAAGAATGGTCTTTTTGTTAATGCTACCTACATCTTTTATGATCTTTGCAGTACCTTTGATATTAATTTCATCGATCTTCTTCCCGTCTCTCAACGAAATTGCGATCTTAACAATCTGTTTTTCTCCGGGACCAGTTACCATAAGCGATGCCCTTGAGTCAAACATAACCGGTCTTCTGATCTTATCTTTCTGAAAATCATAATAGGCAAATTGTCTTAATGTTGCTTCCACTCCTCCTATTATTATGGGACAGTCTTTAAATGATTCTTTAAGTCTGTTTGAAAATACTATAACCGAGTTGTCCGGCCTTATCTTATATTTTATGGAATCCGGATATCCGGGAAAGAAACCTTCCCCATTTGCCTGATAGAGATCCTCATATCTCCTCTTTCTCGTCGAGGTGTAATTTAATACTGTTGAATCTACGGGGCCTGATATAACGGCAAAGAAATATTTGGGCCTGCCAAGGATAGAAAAGGAGGAGGGTTTCTGCCAGAAGGGCTGCTCTATAATCCCGACTTTGAAACCCTCACTCTCCAGAGATCGTTTTAAAATACCCTCGGGAAAAGATGGGTGATCAGAGAACAGATACGGAAGCACAAAGATAATATCGAATTTATCAGGCACTATTTTTTGAGAGTAACCGTGACTGTGATTTTTGAATCCTTCAATTCAGAGGGGAGGTCGATTGCGATTGGGAATTTTAGATTTTTAGTATAAAATTCTGCAATTACTCTTTGTCCGTTAAAGATCTGCAGCAGGGAATAATTTTTAAGTTTGTTTTTAAACTCTTCATTAATCTCTACTTTGAAACCAGTCTTATCATAGAAGTAGATATCCTGTTTGACTGTTCTTTTATTAAGGAGGATTGAATTTGAATTCAGGATTTTTTCAAACTTGTCCTTTTTTAATTCTTTGAAAAAATCATCTTCTCCGATAATTTTTTCTATTTTAAACAGCCTCCAATAAATATCTTCATTTCCGGGAACTATTTTTTCAATCTCTTTTAAAGTTTCCATGGATCTTGTAAGCAGTCTCGTTGCAGCAAATCCGTCAGACTGCAGAAATAATATCTTTGTGTATTCCTCCACCTGGTTGTTATTTACAAATGAGAGAGATTTTTTGAATTTTTCTATTTCTGTTATTAGCTGCGAATAATTTCCTGAAGCATACATGATCCTGTATCTTAAATATTTTTTATTTAATCCGCCGCCTTTGAAGTAATCATATTTTCTTAGAAGATTTTCAAGAAAATCAAGTTCCGATATGGAATTGAATTGATCAATATATGAATCAATATACCCGGCAAGTCTCTTTTCTTCATCCAAATTATTTTTTTTGACCAGTTGGATTTTAATAATTGCAGTAAGAACATTTTTCTTTAATTTGTTCAGTGTTTTAATTTTAAAATTTTTATTCTTTAATAGAATATTATAACCGAAAAAACCTGCAGTGAGTTTTCTGTAAATTGACTCGAGTTTACCTTTATCAAATTGTCTATTTTTTGAAATAATTTCAAATTCTGACCTTAACTTAACAAGAGTGCTTATCTCTCTTGTTGCCTTTAGAAGTTGCAGCACATCCAAATGGATTTGCTCTTTTTTAAGAATTTTTTCAACTTCATAGTAAAATCTTATATCGATACCATAAAGAAATGTAAGAAAATCTTTGTCCCTTGAATAAAGCCGCCATATTTCCAAAATGGAACTGTAAGTCTTTTTATCGATTTTTTTTACAAGGCTTCTCATTAATGTTTTTGTGAAATCTTTCTCTTCTTTTGATATAAACGGCCACATTGAGAGATAAATTTTAACAGTTTCACTGTTGATCCCCTTGTCCGACCGTCTTATCAGGGATGTATTTTTGATGGCTCTCATGGCATTTAAAAAGATATCCGGATCCGGAGAATTTAAATTCATCATTGCCCTGCCAAGGTACATATGGGCAAAATAGTTGAGTCTGTTTTTGTCAATTGCATTTCTGAAAAATTTAATACTTTCAATAAGATCATTCCTGTTCCCGGTTTTATTAAAAGAATTAAGCTTTGATAATGCATACATAAACTTTTTCTGGGATGACATAGGAAATATCTGTGATGAAACCCTGAATAGAGCCGGGGCTTTTATTTGTGTTGAGTGTTCTCCTTTAATATAGATAAAATCCGAAACTGATTTTAAACCCCAAATAATTGTTATTAATACTATCATAATCCTCAGAATAAAACTTGATCTCATTTACCGATCTCCCGCTTCCGCTGCAGTGATCCGCTGTTTTTTAA
>CAZNLS010000089.1:0-10116 GCA_964573895.1 uncultured Clostridia bacterium
ATCGGCGAAAGAACAAATGTTGCCGGGTCACGTAAATTTGCACGTCTTATTAAGGATGAGAAATATGAAAAAGCTATTTCAATAGCCGCGCAGCAGGTCAGAAACGGGGCTCAGATAATAGATATTAATATGGATGATGCAATGATTGATTCGGGAAAATCAATGACTGCGTTTCTGAACTACCTCTCTTCAGACCCGGAAGTTTCAAGAGTTCCGTTCATGATTGATTCCTCAAAATGGGAGGTAATTGAAAACGGGCTTAAATGCTGCCAGGGCAAACCGGTTGTCAATTCAATCTCTTTAAAAGAAGGAGAGGAAGTTTTCATATCAAGGGCTAAAATCATAAGAGATTACGGTGCAGCTGTAATTGTCATGGCATTTGATGAAAAGGGACAGGCAACAACATCGGCAAGGAAAATTGAGATTTGCAAAAGAGCCTATAATATCCTTACTAAAAGAGTCCTGTTCCCGCCGGAAGATATTATTTTTGATCCCAACATACTGAGTATCGGAACGGGGATAAAAGAACATAATAATTATGCAGTTGACTTTATAGATGCTGCCCGCTGGATAAAAGAAAACCTGAAATATTCAAAGATAAGCGGAGGAGTCAGCAATCTCTCATTTTCATTCAGAGGAAATGATTATATAAGAGAATCAATGCATTCCGTGTTTTTATATCATGCAATAAAAGCAGGGCTTGATATGGGAATCGTTAATGCGGGAATGTTAAGGGTTTATGATGATATTGAGCCCGAATTACTTAACCTTACAGAAAATGTTGTACTCAATAAGTCAGATGATGCAACTGAGAAACTCCTTGAATATACATCAAAGGTATCAATAAAGAAAAAAGAGACAAATGAGATTGAAGAGTGGAGGAAATATTCTGTAAATGAGAGATTATCATATGCTCTGCTAAAAGGTATCACAGACTACATTGAAAAGGATATACTGGAAGCTCAAACAATCTCATCCAGTGCAATTAATGTAATAGAGGGCCCGTTAATGGATGGGATGAACAGGGTGGGAAAATTGTTCGGAGAAGGAAAAATGTTCCTTCCCCAGGTAGTTAAAAGTGCAAGGGTAATGAAAAAGGCAGTCAATATTCTTGAGCCGTTCATCGAAAAAGAGCAGCTTAAAAACGGGAATAGAAAAGCATTGGGAAAAATTCTGCTTGCTACTGTCAAAGGCGATGTTCATGATATAGGCAAGAATATTGTCGGTGTTGTTATGGCATGTAATAATTATGAGATAATTGATCTCGGTGTAATGGTCCCCGCTGGCAAAATTCTTGATGAGATAAGAAAAAACAAACCTGATATAGTCGGACTGAGCGGTTTAATAACCCCCTCACTTGAAGAAATGTCACATGTTGCCTCTGAGCTTGAAAGAAATGAGATAAAAATTCCTCTTCTTATAGGAGGAGCTACTACATCCGAAATTCATACTGCTGTAAAAATTGCAATCGGAAGAAAATCCCCTGTCATCCATGTGAAAGACGCCTCGAAAAGTATCCCTGTGTGTTCAAGTTTACTAAATTCGGATTCTGTAAATAATTACGTGGAGGGGATTGAAAAAAAATACAAGTCATTAAGAAACAGACACTATCAATCTCTCAGGGAGAGAGAATTCATCCCCTATTCAAAAGCATATCAGAACAGATATATACCCCACCAAGACCAAACAAACATTGCCGCGCCCTCTCTTATTGGAATAAAGGTCTTTGACGACTATCCCATTGCAGAGATTGAAAAATATATTAACTGGACATTTTTCTTCCATGCATGGAATATGAGCGGCATATATCCACGTATTTTTGATGACCCTTCAAAAGGAGAAGAAGCAAAAAAGCTTTTTAATGATGCACAGATTTTGCTTAGAGAGATTAATAAAAAAAGTATCATAATTCCTAAGGGAGTAATAGGAATCTTCCCTGCAAACTCAATCGGTGATGATATAGAAATTTATGACCGTAAAAACGGTGATATCCCTCTGGAAATATTTCATTTTTTAAGAAACCAGAAAAAAGATCAAAAATCCGGGAAGAATCTTTCACTTGCTGATTTTATTTTACCAAAATCTTCAGGTATATCAGATTATTTAGGATTATTTGCAGTAACTGCCGGAACAGGCATCCAGGGATGGATCAAAAAATTTGAGGATGACGGGGATGATTATAAAAGTATTATGCTTAAGATCCTGGCAGACAGGCTTGCTGAAGCATTTGCAGAACATATTCACCTTAGGGTAAGAAGGGAGTTTTGGGGATATGAAAAAGAAGAAAAGATAGATATTAATGCTATTTTAAAGGAAAGATATTTGGGGATCAGACCGGCTCCCGGATATCCTGCATGCCCTGATCATACCGAGAAAGAAGCAATTTTCAGAATTCTCGAAGCAGAAAAAAATACTGGGATTGAACTGACAGAAAATTTTGCAATGAAACCGGCAGCTTCCGTATGCGGTTATTATTTTGCCAATCCTGAAACAAAATATTTCAATGTCGGAAGAATCGGGAAGGACCAGGTAAAGTATTATGCAGAGAGAAAAAAATGGGATATTGCAACAGTGGAAAAATGGCTAAATGCAAATCTGAACTACATAATGGATAAGGAGTCGGAATAATCTTAAAATGAGAAAAAATTTTATTGATCATCTGAAAGAAAATATTATACTTTTTGATGGAGCAATGGGAACTGAGATCTACAATAGAGGAGTATTTATTAACCGGTGTTTCGATGAACTCAATTTAACAAAACCGGTCATGATAAAGGAAATACATCAAAAATATATTGATGCGGGGGCTGACGCCATAGAAACCAACACATTCGGTGCAAACAGGCTGAAATTAAAAAAACACGGACTGGAAGAAGATCTGACTGAAATTAATATAAGAGGTGCGGAAATCGCAAGAGAAGCTGCAGGAGAGGATATTTATGTTGCAGGGTCAATCGGTCCGCTTGATGAACGCCTGGAGCCATGGGGACCATTGTCTGAAGCTGAGGCAGAGGATATATTTCTGGAACAGGCAGCGGCACTTAAAAAAGGAGGTGTAGATCTGTTTATTCTGGAAACATTTTCGGATCTACATCTCATCCAGCAGGCCATAACGGCTTTGAAATCCGAATATGATCTTCCTGTCATTGCACAGGTGACCGTCGGAGATGACGGGAATTCCGTCTTCGGTACTCCTCCCCGCCTGTTTTCCTCAAAACTGGAATCATGGGGAGCGGATGTAGCAGGCATAAACTGTAGTGTCGGGCCGAAGCAAATGCTTGATGTTCTGGAAAAGATTCATGATTTTATTAAGATACCTTTAAGTGTAATGCCTAATGCCGGAATACCGGTCAATGTTGATGGGAGAAACATCTACCTGGCTACACCTGAGTATTTTGGAGAATATACGAAACGATTTATACAGGCAGGTGCAAAGGTAATCGGCGGATGCTGCGGAAGCACTCCCGGTTTTACAGTGGAGATGAATAAAGCCATAAGATCTGTACAGCCAAGAAAAAAATTAAAAAAGAGTATCAGAATCGAATCCGGTTTAAGTTCTTTTAATCCTGTTCAAACAGAGAAAAAATCCAATTTCGCAGCTAAAATTTGTCACAGGGAGTTTGTTTCATCCGTTGAAATTGTTCCTCCCAAAGGCACTGATGCAGGAAAAGCAATCAGTCAGGCGAGAAAACTTAAAGAAGCAGGTGTGGATGCAATAAATATTCCCGATGGTCCCAGGGCCCTGTCCAGGATGGGTGCCAGTTATCTCTCACTTATGGTACAGCAAAAAGCTGACATTGAGGTAATACTTCACTTTGCATGCCGCGACAGAAATCTTCTCGGTATGGTAGGTGACCTTCTCGGTGCTTCATCAGCCGGGATTAAGAATCTCCTGGTTATAACAGGAGACCCTCCGAAAATGGGAACTTATCCGGATGCAACAGCTGTATTTGATGTGGATTCGATCGGTCTTACAAATGTTATAAATTCGATGAATTCAGGAATTGACCTTGGAGGAGAACCTCTTGATAATCCGACTTCATTTTTTTCCGGAGTTGGAGTTAATCCCGGAGCAATAGATATTGATCATGAAATGAAACGGTTCGAATGGAAGGTAAAAGCCGGTGCAGAATTCGCAATCACACAACCGGTATTTGATAACGAACTGTTCATTAAATTTAAGAAAAAAATTAAACATCTGAATATTCCGATAATTGCAGGAATATGGCCGTTAGTTTCACTTAGAAATGCAGAATTTATGAATAACGAAGTACCAGGCGCATCAGTACCTGAAGAATTGATGAAAAGGATGCGGTCAGCAAAGAATAAAGAAGAGGCAAGGAATACCGGAATTGAAATTGCCAGAGAAACTATCCGGGAGATCCGTAAAGAGATTTCCGGAGTTCAGGTCAGCATGCCTTTCGGTAATCTCAAATATCCGTTGGAAGTCTTAAAAGATCTGTTGTAAATTTCTACAAAACAAGAGCATACCCAATCTTGAGAAAAAGGCTTCGTTCGCTCCTTACAGGCGCTATTCCGTTATACCCCTCGAATATATCCGAATATCCGAGATAAAATACTGTTCTAGCATTAAGTTTATAAGAAAAAAGGAGTTGTGTATACAGATTCTTTTCGATTGAATCTACCGGATCTTCATACAGGCTGACATTTCTGTTAATATCATAATATTGAATAATTCCCCGAAAGAACATATTTTTTGAAAAATGGTATAAAAATTTTAAATCCGAAAGAAAAGCTTTGAATAAATTTTGCTCTCCTATATAAAGATTATTAAACATGATATCCGCGGAAAATGAGACCCGCCTTCCTATTTTATATGTAAATTCAGGTGATACTATAAAAACTTTCGCAGCCTTTGTATTGTCATAGTCAATCCCGTCTCCGAGTCTGGCAAATAGTTCAAGTTTTAGTCTCTTATTTGGGTTTAATGAAAGAAAAAAATGCTGATAAACCTGGTCGAACTGAGTCTTATCATAAATAAATCTTCTGAATCCGATATTTGCAAAAAATTGGGATTGAAGGGGGCCCTGACCGTTAACAGAAATCTCTGCACTTTTTTCAATCAATTCTCCCGAATGATCGCTCGTTGTCCCTGCATTTATTCCAATAGAGAATAAAGAAAAAAAAGAATTCTTTTTTCCCCAGAACAGTATTCCTGCACGACCTGCGGCACGTTTCAGATCAACCTGTGGAATAAACCCCATATCAGCTCTGAATCCGGGTGTTAAATTTTCATAAAATGCACCAAGATACCAGTTTCTGTTTGTTCTTGAATAATCGACTTTAAATGCATTGCCGGAAAAACTATCTCTTTCCTGGTCAAATTGTTCACTTATAGAAGAGGGATAAAGTGTGGAAGACCCAAGAAACTGAAAGGTCAGCTGGTCACTCTTGGTTATCTTGATGATACCGTCAATTCCGCCAAGACGGTTAAAATAATTTTCACCTTCCCTGTCTGCAACAATAAATCCGATTGTTGACGAATTGCCTAAGTCGAGTCTGTATCTGATTGAACTGGCCCAGTTTTTTTTCTCATATATTTCGGTATCTGAATCCTCAACCCCCGGAAAAAGAAGGTTAGTTGTTTTATCACGGGCAATAAAAATCCCAAATGCTGATTTTTTTTCCTTTCCGGTGATCTTAAACCCAAAGTCAGGATCTGCAATTGATCTTGTATAAAGAACATTTAAAGGGCTGTTAAAGAAATCGCCTCCTTCCAGAAAAAAAGGCCTCTTTTCCCGGTAAAAAAGTGCAAACTGGTTATTAATATCCAACTGCGCTGCATCAGCCTCCACCTGGGAAAAATCCGGATTTATTGCAAAATTAAAATTAATATTTGAAGTAATTCCCCATTTTCCGGAAATCCCGGGATCCAATCCGGAATACTCTTTTGTTAGTTTTCCATTTGGAAGATCATCCCTGGAATCCACCCGTAATCCGGTCAATGTAGGGTCAAGTTCTATATTCTTTCCCGGTGTTACTCCCTTAAAACCTCTGATTTTAGACAACTGACATATCCAGCAGCTCTGATTTCTATTCATTTTACTGTTTGAAATCATATACCTTTTGGCACGGGGATAATTTCTGAACAGTAACATTCCCCATGTCAATTCTTCCGAGCCGGGATGAAACTGAATGGCATTAAAGGGAATCTCAAATTCTACAACATAACCATACTCTGTGATCTTTCCTTTGGCATCCCAGATCGCATCCCAGGCGTTATCTTCATACTGCCCTCCAAGACTGAACATCTCGTCTCCCTGAATGCCCAGAGGATTTGCAGAAAAATAGTATGCCCTGTTTCCTGAATTGAAAGTGTCAAACCCGACTCCAACCGTATCATCCTCCCAAATGGAGTCCCTGTCGTTATAATAGGCTCTGATCTGATTTACATTGGGGTCATATGCTTTAAATGCAACATAGATCGACGTATGCGAATGAAAAATAAATACTTCGGTTCTTACCGGAGGTTTTATATTATCCCCGGGCATTATCTCATTATCCAATTCCACTTTGAGTGCATGATCCCACTCTCCCTTACTAATCTTTCCATCAATCTTCACACTTTTATTACTTCCTGGAATCTTGAATATGGGATTTTTCAAATCTGCTGTTCCATTTTTTTTCGAGTAAACCGGATTGAGGAAGAACATCGTTGATATAGCAAAAATAGTTATTTTTCTTAACAATATCATATAAAAGTATACGGAAATTTAATTTGATTGTTCATCTTCCTAATCGAAAAAACCTTTTAACTGATTGCTCGTAACAATAGACTAAGGAGTTGCAATGAAAAAAGCATTAATTATTATATTCGTTTTATGTTTTATAATGGGAAATTCTCTAACCGCAAAAATCGTTTATACTTTCGATAATATTCTGCAGCCGTCATCTATGGTTATTGACGGGAATAATCTCTATGTCGTGGAGAACGTTAATGTTTACATATTCTCAATGAAAGATTTTAAACTCATTAAAAAATTTGGTAAGCAGGGAGAAGGTCCGAAGGAGTTTAACCGGTTTGTCTCCATATATCCCCTAAAAGATAAACTGCTTGTAAACAGTTTCGGAAAGATCTCATACTACACTAAAACCGGAGATTATTTGAGTGAGACGAAAACTAAATCGGGGATTGTCTTTACATATCTGCCACTCGGTGATAAATATGTAGGATACAGTTTTAGTGCAAAGGATAAAACCAGGTATCGATCCATAAATGTTTATAATTCTAAATTGGAAAAAATAAGAACACTTATAAACCAGGAAGATGACAACCAGTTTGGGAAGGGGCAGATCAAGATACTTAATTCCACACTGACTCTTGCTACTTTTAATGACAGACTCTACGTGGTAAACGGAAAAAAACTTGAAATTAAGGTCTTCGACAAAGAGGTAAAAGATCTTTTTACTATCAGTAAAGAGTATAAAAGACCAAAATTCACAGATAAAGATAAGCAGATGATCATTGATGAAATAAAAAGCAATCCCCGGCAGAAACAATTTTTTCAAGCAATAAAAAAGATGATGATATTCCCCGATTATTTCCCTTCAATTGCGGCTCTTTTCGAAAGGGATAATATCATATTTGTTATGACATTTAAGAGAGAAAAAGATAAATACGAATTCTTTCTGTTTGATACAGAAGGCTCATTTCTCGATAAACTTTTTATTCCGTTTGCATTTCAATCTCCCATGAGACCTTTTCCCTTTTCTATTCAGAGCGGGAATCTTTATCAGTTGGTCGAAAATGATGATGAAGAGTGGGATCTTGTGAGTAATCCTATTTATGCTTCAATGGAAAAATACAATAAACTAACCGAACATGTCAGAAAAGAGACAAATTTAAAACATAAATGACAAACCCCACTGAAGCTGGTGGGTCAGGAAAGTTGATTTAACAGAAGAGTCGGAAATATCATCGAAATACATGCCTCTAAGGTAGGAATAGGTCAGTTTATATTCAAGATAAAAACCTAATCCTGCCCAGGGTTTATATCTGATCCCGGTCCCGAAACCGAATCCCCAGTTCCAAAGTTTTGATTGGTAGGAATATGCTCTCTTTTTAACTCCATCGGTCTCTACAGTATTCAACTCCAGATGGGGAAAAGTTGGACCGGCTGATATTGCAAAATATGGCTGAAACCTTCCTTCAGGCACCCGTAATGACGGAGAAAGAAGCCACCTGTAAACAAGATGAATGCCTGCGTGATTCACACCATGTGAGATATTAAAAAGATCTATGATATCTCCCAGCCTGACTTTCTTATCGATACTCTCACCCCTGAAAGTTCCCTTCATTCTTACGGTCTGATCCTTGTCTATCATGAATACCTTCAGATGAATAAACTCAAGCCCCAGACCGAAATGCGGATTGGCTTTGAAAAAATGTATTAACCTGTAACTGTAGTAGGGTTCGGTGAATGCTTTCAAAGCATCATTCAGTTTCAATCTGAATAACGGTTTAATGAAAGCATTTGGAATAATTGAGTTATCTTCAAAAAATGATTGATCATCCAGAGTTATATTATTAAGGATATAGTCATTATCGTTATACCGGACTGCAAGACTTGCCTTGTTTGGGAATGACTTTCCTCTTGAATACTCGAAATAATTTAAAGTTGTTTTTCCGGTTTTTTTAAAGGAGACACATCCTGCAGATATAAGCAGTACCAGGACAGGAAGGATTGTAAATTTTTTCATTATCTAACCTCCGCAATTTAATATTTTAGATCTATGGGCAATTAATCAGAAAAAAGACTTTAAAGTATATTTTAATAATTGTCAAAAGTTCTTTACTGCTAAAGTAAAATGTATCTTCATAGTATATAATTGTATGATAAATCCAATGAATAAAAAAAGATCCGAGCATTCCGGAGAAAATGAATTCAAAGATTTTTATTCAAAACAATATCCCGGCCGTTGGGATAAATTATATACCAATCTTCTGAAAAAACCCGTCAAAGTTGCAAGAATTAACGGATTTGCAGGAAAGAAGAGTATCAGTGAATCCGTAAGGAATTTTAAAAAATTTAACCTGATCCCCGGCTGTTATATAGCTGATTCTTATCCGAAAATCATTCCTTCCTCACCCGATGGATTAAAAACATACTACTTAATGGATCCTGCCTCTATCATTCCGGTTTTACAGCTTGATATTAAAAAAGGAGACAGAATTCTTGATATGTGTGCTGCTCCGGGCGGGAAATCACTTATCCTCGCTGAAAAAATCAAAGAGAATTGCACTCTGACATTAAATGATATTTCAAAAAAAAGAGTATTCAAATTAAGAAAAATCTTGCAGGACTATCTCCCCCCAGAAATTTACACCCAAATAAAAATTTCAAATCTTAACGGTTCGGATATTACATTCAGGAGGGAACCAGGCTTTGAAAAAATCCTTCTGGATGCACCCTGTTCAGCGGAACGGCATCTGCTTGCCGGGAGTAGTTCCATATCAGAATGGAAAATATCACGTACAAAAGCAAATGCCAGAAAACAATTTTCACTTTTATCTTCGGCTTTACTGGCTCTTATGCCAGGAGGAATTTTAGTATATTCAACCTGCTCACTCTCTTCTTTTGAAAATGATGAAATAATAAAAAAGCTGGTTAAAAGACACGAAAATCAAATCAAAATCATCCACTCAGATTCTACAATTGGAGAAAAAACAGAATATGGACAGCTAATCCTCCCTGCTGAGCTTTCCTGCGGCCCAATCTACTATTCGGTAATAAAAAAACTCAGTTAGAAATGCATTCAGTAAACTCCGGGAATTCTCTCACCGCAATATTTACACTTACCTCCTTTTAATCCGGTTAATTCCGTGTGATATCCTGATCTTTCAATAATGAGTTTAGAGCATTTGTGACAGTATGTATTTTCAGCATCCGATATCAAATTGCCGATATAACAATATTTTATTCCGCTGTCTAATGCTATTTTTCTGCATCGAAAAAGTGTTTTTGCAGGTGTTGGCGGTACATTTTTAAGCATAAATGTCGGATGAAATCGTGAAAAATGGAGGGGGATATATCCGCCCAGATTGTTTACGATAGAGTTACTCATCTCACTGATATCTGCGATACTATATTCAGC
>CAZNLS010000090.1:0-10094 GCA_964573895.1 uncultured Clostridia bacterium
AGCTGATTTTAGTTGCCCGACTTGTAATTTTTTTAATAATTTTTAATAAGACATTAATTAATTTCAAATTTAATTAATTCACGGACAATATTTAAGTAAGATTATTTGAGTATATTAAAATGTCCGGATATAAAAGACTTTAGAATATCATGATTGATTTACTCTAATTATGTAATTTTATCTGGGGGAATTCAAAATTCTCAGTGGAAGTTTTATTATTGAAGTAAGAAGGTGAAAAACTGTTTCCACTGCAAATCCAAACAGTCTGAAAGGTAGAAGGATAAGCCATACTATCGGAAATAAGATAAGTGCCAGAAGTGCAAGTGGCCAACAGAAATAGAATAGCAGCACCCAAAGTAGAAATCCTTTCATATTAAACTCCTTTGTTTATCAATATTAAACGATTGTACTACTTGGAAAGTTCCTCCGGAGTTTTCATTATCTCTTCAGCTGAATATGAATTAATCAGGAAAAACCATTTGGATTCTGATGAAAATGCAGGATATTCACCCTTGTCCTTCTCTTTTCTTTGAAAGAATTTCAATGTGTAATTCTTGTCCGCTTCAAGAGTGATTGTATATATAGGTTTTATTAGATCAAATTCATTTTTATCTTTTTCATACAGGTATTTGAAACAATCGAGTGAGACGAATCTATTCAGCAGTGGATTGATCTTATCGGAACTGATAATTTTATCATTGAATTTCCACTCTATCTCTGTTTTTACAGGCTTAGGATTTTTGTCATCTTTCATATTCTCTTTTTGTTCTATTTTTTTTATATTCTTCGTTATGACATATTGTTTATTATCTTTTTGTATCAATATTTTTTTAACCAGATTTTTATTTACACTCAAAACGGTTTTATCACGGATATCATCTATGTTTTTTTTAAAATCACTTTGGAGGGAACCTTTTGCCTGGTAAACATTAGGGTCTCCCTTCAGCGTTATAAAAGTATGATCATAAGTTGATGCCACTTTTCCGATATTGAAATCTCTCACAACCTTATTTCCCAAATAAGCTTTGACATTAATCTTTTTAGTTTCATTCAATTCATACAGAGTATAATTTTTGGTTTTGGAAACAAGTGTTACCGGTTTTAAATTGGATATTTTTTCCAGCATGTTTTTTACAATGGTTTTACCGGCTTTATATTCCGCTTTCCCAACTTTCCATTCTGAACCTTCTTTAGTAATAATTATCGATGAATCCTTTTTTACTATCTCTATTTTATCAATTTTATCATTCTCGATTTTAACAACATTGGGCAATGTGTAGTTTACCCTGTTATTATCTTTTAAAAGAAGATAAATAATGGAAAAAAGAATTACTATCGACAAAATTATGTATTCAAGCTTAATACTTTTTTTCATCTTATCATCACCTCGATTTTATTTATGAAAAATGGTATAAATGAATTTCCTGCGCTTTTTACGCCTAAACCATATTAATACCCCAAAAAGAATGAAAAACACCGGCAGTCCCCCGATATTCAGCATTTTTACAAAAGATTTAATGAATGCCGAGCTTTCTTTAAGAGGGTTAAACCTCTGCTTTTTCCCTCTTAGTTTTGCGATATTATCACGATTGTTCAGATGATCTGCAAGATTAAGGAAAAATAGTGCATTCACTGACCTGCCTTCTTCATCTACAAGATTATTCTTTAAAATCTCGGATGTTCCGCAAATAAAGATCGTACCACCTCTGCTGGAAGTCAACAATGATTTTTCTCCGGTTACCTTACTCTTAATAACAACTTCTTTATCTTTTTTCTTACTCTCTTCTTTCCCTTTCTTGGTATCATCCTTTTTATTTTCTTCTTTTTCCGGCGGTTTCATGGGTATCTCACGATTTGCAAAATAACTTGGAAAGTTGCCTTTAAGAACGTATGCAAGAGGAAAACTTTTTTTGCTTTTCTCATTTTGCGGAGGACGTATCATATAAGGCATAAGATTTATACGTCCTTTCATCTCCCATGCTTTTAAGCTGGAAGAAAAAAGTTTTTCGGAATTGATTTTATTCTTTTCCAATATTTTTTTATTCAAATTAACGGGTGAAATTTTAATTGTTATGAGCTGTTTTATCCCTTTCATAAAATCTTTTCCGTTATCAATATTTTCATCCTTAATGATCGGTGCAAAATAGATCGGCATTTCATTATTATTTCTATCTCGATTTATATAACAGTTTTCATCCAGAACATATGATTTTGCAACTTCCGCACCCCAGAATGAGAGCAGTTTTTCAAGACCTGTATTAAGAGGAAGGTAAACAGGCTGATTATTACCGAACATCTGTTGCCTGTTATTATTCCTGATCTCACGGAACGAATCTATAAATAAAGCAATGGATTTACCCTCCATGAGGAATTGATCAATCTGGAATAGTTCCCAATCCGAAAAATTTTCTTTTGGACCGGCAATTATCAGAGTATCAATTGAATCCGGGATCTGATTTTTTTTAAGATCAATCTCTTTAACATTGTAATTCTTTCCAAGTAAATTATTGAGATTTGAGATCGGCATCTCCTGCTGCTGCCTTAACATTTGCATCTGGGGTGGAACAGTTGATCTCACTTTGAGCGTTCCATTTGATGAAAGATAACCGATATCCTGATTGATATTAACAATATTTTCTATATTATCACTTATGAAGTTTTCTATCGATTTATCATCAATGATGGAGTATACCTCCCCTATCCCCTGGTTAGTGAGAGATAAACTTTTAGTTATAAGAGATTTTTGAAGTATTTTCCCCATATATTCAATTCCCAAAGCCAGAATTCCCTCTCCTGCCTTTACAGTGCCGCTTTTTACAGTTTTTATATCCGGCCACTTAAGGCTGAAACGTGAAAATTTATTTACAATTTCAATGTTTTTTTGATCTTTTGACGGATCAAGTCTGACAAAATCCAACTGATTATAAGTTTTTCCATTTAATTTTGAGACAATATTGCCTATTTTGTTCTCAAGCTCACTATATCCTTTCAGTTTAAGCAAGGGAGAGATTTCAGCGATAGAAGAAGAATTAACCAGAATGACCCTGATCTTATCTTTCAGGCTTACAAGAGCGGAAATCTTATTATACATCTTTCTTATGGTAGTTGTGATTTTATACTCAAGATCTTCAGTAGAAGTAACCGCCGGAATCTTTTCAACAAGGTCGCCATGGATCAGAACCATTCCCATATATGCTTTTTGTATTTTGGCTTCATCCTGTTCTATCTTCTGAACATTTACCGGGTAGATGCCATAACTTTGAGCTATTTTTCTGTTTTTTTCAGCCTCTTCGCTTATATCACCCTCCTTTGCCATTACATCATAAAAGGTGAAACTGAGTAAATTTCCCGAATATGAGGCATACTCATCGAGGAGATCATGAAGATATCTTTCAACATTATTATATGGAGAAGGGAGGTTTTTTGAAAAGAATACGTTTATTGTTAAAGGTTCTTTTAAAGAGGCAATTGTCTCTTTTGATGCATCAGAAAGAGAGTATAGACCGTTTTTAGTCAGATCGAATTTAAAAAACATCGTCACACTCACAAGGTTCAGCAATAGAAAAACTATCAGATATAGACCGAATCTGGTGTAGATTGAACTTTTTGATTTATGTAAAGAATTATTATTTCCCATAATTATTTCTCCTTATTTCCTGTTGCTCATTACCATATGAGAACCGTATAAAGCAATAAATGATATCGTAATGAAATATAGAATATCTCTTGAATTTATAACCCCTTTGGCAATATTCTGGAAATGGAAATTTGCACTGAAGTACTGCAGGAAACCGACAATAGCATTAGGGATAAAATATAGGATAAAATCTGTTAATAAAGTGAGTGAAAAACATATTGCCATGCCAATAATAAAGGCAATGACCTGGTTTCTTGTTAACAGAGATGCAAAAATGCCGATAGATGAAAATGTTGCCCCTAAAAGAATTGCTCCCAGATAACCTCCGATAACAGGGCCCCAATCGAGATTCCCCAGAAATGAGACTGTTAAAGCATAAATAATTGTCGGAGACAGCATAACTGAAATAAATGCTACAGCCGCCATAAATTTCCCGAGAATTATATCTCTGAAAGTTACAGGCAAAGTTACCAGGATCTCATAACTTCCGATATTGAGTTCCTCGGAAAAAAGCCTCATTGTTATTGCAGGAATGATAAATGCAAATGTAATCGGGAGGAGAGAAAAGAACTGGTTCATATTAGCCTGACCATTTAGAAACAGAGTTGAAAAATAGAGCCAGCCCATAATAAGAAGAAAAATTGATATTACTATATATGCGATCGGAGTCACAAAATAGGTTTTTAACTCTTTTTTAAAAATTGTTAGTATCTTTTCCATATTAATTCTCCTTCGTAATTTTCATAAATATTTCTTCAAAGGATGTAAGATCAAGCTTTTTGCGTAACTCATTCAGAGTATCATCGGCTTTAATTTTACCTTCATTCATAATTATAATCCTGTCGCATGTTGATTCGGCTTCACTTAGAATATGGGTGGAAAATATAATTGTCTTTTCCTTCCCGATTCTTTTTATGATTTCTCTTGTCTCTGCAATCTGGTTCGGATCAAGACCTGAAGTCGGTTCATCAAGCACCAGAATTTCAGGATCTCCCATAAGGGCATGAGCTATTCCAACTCTTTGCCTGTATCCTTTTGAAAGTTCATCAACGGTTTTATGCATGACTTCGTTTAAGCTGCAAAGTTTTGCAAGCTCTTTAATATGAGATAGTTTTTTATCTTCATCAACATTTCTTATATCTGCAACATAATTAAGATAGTCATAAACAAACATGTCCTTATAGACCGGAGCTGCTTCGGGTAAATAACCAATTAGTTTTTTTATTTCATTCATATCTTTGTTGATATCAAGGCCCTTCACAAAAATAGTTCCGGATGACGATTCCAAAAATCCTGTTAAAATCCGGTAGGTTGTAGTCTTGCCGGCTCCATTAGGTCCGAGAAGTCCCAATATTTCACCTTTTTTCACTTCAAAGCTTATATTGTCAACTGCAAGAACATCACCGTAGTATTTGGTTAGATTCTCCACTTTAATCATTATCTTCACCTCTCTGGTTAAAAAATAATTCTATCAGAGATAGAAGATGTGTCAAGATTCAAGGTAAAATTTGACAATTTTTTTATGTTTATTTATAAGAATATACTCAGGAGTAAATATGGAAGCACTGTCAGGATTAGAATTGAGAGCTTTGATTAAATCTGTTTTTCCGTCGATTGGCAAGAGTGATTCACTGGGAATACTTGTTGACTTACCTTCAGGAGTGAAAACAGATAGTCATGACTGGAGGAAAAGGAGAGAAATTGCTGAAAAATGGTCAGCACTGCTGAATAGAAACATAGCAGATATTGGAATAGAAAAAGCAGACCTGATTTTATATCCGAATGTCGGATCAAACAATGCGGACCTTCCCGAATTTGCTTTCATACCGAAAAGTCATATTCCTACTGATTCATCCGTTCTGGGAGAAAAGGAGAAGAAGATATCATTCGAAGAAGTTTTTAGACAATATTCCATTTTTCTTGCTCCAACAGAATTTTCAACTACTGCTCCGATGAAAAATGCAGCAAGGAAATTTAATTTCAGAGCAGCAACGATGCCCGGATTTAAACCTGCCATGATTTCATCATTACGAATAGACTACAATGAGGTTTACAGACGTGTAAAAATTCTGTCTGAACTTCTTGACCCGGCAGAAATGGCCGAAGTCAGGTTTGTTGTGGATGAAAAAATCGAATATGGAACTGATTTTGATCTTAGATTCCGTAAGAGTCATCTAAGCAGCGGCAGATTCCCTGATAAAGGAACTGCCGGAAATCTCCCGAGCGGTGAAACTTATATTGTCCCATACGAGGGTGAAAAGGGTGAAAAGAGTCTTACGAATGGAACACTACCCGTACAGATTGGTGATGAGATACTTTTCTACTCTATTATAGAGAACAGAGCTGTTGAAGTATTAGGGAGCGGAGAAGCTTTTATTGCAGAAGAAAATCATCTTTTATCAGAACCGGCTTATGGAAATATGGCAGAACTTGGATTTGGAGTACTTGGAGATTTTGGGCTTGAACCTATAAATGAAATATTGCTTGACGAAAAACTCGGATTTCACGTTGCATTCGGGAGGAGTGATCACTTTGGGGGGAATACTGCAGCATCAGATTTTTCTTCACCTGACAAAGTAATACATCTGGACAGAGTTTATATTCCGGCAATCCAGCCCAGAATTTCGATAAAGTCAATTTTATTGAAATATCCGGACAAGGACAGCATTGAGATTATTAAAGATGGAAAGTACAAGATTTTTAGTGAGTAATTTTATAATTTTAGATTTGTCAGGATTTTAGTAATATTAAAATCAAACTCGGGATATTCAAATATGGGGAATCTCTCTTCAATTTCAGATATTGAATAGCTGTAGATCCCTTTATATTCATCAATATCCTCCCCCATATCTTCCAGCTGCCTTAGGTACTCCGGAATTGATTTGGATTCTATTATGATTACTTTCTCCATATTTTTTATTATCGGGCTGTGCATTCTAAATTTATCGTGATCAAATGAGAGGATCCTTCTTCCATATCTCGTTATTCCAATAACTCTGAATGAAAGACTCTTCCCTACGCCAGGGAGGTTCATAACACTTCTGTCGGATGATAAAAAGGGAATCTTATTTATTTTATTGATCTTTCGTATCCTTCTCAGTATCAGTAAAGGATCATATTCCAGGTCCTCAAAATTGTATAAAGCTTTACCATCGGATTTTACTAAATATTTTTCTTCATTA
Source organism: uncultured Clostridia bacterium (assembly GCA_964573895.1). Lineage (GTDB taxonomy): Bacteria > Acidobacteriota > Aminicenantia > UBA2199 > UBA2199 > CAZNLS01. Next base: position 6,820 of record CAZNLS010000090.1, read on the forward strand.
CGTTCCTGGACAATTCTTGCATTTGGTGTAAAACTATTGAAATTTTCCATATAGCCTTTTACACTGAATGTGTAATAAGGAAGGATTCCTATATCAAGAAGAGATTTTCTTAATTTTGCATTATGACCGCGTCTCGAAGCTTGTGCAGTATACACATGCTGATTAGTGACAACCCAGCCGCTTTTTAATAATTTTTCAACTGCACTTTTCATCTCAGGTGTGATTTCCATTGGTGATTCAATATGAGTTTGAATAATAAACTGTTTTATCCCGATTTTTAAAGCCTCAATTTTGAATTCTCTTAAAATTTCTGTAAGTCTGTCAGTAATTCTTTGAGGTAAGTAAGCAGGAAGCCTTGTTCCTAAACGAACCCTCTGTATTTCTGCATATTTTTCACCGTCCGGTCTTGATCTGTTATCCAAGATTTTATTTTTTCCCATTTTAAGCACGGCATCAAGAATTATTTTTAAGGATCTGTCCGAATTCATTAATGCATCTCCACCAGTTATCAAAATGTCTCTTAGCTGGGAATCATTACGAAAATAATCCATGAAGTTCTCAAGTTTAGTCATCCATCCTATTTTGGGAGAATTCTTTTTCAGATCAAATCCGAGATTTCCCGATTGAAAATCAAACATTCTCTGACAGGAAGCACACAATCCGCCGCAGGTTCTCCCTTCGGTTTCGGGAATTAAAATTGCAACATCCGGATACCTACGGTGAACATTGTGATAAGAAGGCAGTATCCAGCCTGCAGCGTTGGGTTTCCCCGGCCTTACTTCATCTTCTTTTTCCCAAGCTACAATATTTCCGAACTCTTCAATTAACTTATCTCCGTATATAACATAATCTCTTATTGTGAGGTCTGAGCCAAAAGAACTATCCGAACCCTCTGTCTGCATTAGAGAAAGATAATATGGATTGATAAAAAAAGGGATTCCCTTTTTTTCTGCTTTTTTCAATAGAATTATTGTATCAGGGTCGAGGGAATTATCGAGAAATTCATTTATTGCTTCAGGTGATTTTGCTGCAAATATGAGATGAAATCTCCAATCATCCCACCACTCTCTAACTGCATCATATTTATCTTTTTCACTACTATATTTTTTAAATTTGTATACAGTGTCTTTTCCTTTCCGCATTTCAATCTTTCGGATAAGAACCTTAATTATTCTTTCTTTGTTTTTTTTTCTCTGTTCTACAATTTTTTTGTTAAGTCCGGAATAGTATCTGCTCATCCATTCAAAAACCTTATCTTTACGAATACGTTTTCTTGATACCAATCCATTGAACTGTCTGAATAATTCAATCATATCAATGAAAAAATCAGGTTTTGCTCCTCCGGTCCCTCTGTGAACCGCAAGCCATAATAACCTGAATGGATCGGTAACGGCCAATCCTCCATTTAGATTTTTGTCAATAAAAGTCTCTCCTGAATGTTCAATATAGTCTAAAACCCGGATTACAGCTATATCTTTCTCTTTAAGTTTTGAAAAACATTCTCTGGAATTTTTTTTTTTGAAATAGAATTCATATGCATTTTTACTTTTTTTTAATTCGGACAGAGCCCATTTTTTTATCCTTCTAAGTGTTTCATCAGGAGAAGTTGATCGCTTTAAAATACTTTTCAACCTGCTGTTTTCATTAAGAAGTATTTTTAATAGCTTAAATGCTCTTAAACTAATCTCAACTGCATCTAATTCTTTTAACTCGGTAAATTGCATTGTCCCCTTTCTTATATTGAATGTACTTTCAACTATTTCAACTTAAACAGTAATAGAAATTATCGTCTTATTGCTTAATAATAGCTGAGAAAAGTGGAAACAGCAAGTCTGTTTCTCCCTTTATAGTCATGAATCGAATATCTTTTCTTGTATTCAATAATTTTAAATATTGATTTAACCTTTCAGCACAAAATTTATTAAATATTGAAAAAGTTATCTCCTTTAAATTGCATTTACTAACTTTAGAAAACATTATTGCGTTCATTACCATTGAAATTCTTCTTATATCTGAATTAAATGCCAGGATGGTGCCGCCTTTATTCATTCCGGATATTATTGAGGAAAACAGAATAAAATCTTTTTCCAGCAAACCACCGAATAATGATCCGTCAAAATCGGAATGAAAAAAAATCGGCTCAGTTCCATTCGTTGAAGAAACTACAACAGGGATATTTAATTTGAAAGCTGCATAAAGAATACTGTTTTTTCTAAAAGTAAAATTTGACTGTCCCAAATATGAACCTAACGCCTCTCCCACTCCGGCACTCACATCTTTATTTTTATCTTTTAATGCGAAATTGAAAAAGAGTCCCGTTTCTTCGGCAACCCCTGCTTTTATCTTTCCTTCAAACATTGCCTCAGAATAATCAATATAATTTCCGGAGAGAGAAATTTCAAAATCCATAAGAGCAAATGAAAGAGGAACTGATAATGCCGAGATCCAGCCTCTTTCCATCAGATCAATTATAAGTGAAGACATATTCAATTTGATGAAAGAATCATCGAGAAGAAATAGTATAGGTTTGCCAAGTTTTCTTGAAAACCTTGTTCTATCCGCAGTCTCTCTAAGAAATGTTCCGGTATCCGAGCCTTCAGGAAAGTTATTAAAAAAAGTTTTAAGATCCATCCCCTCTGAAAAAGGCCGATGCTGATTTTTATTGATATTTTTCAGATCGTCATTCTCATCAAGATTTATGGATGCTTTTTTTTGCTTTTCAATGAGAGGGTATTTTGGATATGGCATTAGGTTTTTTTTATGAATTTGGAGTATCTGATAATATAGTCTACGGCGCTGTAAACAGAGAAGAGTACGGAGATATATAGTGTTATCGTACCTATAATAAATAATATATCCGAATATGGCAGTTTCCGGTATATTATGAATATTGAAATTGCAATAATTTGAAAAGTTGTTTTATTTTTTGCAAGTTTTGATGCAGAAAAAGAAGAATCCTTTACGAGTGAGTAGAATCTGAATGCAGTCATAAATATCTCCCGGAGAATAAGAACCGATGCAGCCCAGGTTTCGACTTCATCAATAGATACCAGTGCAATAAGTGCTCCGGAGATGAGCAGTTTATCCGCAATAGGATCCAGGAATTTTCCAAGGTCTGAAACCTGGTCGAATTTTCTGGCAATGTAGCCGTCGACTGCATCTGTTATTGAGGCAACCAGAAAAATAACAAAAGCAATTATCTCCTTATTCTCCATTTCAGTAAGAAGTATTACCAGAAATATTGGGACTAATATTATTCTAAAAATAGTGATTAA
>CAZNLS010000091.1:0-9953 GCA_964573895.1 uncultured Clostridia bacterium
TATTCAGAAAAACAATTGGCCGTCATTCAATGGAAAATTATGGCAGCGGAATTATCATGAACACATCATCAGGAATGAGAGGAAATTGGAGGTATACCGAAAATACATCGAAAACAATCCCGTCAACTGGGAAGAGGATGAACATTTTGTGTAGGAGAAAAAACGCACCCGGAGCGACTCGAACGCCCAACCTACTGATTAGAAGTCAGTTGCTCTATCCATTGAGCTACGGGTGCATTTTTAAATCAGATTCGGGGCGGCAGGATTCGAACCTGCGACCCTCGGTTCCCAAAACCGATACTCTACCAGACTGAGCCACGCCCCGCCTAAAGGTCGGATATTTCTCTGCGCATGCGTTTGCGCATTCTTTTCTTAGCCTGAGCGATCTTCAGTCTCTTCCTTTCACCCGGTTTAAGATAAACAGTATGCTTTTTAATCTCTTTGATAATTGCTTCCTGCTGTACCTTTCTCTTAAACCTGCGAAATGCGCTGTCAAAAGATTCGCCTTGCCTTACTTCAACATTAGCCAAATATAATCACCTGCCTTTTTGTTCGGTTAACGGGATATTTATACTGTATTTACTCATTCCTGTCAAGAATTCAGGATTGCACATAGTATCAGATTCATTTATCGAGACTCTTTTTTACCGAAAGACCCCAGCGGGAAATCCATCTTTTTAGTGTTGAGAGACTCATGCCGAGTTCAGCCGCAGTTCTTGTTTTATTATATTTAAATTTTTTAAGAACATAGATTACATAATCCCTGACATATTCATCCAGCTTTATCACACCAACATCTTCCCCCGACTCCTTTTCTCTTATATCAATTTCCCTTGAGTCTTCACTGTCAACCGTTGCGTAGATCATTCTCCTTTCCAAATAATTCCTCAACTCCCTGACATTTCCCTTCCACTCTTTATCAAGCAATTCATTTAATGGAAAGCTTTCGAATTCTTCTTTAACACCGATCTCATTTTTCAGATTTCTCCATATATGTTCCGCTATGACCCTGATATCCTCTCTCCTTTCTCTCAGGGGAGGAATTGTTATGGTAAATACCGCAAGCCTGAAGTAAAGATCCTCCCTGAATTTATCTTTTTTAATCTCGGCAAGAAGGTTTTTATTCGTTGATGCAACGACTCTTACATCAACTTTTATCTCTCTTGTCCCGCCGACTTTCAAAAAAGTTCCGTTTTCAAGAACCCTCAACAATTTTGCCTGAAAGCCCGGAGGCATCTCTCCAATTTCATCCAGGTGCAATACTCCGTAATTTGCCATTTCGAAATATCCCTTTTTTTGATCTGCAGCTCCTGTAAAAGCCCCTTTTTCATAACCAAAAAATTCCGACTCAAACAGGTTTTCGGGAATTGATGCACAGTTTATACTTAAAAACATTCTGTCCTTTCTATCACTCAGAAGATGAATATTTCGAGCGATCAGTTCCTTCCCGGTTCCGGTCTCCCCGTATATTAAAACTGATGAATTATAGCCGGCAATAAGCCTGACTGATTCTTTCACTTTTTTTATACTTTCACTCTCTCCTACAATTTCAAACCGGCTCTCCAGTTTATTTCTTTCAATTTCATTGGATGATTCTAAGAGGAACATCCTGCTTGCGTTATCAATCCTTTTTAAAAGTTTTGCCATATCAACCGGCTTTTCAATAAAATCAAATGCTCCTTTTTTAATAAATTCTTTTATCTTTTCATCCGGACCGTAAGCTGTCATGAGTATCATTTTGGTTTTTAATCCTTCTTGCGATATAAATTCTGCGATTTCCGTCCCTTCACAATCCGTTAATTTTTTGTCTACAATTGCAACATGAATTACAATTTCCCTGAGAATATCAATAGCCCCTTTACACCTGTCTGTTCTGTAGACAACGTATCCTTCCCCTTCAAGGAATTCAGATAGTGTATCTGCAAGAAATTTGTCGTCTTCTGCCAAAAGCAGGGAATAATTTCCGCCGGTTTTACTTTTCGATTCCAAGTTGTCTCCTGCGAATAAAAATAACAAACTTCACTCCATGCTTCTCATCGGGTTTTACTATATTTATCGTCCCCCCCATTCTTGTCATAAGCTTGAGTGAAATAAAGAGTCCCAATCCACTTCCGTCACTCTTGGTTGAATATAGAGGCATAAAAATTTTTTCGAAGGATTCCTCCGGAATCAACTCCCCGTTATTCCTGTAAATCAGCCGGACATAAGTTTGGTCCACATTTTCAGCCGTTAACCTGACCCACTGTTTTTTCCTGAGAATGGCAAGAGAATTATCGAAAAAATTTTTTATAACCTGGTAAAATGCCTCCCTGTCAACAAGGACAAAGCAATCCTTCCCAATATCATTAATGAATACAACCTGTTGTTTTTTAAACTGATCAGCATACATTTGATAGACTTCATCAATAAACCCGGTAAGATCAACTTCAACAATTTCAATTCTATTGTCAACATAGACCCTTCTGATGCGTCTTAAAATATTGGTCAGGCGATTGATCTCTGAAAATGTTCTTTCAAGATAATTTTTTATCTTTTCATCCGAATAACTGTCAATTCTGGAGATCAATAGTTCCAACATCGTACTGACACCCGCAAGCGGATTTCCGATTTCATGAGATATCTCTGCAATAAGTTCGGCCATTTTATCATATAAAAAATTATCCATCTGGCTCTTAGTTGCAATTGATTTTGATGTGATCTCATTCAGAAAAACGACGGCAATATTTTCATCTGCGGAGTAGACAGAGAAACCATATCTTACACTGAACTCTTTCTCAATATCAATAACTCCGGGGGTTCCAATCCCTCCCGAAGCAATTTCCCCCTTTCTATCTACATGGCTGCATATTTTATCCAGAATAATATTTTTGTCACTTGTTACTATCGAATGAAAATAGGAATTCAAATAGACCGGTTTGCATTTTAACCTGTCAAAGACTCCGACTCCCAGGCTTAATTTATCAAATATATCTTCAATGGATATCCCCGAATGCTTTAAAAATTTTTCAAGTTTCTCTTGTTTCATTTTTTTATTGGCAGCAAAATGCGCCGCATATATTTATAATTTACCATTAAATTGAATTTATCTCAACTAAACGTTCAAAACGGACGGGTCATTTTGATCTGTCCGGCTCATTTTCTAAGAGAATTTTTCTTATAATAAACTATTTTCTGCTTAAATCGTATGTATTGAGACCTGGCACAAAAATTGCTTTTAAGCAGAGAGGCTAATGTTGATGAAAAAATTATTGCTTGTTGATGATGAAGAGTTTTTCCTTGAAGGACTAAAAGAAGGACTCGATAAATATAGTGAAATTTTTGAAACAACAACTGCACTCTCAGTTGATGTAGCTATCAAAAAAATAAAAAAGAAAAAATTTGATCTGATCATATCAGACATGAGAATGCCGAAAAAGAGCGGTCTAGACCTGTTTCTATTCCTAAGGAAAAAGAAGTTCAAAGGCGGATTCAAGGTTATGACGGCTTATGGAACAGATGAACTTCTATCCGAAATAAAGAAAAGCGGAGGAATAGAGATATTTTTAAAACCATTCAAGCTGGACTGGTTTGCAAAACAGATACTATCATTCTTCTCAATAGAAATTGACCATTTGGAGAAAAAATCCTCTGATGACCTGGAGTCACTGGCAGAACTAATCAATCTTGACAAAAAATCTGTCAAGGTAGATGTTGTATCCTCTGAGGGAGAAGGCTCCCTCGATTTTATAGATGGCGAACTATGGCATGCATTTTTAAATGACACCGAGGGAGAAAAAGCGGCATTGGACATATTCAATTCGGAAATAACTAACGTATCAATAAAAAATATCAAAACTTCCCCTGACAGAACAATTAAGGGTTCTTTATCAGAAATAGTTAAGAATAAAGAAACAAACAACACAAATAAAGAAGAGGTTAACAAACTCATTGACCTTGATAAAATAGAAAAAAAGAAGGAGATAACTATGAATATTGATAAACTAAATGAATCAATCGAAGTCCTGAAGAAAGATTTAAGGGACGGACTTATGGCAACTGACATCTTTGACAGTAAGGACGGTCAGTCTATAGCCGGCTGGAATGGACAGCCTGCAGCCTGTGCTCTTTTTAATAATATAACAAATTATATGAAAGATGCTCTCGATGGAGCAGGCTTCCCGGGACTTGGGAAATACTACCTCCTTGACCTTGTAGATGACAAACTAGTAATAGGTATAGCCATGGGAGATTTTCAATGGGGAATGCTCATTGACAGAACTAAGACCCAACTTGGGTTACTGCTCAACGTTGTTATTCCCAAAATAACTGATTCTTTTGAAGAAGCAATTGCTTCCTGATCCGTTGGAGGTTTGACATGGGCCGAATATTGAATAGAATATACAAAGTCATTGAAAATAAAAAAGGTCTTGAAGCGAGGATGAATTTGGCGAAAATAACCGGCATTTCACGAAAAGAAGCAGAAAGCAGTGAAGATACACCCGAGTTGATTGAGAAAATAAAAAAAGCTGCCGATGAGATAATCGGTGGTGATATAGATGAATTTTTATAGAGTGAAACTAAAGTTTTTTCATGTAAAATTTTGTAGGCAGGGGAGCTTTCCTTTCCCCCCCCTCCGCTCCCTTGCCTACTCTTTTTTAAACTAATACCTGCTGCTGGCAATAGTTTATTAAATATCTTTTTAGATTCTCCGAATTCTTTATTTAACTTTCCAGCCTTTGGAGTGGAAGATGTTTTTTAGCTTCTGGTTTTTGTGATCGGTAAGAAATTTTTTCCAATCATCCCTGATTGCAAAAAAATATTTCTCTGCCGGCTTTTTTTCAAAAAAGTGCCTTAAAAAAACTTTCTTCCCTTCTATTTCAGGAACAGAATAAAACGTGAATTTTTCTCCATCCATTCCTTTTCCGCCAACAAATGAAACAGGGAAATTTATATCTTTCAGAGAATCGGGATCCGCCTCTTTTTTCATATTTTTCCATTTTTTTTTAAATAATTGAACCTTCAACTCCCTGTTAATTATATAGACTGCATATGTCCAGTCCTCAAATCTTCTTCCATCAATTATAAAGCCGGGTATCTCACCCGTCGGCAGGATAACATCTTGTTTATTAATATCCATAAAATCTGAATTTGAAAATGAAAGATAAGGTCTGTTTTTGAAATATTCAATTTTAAGTTTTTTATCTTTGATCTTATGCCGGGAGGGCCATCTCTTCTTTTTCAGAGTCTCAATCATTTTAGAGCTGAGAAGGTCTGACAGATCAACCGAAGCAAATGCGGAATGGAATCGGAAAAAGATATCCATATCTTTCGTATTCATTTCATTAATCACGGTTTTTTTCAGATAATTTTCAAACAGGGTTTGAAAATCCCCCGGATATTTTTCAACTATTTTCTTAATTTCTTTATAATGGGGCAGTAATTCCTCTTTCATCTTAAATAGAGGAAACTTTTTTTCATTCTTTTTCCACCACGCAAGTATCACGGGAAAGATCTTCTCCTTCAAATCTTTGTCTCCGTAATCGGGCTCAACATTCACCCGGGTTATCAAATAACCCCCGAATTTATGTGTCTCCCTGATATGCAGAACGTTTTTGACAATTTCAAAATTTAACTCTCTTTTATACCCAAAAGGATTTAACTCTCGAAGAATTTTCAGGTTGATCTCCGATAAGAATGTGAGGAGTCTCAATACCTGTCTCTCTTTTTCCCCGGTATACCTGTTTTCAGACTCAATCGACAAGTCAAAGGGCAGGCCTGTTACAAATTCCGGTCTGATACTGTATAAGGTTGAATTCCTGTCCGGCTGCCTCTCTTCATCATCCCTGTAATATTTATCACCGACAAGTTTATAAAAATGATCCGTAAAACCCGACAAAACCGATCTGTAGAGGAGATCAATTTCATCTTTACCTGAAACAGCTGCAGTTGAATTTGCAGGTGCAATCCTCTTTTTAAGCTCTTTGTAAATCTCTTTTGACTGATTAAATTTTTTGAAATTTACCAGTTTCTTATTTTTACCTGCAATCCCCCATAGAAAAAACTGATTCAACAAATCGGAATTGTAGGGATAAGGGTGCAGTTTCTCTCCTATATACTCCTGTCCGTTAATTCCCCTTGTTTCCATGATCGCAATAATCTTTAAAGCAGCATCCGAAGTTTTTCTTCCCCCTTTCATGCTCTCGAGCAGGATTCTTGCACTTCTAACCGACACCGGCAGTTCAGCCATCAACTTTCCGTCTCCTGTTATATTCCCTTTAAGATCTACTGCACCGAAAATTTTAAGTGTCTCAAGTCCTCTTTTTAAAAGACTCCTGTTCGGCGAATGAAAAAAAGTGAAATCGAGTGGATCCAGTCCCCACTTGATCAATTTTAAAATTACAGACTCCAGGTTGAGCCTTCTTATCTCCGGCTCGGGGAATTGTTCCCGCTCTTTAGATGGAAAATCGGAACAGAGGAAATACCTGCCGCTCTTTACTCTGCCGGCCCGGCCTGCTCTTTGAAGCGATTCCGTTTTTGAGATCTCAACCGGATACAACCCCTCTATCCCGTTCACCGTTCTGATCTCCTTTTTTATTCCGGAATCTATAACTGCATCTATATCATCAATAGTGAGACTAGTCTGGGCAATATCAGTTGCAATTACCACTTTAGGCACTTCAAAATGTTCAAAAATCTTTGACTGCTCACTTATGTTCAATTCCGAATGCAGGGGCAGAACTTTTGCTTTCATATTATCTTCTTTCATTGCCTCTTTCAACAAATCGGAAAAATCGGAGATCTCCTTTTTCCCCGGCAGGAATACGAGGGTATTATTTCCTTCCTCCACCATTCCAACAGTATCGGACAGCATGAAATACGAAGAGTTGTTGTGAATTGTAACGGGAAATCCTCTTCCCGGAATTTTAACAACCGGAGCATCCTCAAGGAATTTTGACAATTGAGACGCTCTCAGAGTAGCACTCATTATAATAATGCGTTTATCATTCTTTAGATAATATCTGTTCCTTATCCTCTTTTTTACCATCCCGACCAGAACTTCCTGATTCAGGTTCCATTCATGGACTTCATCTATAACAAGAACATCATAAAAAATATTTCCCTTTATTTCATTGACAAGCTGCACGCCGTCGGTTAAATAGAGGAGACGGGTTTTCGAAGATTTCTTCCGGTCAAAACCTGTCTGGTATCCGACCTCTTCTCCCCATTTTGTATTTGAAAAACCTGAAACATAGTGAGAGAGAGACCTTGCAGCAATTCGTCTCGGTTCTGTTACAATCACTTTTTTCCCACTGTTGAAAAACCAGAAAGGAATTCTCGTGGATTTTCCTGCACCTGTCTCTGCAGTAACAATAATTACCGGATTGTTCTTTAACAGTTCGGTAACATCGTCTTTATACTCCTCAACGGGAAGAGAAGAAGAATGTTCATTTTTCACCTTTTTTCAGTTTCTCCTTTATACTTTTCCAGTATCTCATCCTGGCAAGTATCTTTTTCTCAAAACCCAATTTATTTGGAATATAAAATTCATTCTCTTCAACCTCATCAGGCATGGTCTTCATAATCGTTGTTTTTTCGCTGACATCATGGGCATATACATATCCTTTACCTGCTCCTTTTCTGCGATTTAAAAAATTCGAGGGATTTATGATGTTGAAAGGGACAGGCAAACCCGAATATTTTTCAGCAATCTTTTTCATTTTTTTTTCACTCTTATAGAGAGAGTTGCTTTTTGGAGCAGAAGCAAGATATACCGTTCCCATTTCAAGAAATATTTCTCCTTCGGGACTTCCCAGATATTCATAGGAATCTTTTACATCAAGTATCAGGGAAAGTGCTCCAGGGTCCGCAAAACCTATATCTTCAGCACAGATCCTGATCATTCTCCTTATAATAAAGAGAGGGTCTTCACCACCCTCAATCATTCTGTAGAGCCAGAAAAGTGAAGAATCCATGTCGGAATTTCTGACTGCTTTATGAAATGCGGAGATTAAAGCATATCTTTCATCACCGCTCCTGTCATAAGCTGCTATCCTCTTTGATATGATCTCTTCAATAACATCTGCCGTTAACTCTCTTCCCTCTGCATATACACCTGCACACAGCTCAAGAATATTCAAAAGTTTCCTTCCATCTCCTCCTGAATAATTGACCATAATATTCACTATTTCTTCATTCGGTTCAACTGAAATCTTAGTATTGGTTTTTATATATTTCAATCCTCTTTTTACAAGAGTCCTGATTTCATTATCTTTAAGAGGATAGAACTCAAGAACTCTCATTCTCGAAAGAAGAGCTCTGTTCATTTTGTAGGCCGGATTTTCAGTTGTGGTTCCAAGCAGAATAATTTCTCCCTTTTCCACAAAAGGAAGAAATGCATCCTGAACACTTTTGTTGAAATGGTGTATCTCATCAACAAAAAGCACCAGAGGTTTCCCCTCCTTTTTTTTAAATTCGGCGGCCTCTTTCATAACCTTTCTGATATCTGCTATTCCTGAAATTGTAGCTGAAAATTCAACCGCTTTAAGATCAAGACTTTTTACAAGTATCCTTGAGAGTGTCGTCTTACCCGTTCCGGGAGGTCCCCAGAAAATGATAGACCCGGGATTACCTGAATCTATTAATGAATTTATCACCCTCTTTTCACCTACGAGATGTTCCTGGCCTACGAAATCTTCAATATCCCCGGGCCGAAGGTTATCTGCCAGAGGGAAAATTTTCCCGATTAATTCCTGTTTATTCATAAATTGAATTATATAACAAAATACTATTTAAAATATCTGACGCCTGCCCTAAAGATACTCAGGTCATAGTTCCCCGGCACATTTTTATATAAATTTTTCCCAACCCGCTCTGAGTGCCCCATCTTACCGAGTATTCTTCCATCCGGGCTGGTTATTCCCTCAATACAGTAATCGGACCCATTTGGATTTGTTTGAGAGTCATTTATTGGAATTCCTGATAAATTTACATACTGTGTTGAAATCTGCCCCTGTTTTTTAAGTTCAGTCAGCAGTTCCCCGTCTGCTACAAATCTTCCCTCTCCATGCGAGATGGGAATAGTATGGATATCACCAGGTCTCGAGAGAGAATACCAGGGGGAGAGAACCGAGACAATTTTTGTATTAACGACCCTTGAAATGTGCCTCCCTATCCTGTTGAATGTCAGAGTGGGACTCTTTTCATTCAAAGGCCGGATCTCACCGTAAGGCAGAAGTCCTAATTTAACAAGAGCCTGAAAACCGTTGCAAATACCGATTATCAGTCCATCCCTCTTCCCGACAAATTCCATAAGAGCATCTGAAAGATAAGGATTTCTGAAAACTGTTGCAATGAATTTCCCCGATCCATCAGGTTCGTCTCCGGCTGAAAACCCTCCAGGAATAGCAAGAATTTGTGATCTCTCTATTTCTCTTTTAAAATTTTCAATTGATGCCTCAATATCGGCAGATGTGAGATTTATAAATACAGGAGTTGAAACTGATGCTCCCTCATTCTGAAAAGCTTTTCCCAGATCATATTCACAATTTGTACCGGGAAAGACCGGAATCATCACCCTGGGTATTCCTAACTTGTTTTTACTCTCTGTTCTTCCTCTCTTTTCAAAGTATTTTATGGAACAATCTCTGTTATCAGAATTAAAACCGACAGGAAATATTGCCGAGAGTCTCTCTTCTATTACTTCAGCCAGATGATCAATATTTAACTCAAAATTTCCTGCCTTTATCTCGGCAGACTCCATTGTTTTCCCCAGGAGTGACACATTATCTTCTTTTAAAATCTTCTCAACAGGAGCAGATTCTGAAAGTTCTGCAATAACCGAACCGTATTCGGGAGCAAAAAAAGTAGAATTATCATAATCTTCGGTAAATTCAAATCCGATCCGGTTCCCAAAGCACATTTTAGTTACAGCAACCCCAACCCCGCCATTACATATTGATTTTGCAGAAATGATA
>CAZNLS010000092.1:0-9657 GCA_964573895.1 uncultured Clostridia bacterium
TTTATTTTCATCTAATATGTTCACCTGTTTTTTTCATATTTCACTTATAATGCCTGTTATTTAACATACAGTCAACAGAAATTATTATCTCTTTGGAATATTAAATACCATATTTTAGTCTGATGATCAGTTGACAATAATTTCAGATTAAAATAGTATTAAATTTAACAAAAATAGTTTCACGGAGTAAAAAATGTCAAAGAGACCATTAGTAAGATTTCTTGAACCATCACTTATTGAGAGTATTATCAGAGAAGCCCGTGATATTCTTTGTAAGATAGGAATTCAAATCCACAATGAAACGATTCTTGAAATGCTGGGAGACGAAGGTGCAGATATTGTGCTTTCGGATTATCATGTGAAATTTAATGATAAAATTATAGATAAGGCACTATCATTAACTCCTTCAACATTTGATCTATTTAACATTTATGGAGAACATACTCACTCTATGAGCGGCAACAATATATATTTCACTCCGGGTTCAGCAGCGTTGAATATACTTGATCACAATTCAGGGGCTATAAGAAGACCCGATTCAGATGACTATGTAAAATATGTAAAACTCGTATCCGGATTGAAGTACATAGAAGCCCAAAGCACTGCTTTTGTCCCATCTGATGTACATGAAAAAATATCAGACAGTTACAGACTTTTCCTCTCGTTACTGTACGGTGAGAAACCTGTTGTTACCGGCACTTTCACTATTGACTCTTTCAATGTAATGAAAGATCTGCAGCTTGCAGTCAGAGGATCGGTTTCAGAACTTAAAGATAAACCACTGACTATATTTTCATGCTGCCCTACTTCTCCTTTGAAATGGAGTGACGTTACATCACAGAATGTAATTGACTGCGGATCATATGGTATTCCCGTTGAATTTATTTCAATGCCTCTCAGCGGATTTATGGCACCTGTAACACTCGTTGGAACTCTGGTTGAACACACAGCTGAAACTTTAAGTGGAATTGTCATCAGTCAGATAGCAAATCCCGGTGCACCTGTCCTTTATGGAGGATCACCTGCTTCTTTTGATGTCAGATTTGAAACTACTCCGATGGGGGCTGTTGAAACACAAATGATTGATTGCGCATATAGTGAAATCGGGAAATATTTCGGAATTCCAACTCAAGCCTATATATCTCTTAGTGATTCAAAAGATCTGGATGCACAGGCGGGAATGGAATCTGCAATGGGTGCTACTTTGGCTGCTCTTTCAGGGATCAATAGTATATCCGGGCCGGGAATGCTGGATTTTGAAAATTGCCAGAGTAACGAGAAGCTTGTTCTTGACAATGAATTATGCGGAATGGTCAAAAGAATGGTAAAGGGTATCACAGAAAAAGAGGATTTCCCTTCAATTCCTATCTTCGAAGAACTATTAAGGGAAAAACATCTTCTGATTTCGGATCATACTCGGAAATATTTGAAAACTGAACATTATTTTCCCGGACCTGTTATTAACCGTGCTAATCTTCAGAGATGGAAAGAAGAGGGCTCTTTAACTTTGAAGGAGAGAGCGCATAGTCAGGTGGAGAAAATAGTGCAGGATTATAAACCGGTTAAGACCGATAATACTGTAAAAAATGATTTGATAAAACTCATGACTGATGAGGTAAAAAAATTCGGCATGGATCACCTCCCCGGAGTGAAAATTTGAATGAAATTATAACTATTCCCGTTGAAAATATCACTCCGGATGAATCTGAGATTATAAAGCTGCAGGGGATACCGGCTGAAGCGGAAATCAGTCCGATGATCTACGAACTTATTTCAGATGCAATTGGGATTTTTATTACAGAAGCAGATCCCGTTGCATTATTAAAGGATATATCCAAAGATGAATTCAAGTCGCTCTTCTCCGGAAGAAGAGTATCCTCTTCAGAAATTTCTGTTATCAATCAAATTTTTCCCCTGGCCGAAAGACTTGCGATCTATGTAATCACACTGGGTCATAAGATAAGTAATAAAATAAAACAGCTGTTTTCAAATTCCGATTTTGCTCTCGGATCAATGCTTGATTCCACAGCATCTGCTGCAGCAGACCTGGGAACACTATTTGGTGAAAAATATTTTTCGGATTTATATAGAGATAATCTCACTACACTGTTGTACAGTCCAGGTTACTGCGGTTGGGATATAAGTGATCAGGCAGCTCTGTTTAAATTTATTGGCCCCGAAAGAATCGATGTCTCCTTAAATGAATCATATCTGATGACCCCGATCAAGTCAGTTTCCGGTGTCCTTGTTTCGGGGAAGAAAGATATACATAGATTTGAAAGGAATTTTGAATACTGCAGCACCTGCAAAACATTCAGCTGCAGGGATAGAATTGAGGCATTAAAGTAGAAGGAGGAATAATGGATATTTTAAAATCAATCTCGGAATATCTGATTGACGGAAAGAGTCAGGATGTTTCAAAGTTAACTAACACGGCAGTTGAAAAAAAAATAGAGACAGCTGAAATACTTAATGATGGACTCATCGCCGGAATGAATGTTGTAGGTGAAAAATTCAGAAATCATGAAATATTCCTTCCTGATGTTCTTATGGCAGCAAAAGCAATGTATTCGGGAATGGAAGTTCTTAAACCTCTTTTGATAAAAGAGAAGATCCCGTCGAAGGGAAAAATTGTAATCGGAACTATTCAGGGTGATCTGCATGATATTGGTAAAAATCTGGTTTCAATTATGCTGAAAGGTGCAGGATATGAGGTATTCGATCTTGGAAATGATGTTCCGGTCAAAAAATTTGTCGAAGTTGCAAAAGAGAACAATGCATCAATTATCGGTATGTCTGCACTATTAACAACAACTATGAAATCGATGAAATCGGTTGTTGAGCTTATTGAGACTGAAAACCTGAAGGGAAAAATAAAAACAGTAATCGGGGGAGCTCCGGTAAGTCCGGAATTTGCCGAATCGATCGGTGCAGACCGCTATGGATTCGATGCAGGTAATGCAGTGGAGATTGTAGGTGAACTCATCAACTGAAGTATCGGAAAAGATCGATATCCTCGATAGAATTAAAAGAGGGGATATTCTTTTGAGTGATGGGGCGATTGGTTCATTGATTCTTGCAAAAAATATTACAGATCTCCCCTTCCCCGAATTTCTGAATTTATCTCATATAGATATCCTGGAAGATATTGCTGCTAAATATTCTGATGCCGGTGCTGATATCATTCAGACAAATACATTTGGTGCTTCACCTTTGAAATTGTCTGATTACAATCAGGAAAATAATTCAGAATTAATTAACAGAAATGCAGTCAAAGCAGTGAAAAACAGTGTCAGAGCTGATGTCTTTGTTTCTGCTTCAATAGGACCAAGCGGGAAACTCCTGAAACCATATGGAGATACGGATAAAAGTGAAATTTATGAGAGTTACCTGAAACAGGCATCATATCTGTCAGAAGAAGGAATCGATGTTATCTGTATTGAAACAATGACGGATATCAATGAAGCACTTTTGGCCCTAAAAGCTTCAAAGGAAATCACTCCCACAACTCCTTCAATAGTTACTATGACATTTGATAAAACAAAAAAGGGATTTTACACCGTTATGGGAGTATCAATAGAAGAAGCCAGTCAAAAACTGGAGGCAGCAGGGGCGGATGTAATAGGCTCAAATTGCGGTAACGGAATCGAAAATATGATTTTAATTGCAGAAGAATTCAAACGGTTTTCAAAACTTCCTATAATTATTCAATCTAATGCCGGAATCCCTGAAATTGATAGCAATGGAAAAATTTTCTATCGTGAGAGTCCTGCATTCATGTCAGAAAAAATTAAAAAATTGATTGAAATCGGAGTCTCAATAATCGGTGGATGCTGCGGTACTACTCCCGCTCATATTTCAGCATTCAGAAAAGTATTAAATGGATTAAAGTGTTAATGTTGGGATATTACAAATAATAATTACCCGTTTTTTATAGAAAAGGTAATATTTCTCTCTTTCAATCCCCTGATAATATAATCTGCCGCGGCTCTGTTCCTGCCAATAAATTCCGGCGGAGATACTCCCCTGACCATATACAATCCCTCGGATAAAAGCCTTACTCCCATTGAGGCTGTATATCCTGTAGTTCGTGCCATAGAGTGAACCATGTTTTTCTCATCAAATTCATCGAAAAGATCTATTGTACGGACTAATTTTTTCCCGGCATTAATTCCTCTGATCAGGATTCTCATCACTGTAAAATCCCTGCCCTTTTCTGAAAAATTCCAATGTTTAAACAACAAATGTGAAATAACCTCAAGCGGAGAAATTGATTGCCCTCCTATTTCAATTTTTTTTTTATTAAATAGTCCGGTTTCAAGAAATAATTTCATCTTTTCACGATGCCCGGGATATCGGAGGGTTTTTTCCTTCATATTTTCTGCTTTTATTGTTTTTGCAAGTGTTCTCAAGCCATCACTGTTAAAAGCTTCAAGTGTACCGATACCTTCAAAATTAAGAAATTCAGGTTCTGTCAAAGGTTCTTTAAGTACAATCTTCCCATTTTCGACTACTCTCGCAGTTCTTGTGTACTCTTCAATAACATCCGAAGGGGAAAATACCGCCTGATATTCAAAGGGAAGTTTACGCTCTTTTGGAAGGCCTCCTACATAGATCGATATATCCGTCAACTCATCAAACTCAGAATCAGCCATCCCGACAAAAACATTACTCATTCCGGGTGCTACCCCCATATCAACTATACACGTAACGCCATTATCTTTTGCAATTTTATCAAGCTTGAACGGGTCTTCCCCGTAAAATGCTATATCAACAACATTCTTTCCATTTATTAGTATATTTTTCAATACATTAAATCCAATCGATCCGGGAACAGCATTTACTGCAATATCGATATCTGATAAAAAGTTCTTCAGCACAGTTTTATCGGTTAGATCACCAACAAATCTTTCAATACCACTATATTTTTTGTCATCTATCCAATCCAGTGTTTTTTTTAATCTGTCAGCTATCTTAATTGAGAAACCATTTTCTGAAAAAAGATCTTTTGCAATATGTTTCCCCACCAGACCCGAACCTAATATTCCAATCTTCATAATTTCCTCCTATTAATTTTTTTTGATTTTTATGATGAAGGGTTGGAAATCATAAACCACTGAAACGGTTTAGAAAATTTACTGTTTTAAAATTCATTCCAAAAATTTTATCCTAAACGGAAATTATATACAATCATTTTTTTAATTCATTCATTCATTCATTTGCATTATTAGTTGAAAAACATTATCATAATATCAAGATATTCTTTCAAAAATATCTGCCAGGGAAAAAAAATGGAAAAAAATATATATAATTCTATGATGAAAGAGCTTTCATCTGTGGATATAAAAAATTGGGAAGACATATTTACATTTATAAACACTCTCAAGAATCGAAACTTCACAACTGATATTGGCCAAACAGGAAGTTCCAATGAAATATTCAAAGGTATTGCATTCCTGACCTATGATTTTGGAATTGACGGTGTATCTGTTGAAATAGCAAAATATGCAAAGAGTCTTGAGTTTCAAACGGAAGGAAAATCAATCCCAGATATTCACCTTATCGGCGGTGATTTTCACAAAGGATCAGTTTCAGTCATATTGCCCAGGTGGAAAAGATTCCGACTATTCGGTGCAAACGGCTGGAATAAATGGGATAAAGGGAAATGGTTCAAAAGACTTTATCTTGATAAATGGAACCTTCAGTCAAAAGAGCCTGATATTCTTGCTCAGAATATATGGAGTATGTCTTTGTCATTAATTGAACGCCTGGGACATTACATTAACCAAAACCAAATTGACCTGTTTATACCGGTAAATATTTTTTCAAACCCCGGAAACTTCTCATTTTCTCTCGCAGTGATATTAGCAGCTGAATATTTTTCGATCCCAATACTTAATTCCAATCATGATTTTTACTGGGAAGGGGGGAAACCGGAGAAT
The DNA here is from genome assembly GCA_964573895.1 of uncultured Clostridia bacterium. Classification (GTDB taxonomy): domain Bacteria; phylum Acidobacteriota; class Aminicenantia; order UBA2199; family UBA2199; genus CAZNLS01. The sequence continues at coordinate 5,943 of CAZNLS010000092.1, forward strand.
GAGAGAAAGCCGGGTGAATCTTCTGGTATCAGAGATCATTTTTTCAAAAATCATGACCATGAAAATTTTAAAAAATTATTTGAATTGATCTACCCATGGGATGGAAAGTATTCTATCCAGGTCAATATAAATAAAGAGCAGTCTGCTTACCTTATAGATAATAAAGGATTTGATCCTAACAGAGTGTTTGAGCTTTCTACAAGTCTATCCGAGAAATTTTTTGTTGAATTTTCTCCTGCTGAAAAGAAAAAGGCAAGACTGAGAATGATGAATATTTTTTCCAATGGAGATGATGTAATATCTCCAGTAAATGTAAAAGATTCTCTTAAAGGGCTTGATGAGTGGATGAGAAAACAAAAACCTTTCGTATGTGCAATACGTGAGGGATTGACTTTGGATACTACTGCAGACACAATATATTTCCTCCAGCCAACCAGAATTATCAAACGCAAAAGGATTGAAAAAGATATAATTTTTATAAAAGATCTTCTTTCAATCAAGGGATTTTCTGATTATCTGAAAAAGAACAGTGATACAAAAATTATAATTCATGTAACCGGACCTGTTCCCATTGAACATTCGGAAGCAATGAAATCTCTTCTAAATACTTTCGAAAATTTATTTAAAGAAATTGATAAAGAATTTCACGAGAGGGTATTTTTGGGATTTTCAGTCGGTACAGAGGAACATCGGATTTTTTTAAAAAAAGGTTTTAAAAAATTATCCATTGAGGAGATTTATAGTATGGCAGATATGGTCTTATTCCCAAGTGAAACTGAAGGAAGAGGACTGCCAATCATAGAATCCTCTGCTGCCGGTATTCCCATTATCTGCAGCAGATATTCCCCTGAGAAAGTTTTTAAAGATGTTGTTGGCGAAAATCTCGATAAATCACTTCAAATCAATTTTATACCCTTTCCTGATGAAAACTCTCCAAAAAAAATCATGAAAAAAATAATATCTTTTATCACTAATCCGCAAAGCCTTAAAGATGAACTTGGACACAACAGGAAGGCTGTTAAGCAGAGATTCAGTACAGTGTCAATGAAAGAATCATTCGACTCATTTAAGAATATTCTCATTGATATTATAAAAAAAGAGGCTTAAAGTTTCCTCCATGAATATCTGCTTCATTGAAGACACTCCTCTTCATGGAGGGACACAGATATGGGTAACTGAAGCCGTAAAGATATATTTGGAATCCGGATGTAAAATTACAGTTTTATCTCCGAATGATTCATGGGTATTAAATGAGTGTAAAAAACTGGGTGCTAAAACTGTCGGATACAATTACAAGGGTGTCATAGAAAAAAGATCAAATGATATTGAGATATGGAAAAAAGCACTTATCAATAGTGATGTAGCTGTTACCACCGTCCATCCGCCGAGAGGGAAATTTCACTGTTCGGTATTTGCCGCTGAAGTAATAAAAAAATGCAGCCTTGGAACAATATTGATACCAAAAACCGGAACAATTGTCCCCGACTATGAAAGGAAATTTTATAGCCCCGATCCGGAAATAAGCAGCCACATAATTGCAATAACCGATTTTACAAGACGTTATCTTATTAATGAATACAAAATTCCCGAGGAGAATGTAACTCTAATTTACCAGGGAACAGATATTACTTCATTTAATCCGGACCCTGAACTTAGAAAAGAATCCGAAAAAAAATATGCACTTCCTCAGGACAGCTACCCGGTTGTTGGCTGTATCGGATCTTTTGAAGAAAGAAAAGGACAATCCATTCTGATCGATTCGTTCAAAGATGTTCTTAAAGTATTCCCGAATGCAAAATTGATGTTTGTTGGTGACGGCCCTGATGAAAATATGCTGAAAAAGAGAGTTACGGAAGCAGGACTTGAAGAAAATATATATTTTTTCCCTTTTACCCGGGAACCGAATCTTGTATTTTCAAGGCTGGACCTGCTGGTTCTTCCAAGTCTTTTTAAAGAGGGGCTTCCGAACGTTCTGCTTGAATCACTTGCGATGGGAATTCCGGTAGTAGCATCTGAAATAGCCGGTGTTCCGGAGATTGTAAAGAACGAGAAAACAGGATTACTGTCGATTCCCGGAGACCGCGCTGATCTTGCAGAAAAAATTGTAAGACTCTGCACTGATAAAGTCAAAATGGATAAAATCGGAAGATATGGCCGCAACTTTATCAGATCGGGTTTTGACAAGAAAAAACAATTCGGTGAATTCCTGAATTTTTTCAAAAAAATTTCAGGCAAAAATTAGATCTCGTAAATCAGACGGATTCAGGAACACCCGCACCGGTTGCTGTCATATTTTCGAGCATCTGATCAAAGAAAAATAATCGTTCCTTCTCCTCTCCGATTAATTCAAGTTTATCCAGAATGGTTTTAAAAAGATTTTCTTCTTCGTGCTGCTCGGAAACAAACCATTGAAGAAAATTGAAGGTTGAAAAATCTTTCTTTTCAAAGGCAACTGCAACAATTTCATTGATTTTCTTTGTCACATGACATTCATGGTCATAAATTTTTTCAAACATATCGGTTACTGATTTGTAGTTTGTTTCAGGAGAATCAATTTTTCCGATCTCGGCCATCCCCCCGGTCTCATTTACATAATCAAAAATCTTAAACATGTGTGTCATCTCCTCCTGAGCATGATTTTTTAAAAAAGCGGCTGCTCCGGGAAGGCCTTTATATTCACTCCATGAACTCATCTGAAGGTAAAGATTTGATGAGAAAAATTCAAGATTAATTTGTTTATTTAGCTTCTTTATCAATATTTCTGTTAACATATATCCCTCCTGATGTTAATTAAAAATGAATTTTAGTACATCAACAACGTTTTTTCAAGATTGACGATATCCTTATTTTAATTCTTCCTGACCGAGCGAAGTTAATAATTTATTAACTGCTTTTCTAGCAATTGCCCTTGGAGCCGCTCCCCGGATTCCGCCAGGGCCGATTTCCATTTCTGCCGGGAGAATAAAAAGTGACATTGCCCGGACAAAGAGGTTGGCTCTTACCCAGCATTCCAGTGTTACATCAGCGCCTTTCTGCTCAATTTTAACCATCATTGGAGCAACAAGAAAACCGACACCTTTTTGATAGAGTCTTCCGGTCCCAAAGTTTTCTTTTTCCCTGAACCGGTTTTCTTCCGCCCATGTTGATGAAACTCCCCAAATATCTGAATTATGGCTGAAATTAATAATCGTTCTCTTTTTCATGATTTAACCTCCGGTTTAAAATTTATTTCTTATAAGGATTATTACCTTAATTAAAGAAAATAACAATTATTTTGCAGATTTTCCTACTTTTAAAATCAACAGCAAAAGCGAATAATCTGAAGCTTTACCTGTCTCCAAAATATATATTTGAGAAATTGCCCTGGCAAACCAGACAATTATCATTATATCCCTTACCTTATATTTCTTTTTATTTTTTTTGACAATCTGGTATGAACATACTTTGAGAATGGAATGCCGTACAGTTATCTGACAATATCTAATTAAATATGATAATATTATTCTACAAAATTTATTTGATACTATTGAAATGAAAAAGAAAATTACAGTAATTGTTCCGACTTTCAATGTTGAAAACATAATTGAGAGGTGTTTAAATTCAGTGCAGTGGGCTGATGAGATAATTGTTGTTGATTCATTCAGTAATGATAATACTTTGAAGATTGCAGAAAAGCACGGTGCAAAAATAGTGCAGCATGAATACATTTACAGTG
>CAZNLS010000093.1:0-9641 GCA_964573895.1 uncultured Clostridia bacterium
AGATGGTGGGGAATCAGGATGATGTAATACTGGCTCCATATTCTACCGTTCTCTACAGGATGCAGGACGGAAAATATTTAAATGCAATATTTGCAAGCGCCTATTCTGTGGATGACATGGAAAATGCCCGAACAGAGATTGAGGTAATCTTAAGTAAATCCCACAAGATAAGACAGGGATCAGATAATGATTTTGTCGTTAGATCTCAATCTGAAATTTTAAACACCGTAACGGGAGTTACAGATATGCTAACGATGCTTCTGGGTGTTATTGCCGGTATCTCTCTACTTGTCGGAGGAATAGGCATAATGAATATAATGCTTGTTTCGGTTACCGAGAGAACACGGGAGATAGGGATAAGAATGGCAGTGGGAGCAAGGGGGAAAGACATACTGGTCCAGTTCCTTGTTGAATCTGTTATCCTTAGTTTATCAGGTGGAATACTGGGCATAGTTCTGGGATTCGGTCTGGGCAAAATTCTGGCGGGAGCAATTAACACAGGTATGATAATAGATCCTGTAATGACTGTAGTTGCATTTTTCTTTTCAGGAACGGTAGGTATCTTCTTCGGATTTTACCCGGCAAGGAAAGCATCCGGGCTTGATCCAATCGACGCTCTTCGTTATGAATAATAAACGACTCACTCTGCTTTCTATAATACCTTCTGATGATTCAAAAAAAGTCCGGTAACATATCCGGTAATCGCAAATATGATACCGTAAAGAATAAACCCAACTCCTGAGTTTTTCAGAAAACCGGGTTCAAATGACAAAAAGAATATGGATTTTTCAAAGAAATAGAATATGACCGTTCCAAAAAAACCTAACAGGGAAGAGAGGAACAGTGGACGTTTTTTTACTTTTTTTATAAAAACGGCTGCGACAGGAAAAGCAACTGATGTTGTTAATATTCCCGAAGAGAGGTAAAAGATGTCCCATAAAGAGTTAATATTCAATGCAAAAACAGATGTGAGGAATACTGCAGCTACGGTTACTATTTTTGATCTTAATTTGGGTTTTTTCCCTTTTTTAATATCGAGAATATCATATCCGATGCTGAGAGCAACAATGTTCACGCAAGTATCTATTGTACTCATTGCAGCAGCGATCAATCCAATGGAGGAAAAAAACCTGAGCCAATCCGGAGCATACTTTATCATAATTGCACTGAAGATGGCATCACCTTCATTTCCTGTGATAACCGGAAATATTCCATTTCTGACCGGAAACAGATAGAGAGCTGCAATCCCGATAAAAAGAGGAAAAATACCAACAAAAAGAAAGCTGTTTATCCCCGCAATAAAGATACCTCGCTTTGCAGATTTTTCATCTTTGGCTGCCTGGACCCTTATCCATAGATCCGTCTCAAAAAGCCATCCGGGAAGATAAGCAATAAGTGTCAAAGCTATCAGAGAAATACCGGGAGCAAAAAAATCCGTCCATCCATGACCGGACTTTGCCCCATACAAAATTTCGGAATTGAAAATATTTATTCCTTCAGTCCTGAGCCCCGAATAGGCCACAAGACCAATCGTAATTATATAGAAAGCTACAAGAATAAACTGCAGTTTATCTGTCAGTATTACAGCTTTAAATCCTCCGGAAGTCGTATATATCGCAATTACAGCACTGATTATAAAAATAAGTAAATCGGTGCTTATTCCAAGATCGGGAGCAAGGAGAGAGGACGCAACATAGATTTCGGCGGCTCCCCAGATAAGAAACACAAAGATCAGTGCAAAAGCAACCAATCTTTTTAATCCTTTACCGAATCTCTTTTCAATCATCTCAGGCTGACTGAACTCATTGAGGTTGTGATATTTTTTGGAGAGAAACCAAATTCCTGCCAGAGCAATTATCCAGGGTATTGTTACCAGCCAGAGTGCCCCTGCTCCATACCAGTAGAAGAGCTGAACCGCATACACGCAGGACCAGGAGATTGACATGAAACCTGCAGATATGGATAACCCTACTGAAAAAGAGCTTAAATTCCGTCCTGCCGTCCAGAAATCCCTCGCACTTTTTTCACTCCGTCCTGCATATTTCCCTAAAAAAAGAGACACAAAAATATAGAGAAGAAAAGCAGCCCAGATATAATTCAAATTAATTCTCTGAAAATAAAATTTCCTACGATTATTTTATCAATATTGAATTGAACAACAATTTATAGGTTGAAGAAGTTGAGGATCGAAACTGGGGATTAAACGCCATTAGGATAAGCTGCCCTCTGTTTTTTCTTATCCAAACTATCGTACTTCTGTTGGAAATAGATTTTTCATTTTCCAAATATCCGCTTACAAGGATATCTTTTTCCGGGAATTTCCCGATAACACGCCTGTCCATGTCCATCCCGGGAATTGAAGTTGCAAAAAGTGCCGAGCCTCTGTAAAAAACATTACACTCATTTTCCATCCCAAGTGTAACCGGATGACCTTTTTTTAATTTGATCCTGAGCAGAGAACCGGGAGAATAGAGTCCTGCCTTTTTCGCACTATCAGAGATGTCTCTTACTGGCAGTGAAAAAGATTCGGGCTCAGATTTTTTGATGGTAAAAGAGAGAGGACCAAAGAATAGTTTTGTTGAATTTCCCCAGGAGATTATCTTCCCGCCAGAGTCAAGAAAATGCAACACTTTATCAAAACCCTTCTTTCCCATTCCTTTTGCATAACCAGGAGGATAGGACGGTGAATAGTATCTCCCTTGTGATTTGTATTTTCCCTGCATAAGAACATCCTTACGGGAGTCGGGAAAAACTATGACATCAAAATTTTTATTCAGGTCGGATTTCACAATATCTGCCGGCCTGATGAGAGTGTAATTAATTCCGTAATGATCGAATATATATCTCGTCCACCCGGCATCCATATCATGAAACCAGGTCTCTATCAGTGCTACTCTCGGCATTTTTACAACAGATGTTCTAAGTTTTTTATACTTTGCAAAATAACGGGGAGTAATTTTCAAAGAGTTTATAAAACTATTGAATCCTTTCCCGTTAAAGATCAGGAAACTTCCTTTCGGATATGTCTCTTTGCCGAATTCAAGATCAACATCTGCCCTTTCAACTCTCAGTCCGGATTTTAAAGCATAGAAAGCTGCCATAAAACTCTCATTATTGTTGACTGAAAAAAGAGCTGCGGAAAACTTCACCGGCGGTTTTGCCTGCAACCTGATATCCTCTTTTATTTCACTGAGATTTTTTTCAATTCCCGGTATCTGTTTAACTATTTCTATACTTTTAACTCCTTTATGGAGAGGGAGGGACCAGCTGGTAATATCGTAAGGTTTGATTATCTTACCCCCCGGGGTATAGTGTCTTACCGGATACACCTGCTTCTCCATAACCTCTTTAATAAAAGCTCTGAAAGGTTGGGCCAGAGGTACAACAGCAGAGCCTGCCGCATACCTGACCGAATCAAATTCGAGGTCGGAATTTAGCCTGAAAACCTTCACACCATGCTCTCTTAACAGATTTACCAGGTCTGCGAATTCACTCCTGTCATGCTGTTTTTTCGTTAATATATAGTAGAAAGGGGGCAGAGTTTTCCCTTTTTTCACCTCTTTTTTACAGAGGTCATTTCTGAATTTGAGAATTTCTCTCCTGTGTCTTGCTGCTGTTTTCAGGATGGATTTTGTGGATGATATTTCATATCTGACAATATCTCCAAGTCTCCACCAGCCGCCTTTCCACGGAAGCGGCATATTCACACTCTTTTTATATTCTGACAGGCCTTTCCCGTAAGCTCCGAGTTCATTCTCCTCGACAAAAACCGGAGTTGCATATCTCGCACTTGCACACTCCGTAAGAAAACTTATTACGTTCTTCCAGAGACTCGTCTCGGTAGAACCCGGCCAGTAGTTGTCGAATATGTAATGCTGGGAAACACCTTCACAACCGTCTTTTGTCATATCTTTCATCAGATTTGAACCGAATATTCCCATCCAGTTCCATAATCCCGGATCGATATTTTCAGCAATTGGATCGTGGTTAGGCGGGACATAGTACCTTGCGGACGTTGAACCCATCTGGTGTTTTTCCACCATCACCTGAGGGAACCAGGTAAGGTTGCATATTGACGCTATCGCCTTTGTATCGGATTGTGTTAATGTTACAAAATCCCTGTTGTTATCATGACCTACATACTTGTGATAGACACCGGGAAGAGAGGTCCCCTCATATTTTGTTCCTTTATATTTTCTATAATGTTTCACAACTTTGTCCATCCCGTCAGGGTTGTGATTAGGCACCATCATATATACAACTTTATCAAGAACTCCGAGTGTTTTCTTATCTGTCGAGGTTGCCAGTTCGTATGCAATAAGGGAGGAAGCCTGGGATGGACCTACTTCTCCGGAATGCATAGATAGCGTTCCCAGGACAAAGACGGGAGAATCTTTAAGATACTCTTTTCTGACTTTGTCACCTAATGACGAATTCAGTGCAAGTTCTCTGTTTATCTTTTTTAACTCGTCAATTCTTTTAATATTATTTTCAGATGATATAAAAGCAACATACATATCTCTTCCTTCAGGACTGACTCCGATCTTTCTAAGTGCAACCCTGGGTGAAGATTTATCAAGCAGTTTCATATAGCTGATAAGCTGCTCATAATCATACATCATCCGGTCGGAACCGGGACGAAATCCGAAAAAATCGGCAGGTTTTTTAATTTCAGCATTGATCATTGCCGGCAAAATCATAAAAAGAACAATAAAACCTGTAATAGTGATTTTGATTTTTTTTAACGACATAAATTTCCTCCTGAAAGTCTAAGATACTATTGTACACAAAAGAGAATTTATTTACATACAAAAAAAACAAAAAAAAATTTTTAGAACCGCAGGGCTGCCTGAAAGGCAATTATGTTATTGTCTTTTTTCTCGATTCCGGGTCTTTCAATAACAAAATCATATTCCGCTTTAAGGACTACATCCCTCTTTTTTGTAGGCACAACTAATTTTTATAGAAACAGCTAATATATATATTGTTAAAGTAAATGTCAATAAAAAATTTGTGAAATTAACTTTTTAGTGATAATTTTACAGCCGGAGAATTTAATGAAACTGGAAAAAGAGACAATTGAAATGCTAAAAAATGCAATTTGCGTCCTTGAAAGGGGATTTAAAGACCTCCCGTCTTCAGATATCGGGATAGACAAAGAGGGAATCGAAAGAGTGATCTCGGAGCTGGCCATAAGAATGAGAAACAATTATCCCTATTTTCACCCCTTTTATGCCGGACAGATGCTGAAACCTCCGCATCCGGTTGCCCGTCTCGCCTACATGCTCTCACTCTGGATCAATCCGAACAACCATGCCCTGGACGGCGGCCGCGAGAGTTCCCGGCTTGAAAAAGAGGCTGTTTCAAAAATAGCTGAAATGTTTGGCTGGGAAGAACACCTGGGACATTTGACGAGTGCGGGAACTACAGCAAACCTGGAAGCACTGTGGATAGCCGGAGAACTGCATCCGGGGAAAACAATTGTTGCATCCGGGCAGGCTCACTATACTCATTCCAGATTATCTTCGGTCCTGAAACTTCCCTTCGAATCTGTTCCGTCAGATGCTTACGGGATGATGGACACGGGGAAACTGGAGGATATGTTAAAAAAGGGCAATGTGGGAATCGTTGTTGCCACGGTTGGAACTACCGGTACAGGTTCAGTTGACCCTGTAAACGAAATTATCGAACTCAAAAAAAAGTATGGATTCAGACTTCATATTGATGCCGCATACGGAGGATATTTCACACTCTGCTCGAATTTAAACCCTGATACGAAAAAAAAATTCGATATGATCGGAGAAGCTGACTCAATTGTTATCGATCCTCATAAACATGGTCTTCAGCCATACGGATGCGGATGTATCCTGTTCAAAGATACTTCTGTCGGCAGGTTCTACAAACACGATTCTCCATACACCTATTTTACATCCGATGAGCTCCATCTGGGAGAGATCAGTTTAGAGTGTTCCAGGGCCGGAGCATCAGCCGCAGCCCTGTGGAGTACAATGCAGCTTCTTCCGCTTATAAATGGAGGGGATTTTGCCGCAGGGCTTGAGAAGGGAATTGATTCTGCAAAGTATCTGTATAAAGAAATCGTTGAAGATCCCGGATTTTTCTGTTTTTTCAAACCTGAACTTGACATCGTAATATGGGCCCCGAGAGGAGAATCATTTTCAGATATTTCAAAAAAGACAGAATTACTTTTTGAAAAACTGGCTGAGAAAGATCTTCATCTTGCAAAGTTCAGGCTTTCCGAACCCATTGCAGCAGGTTATCTAAAAAATATCAAAGCCGATTCGGATTACGTTACCTGCCTCCGCTCATGCCTGATGAAACCGGAGCATTTCGAATGGAAAGAGCGGATATGGAATATTATTAAAGAAACCGGCAATGAATTAAATTGAGAAGCCTGCATACCAGGCAATTTAATTCTAATAGAAGTCAAAGTATATTTAGTATAAATTTTTATAAATCAAAAAATAAAAACTCCGTCCCTGTTCTTTCCTGTTCTTCGGTTCTTCTCTATCACATTGAAAAAAATCTTATTCTATGAAAAAATCGATTCATGACAAAAAACGATTTTTCTATGAGTTCAGATTCCAGTACAGGCACATTCGTCCACACCTCCTCCAGCACGAATATACATGGCGATTTTACACTGATTACCACCCACCTGGCAGTTGTGGTGAAACAATGACATTTGAAGAGTTTTTTGATTTCAACGATCTTGACCTGCATACAAACCGCAGCGGTCAGCTTAGCCATGCCCAACAGGCCCGATGGCAGCAGGACTTGAGCCGCGGACGGCGTTTCCAGCATGGCGGGGTGATTATTCTGTCGCTGGTGCTTGGCGGCATTCTCCTGGGAGGCACTGGCTACTTAAATTCCTATTTCAGGAACATTCCACCGAAAACCCTTTCATGGATAAAAATTGCCGGCATTCTGGCCATTGCCTTTCCTGTCTTGCTGGCTGCGAAAGGGATATTGGTCACAGCCCGGCGCACGAAGAAGTTTGAGGCGATTCTTGGTGATGGAGAAGTGAAGCGGCTCGTCGGCCCCGTGCAGTTGACGCGCGTTTTTCAGTGGGACCCCACCCACGGCTATAGCGGCGGTTACGTCTACACGCTGGCCGTTGACAAGCAGGAACTGCAAGTCTACAGAGCTGCGCGTCTCGGCTCAAAGGAGTTCGGCCGGGCGTTGTTTGCTGTCTTTGGCCTGCCGCTACCGCCTAAGCAAAGCTTTATGAAAATTATGAAACACGTTCCGCAAACGGCCGTATCACACGAAAAGTATGCCGTTTACTATCTGGAAGGCAGTTGGAAGCAGCGGCATGTCTGTTCCATCGAGAAGGTTGACGGGCAACACTGAAGCAAAAGTCGGGTTATAAAGTTACCCTCTTCACCAATCTGTGCTTTTACATCTTATTTCTGTTGGGAAATTAGGAAGGTACAAGAGAATAATAGTAATAAAACTAATAATATTGTAGATCTTTTAAACTTCATTTACTATAAAACCGGTTTTATAAAGCACCGTTACTCTAGTGTTGGGTAAGCATTTTTATTCTATTATATCTCTCTCATTGAGATTTATGTCATATATAACAGTTTTATTGCTTTCAATTATAATCTTCAATGTTCTTGAGTATAAAACCTCATTGAGATTTGCATTAACTAATAGCTTGTATTGTCCTGGCTCCAGGTTATAACAAAAATATTCATTTAACCGGGAAAAAAAATCACAAAAGCAATTATCTTGGGAACCACTTTGTGTATTATATTTAATAAGAGTTATATCTATTCCATTATTTGGAATCTCTCCTTTGATAGTTATATGTCCCTTTATTCCATTATTATTTTCCAGATTAAGTATATAATCTACTCGAGTGATATTTCCATAATCAATCGAAAATGTATTTGAATGTTTAATAGTATATCCGTTTAAAAAAAATGTGAGATAATAATTATTCCCCGGAGGGATACCATTCTTTTTAAAATTCCCATTCTCATCCGTTTTCAGTGATTGGATTTCTATTGAATGTTCTCCTACATTCTGATCAACACTAAAACTAAAATTAGATATTGGGCGAATTTCAGATCCAATTTTATATTTAAGATTTCCCTTAATTCCTCCTCCCTTTTTTAATTCAATCTTCAGGTATTTAATCTCTCCTTCATCTAACACAAAAGTACTATAATCATTACCTTCATCAAATTGGTGGATTTTATATGGAATATGTGGATATAAATTAATAAAATCATCATGGGTGCATTGAACTATATTAAAATACCTAGCTGATACCAGTAGACTTAAATCCTCTGAATTAAACTCAAACGTTCCTTTATCATCAGATTTAGTTTTAAAATCCCAGATTTTATTCCCATATTCAGAATTGTATTGATACAATATCAACTCTGCATTTTTAATTGGGTTATTTGTCCCCTCTTCAACAACAATCCCAACAATTCTACTTGATATTTTTGATAGGAGAAAATAATTAAATACTATTAAAAAGACTAATAAAAAAACTCTGATTTTTTTCATATAAATTCCTCCTATTTAAGCTTGGGGACGGTACGTTAATAGGGTCTGGCTCTGACTTTAAAAGTTTATTGATTTTATTATCATATTTAATGATAAGTTTTGGAAATGTACTTCCAATTAAAAAAGGCGATGAAAAGAATAGGATTTGCATTATAAATAAATAGATAATTATTGATTTCATATTCGGATTCCTTATAGATTTAAATCCAATATTGTTGTTTTATTATTTTCAACTTCTGTAATTTTCTCAATTCGCACCCCCTCCTCATTTTTATAAACCACATAGATATAAAGTTTGTATTCTCCCGGTTCAATATCTTTAAAAGAATATTCTAAATCATTTGTAATATTTATCTTAGATATAAATTTTTGTTCTTTTATATTTAACAAATCAATCACTGAATTAAGAAGTTCTTTATTTGCAAAACTTATATGCCCATAAATACCCGTTTTATTTGTAAAGTCATAAATATTGGTCACTTCAGAAGTTTCATTTTTCTTTATTAATATATCATCCTTAGAAAAATCCGGAAATCCTTCGACTTCTACAGAGTTGACTAATACTGAGTATAATTTACCCGGGAGCAAGCCATCAATTATTGCCAACCCATCTCTATCTGTTTTAATCTGACCTGCATGGGCCCAGAATGGATCAGTTTTTTGCTCATCTCTATATAATTTAATAGAAATAAAAGATTCCAATCCTTCATATCCCGAAATTCCATTTTTATCTTTTTTTTGAAATAAGATTTTAATTCTTCCACCTCGCTCCATCTTTATTTCAAAATGCTCTATTTTCCCCTCATCCAAATAGAAAAGTGAAAGATCCTTCTCAGGGTGAATTCCATTTTCAAAATAACTCGGTGAAAATGTAGCATATCCATCTTTATAGCATTCCAGGAAATACCTTCTCTTTCTTAAGTCTTTTATAATAAAAAAACCATTTTGATCAGTTTTGGTGCTCCTGGTAACGAAAGAAAAAGATTTTTTCCCTTTATATATATAAAGATTAATATAAGCATCTTTAATGGGAATATTTGTTTCTTTATCTTTCACAACTCCCTCAATTCTGCTTGTAATTAGTGAATATAAATTAC
>CAZNLS010000094.1:0-9437 GCA_964573895.1 uncultured Clostridia bacterium
CCGTGAATTTTACTGTTTGGAGAAAGGGTAAATTTATAATATCGTAATATAGATCGATATTAAAATAAGGCCGTCCCCTTAAGGGGGCTTTTTTTTTTTTTTTTGTTTTTTTATTATTATAAATAGTGTATTTTCTGAATAATTTTTTTGGAGAAATTATATGAAAGCATCAGATATTTTTGTGAGATCACTTGAGAGTGAGGGGGTTGAATATATTTTCGGGATCCCGGGAGAAGAGAATCTGGACCTGTTAAACTCCCTGAAAAATTCTTCAATCAAACTAGTACTTACAAGACATGAACAGGCTGCCGGTTTTATGGCGGCTACTTACGGAAGGCTGACCGGAAAAGCAGGAGTCTGCCTTTCCACTCTGGGACCCGGTGCAACAAACCTTGTCACTTCTGCTGCTTATGCCCAGCTTGGTGGAATGCCGATGTTAATGATTACAGGTCAGAAGCCTATCAAAACAAGCAAGCAGGGACAGTTCCAGATTATAAATGTGGTTGAAATGATGCATCCTATCACAAAGTTTACTAAACAAATTCAGAGTGGTGAAAATATTCCGTCATCTGTGAGAGAAGCATTCAGGATAGCTGAAGAAGAGAAGCCCGGTGCAGTTCATCTGGAGCTTCCGGAAGATATAGCAACCGAAAAAACGGAAGCTTCAATCTTGGAAAAGAGTCTTAAGAGAAGACCGCTGGCCGATGATAAGTCAATATCGCATGCAGTATTGAAAATTAAAACTTCGAGCCGCCCGCTTCTTATGATTGGTGCAGCTGCAAACCGAAAATCTACAGGAAAGATGTTGAAGGAACTGATCGATAAAACCGGGATCCCCTTTTTTACAACTCAAATGGGTAAAGGAGTTGTTGATGAAAGACATGAGTGTTTTTTAGGATGCGCATCATTATCATCAGATGATTTTCTTCATAACGCTATAAAAAAATCGGATCTAATAATTAATGTTGGCCACGATGTGGTAGAAAAGCCTCCCTTTTTCATGAAGGCCGGGGGCCTTAAAGTAATTCATATAAACTATTTTTCTGCAGTTGTTGACCCGGTCTATTTCCCTCAAGTTGAGGTAGTAGGAGATATTGCAAATTCGATATGGAGGATTTCTACAGGATTGGTGGATTATAAGAAGTGGGATTTCTCTTATTTTATGAAAGTAAAAGAAAAGATTGATGAAGACCAGGGATATGGAACAGACGACACAAGATTTCCGGTTATTCCGCAACGGATTGTTTCAGATATAAGAAAAGTTATGCCTTCTGATGGTATTATTGCACTTGACAATGGTGTCTATAAAATCTGGTTTGCAAGAAACTACAAAGCGTACTCTCAAAATACTGTGTTGCTTGACAATGCTCTGGCAACAATGGGTGCAGGACTTCCTTCGGCAATGGCTGCAAAAATTGTCTTCCCGGAGAAAAAAGTTATGGCAATCTGCGGAGATGGGGGTTTTATGATGAATTCGCAGGAAATTGAGACAGCAGTAAGATTGAATCTTGATCTGATAGTATTGATATTGAGAGATAACTCTTACGGAATGATCAAGTGGAAGCAGGATGCAATGGGGTTTGACCAATTTGGTCTTGATTTTGCGAATCCGGATTTTGTTAAGTATGCGGAATGTTATGGTGCAATAGGTCATCGTATAAAAAAAGTAAGTGATATTTCCGGTATTCTTGAGAATTGCCAATCACAGCATGGTGTTCACCTTGTTGAATTGGAAGTAGATTATTCTGAAAATAACAGGATACAGAATAAATACCTCAGGGAAGTAACCGGAAAAATAGAATAAAGGAGAAAATTATGGGGTTAAAAAAAGAATTCCCTATATATGTGGGCGGAAAAGCAGAAAAACCAAATCTTGATCTGGATGTGGTTGATAAATTTAATGGTGCACTTGCAGCCAGAACTGCTATTGCAGATGAAAGCATCATTGATACTGCGATAACTGCTGCGGTGTCAGCGAGAAGAGCAATGGAAGAGATGCCGGCTTTCAGAAGGCAGGAGATACTTGAATTCTGTGTTAAAAAATTCAGGGAAAGATTTGATGAATTTGCTGAAGCGCTTTGCATTGAAGCGGGAAAACCCATCCGTGACAGCCGGGGAGAAGTCTCACGCCTGATAGATACCTTCAGAGTAGCAGCAGAGGAAGCTGTCAGGATAACCGGTGAAGTTATGACAATGGATATTTCTCCCAGGGCTAAGGGATACCGGGGAATGTGGAAGAGAGTACCGATTGGTGTCTGCTCATTTATATCACCCTTCAATTTTCCACTAAATCTTGCTGCTCATAAAATTGCTCCGGCAATAGCTGCAGGATGCCCCTTTATTTTGAAACCTGCAAGCCTGACTCCAATCGGCGCTCTGCTCATAGGGGAAGTTTTGTCGGAAGCTAAAATGCCGGAAGGTTCTTTTTCTATTTTACCTGCAAAGAGAGACGGGGCGGCTCTTTTTACGGAAGATGAGAGGATAAAACTCTTGAGTTTTACCGGTTCTCCCGATGTGGGATGGAATTTGAAATCAAAAGCAGGGAAGAAAAAAGTTGTCCTTGAGCTTGGAGGAAATGCCGCCTGTATTGTTGATGAAGACGCTGACATTGAAGATGCGGTAAACAGAATTGTATTTGGTGCATTTTACCAGTCAGGTCAAAGTTGCGTCAGCGTTCAACGGATTCTTGTTCATGAATCGATCTACGATTCTTTTAAGAAACTTTTAGTAGAGAAGACAAAACTGTTGAAAAGCGGTGATCCAAAAGATGAATCTGTTTTTATTGGGCCAATGATATCAATCGCGGAAGCCGAAAGACTCTCTTCATGGATTGATAGTGCTGTTCGGGGAGGAGCCAAAATATTGGCTGGCGGGAAGCGCAAAGGAACTATTCTGGAAGCAACACTTCTTGAAAATGTTCCAAAAAACCTTGATATTTGTATTAAAGAAGCTTTTGGGCCGGTTGCAGTGCTTTCTAAGTTTTCTGATTTTGATAATGCATTGGAGGAAGTTAATAATAGTGAATTCGGGCTTCAGGCAGGAATTTTCACAAAAGATCTATATAAAATGAATAAGGCATGGGATAAACTGGAAGTCGGAGGTGTAATAATCGGAGATGTTCCTTCATGGAGAGTAGACCATATGCCTTATGGCGGTGTCAAGAATTCAGGTCTTGGGAGAGAAGGAATTAAATTTGCCATTGAAGACATGACTGAAATCAGGTTGTTAGTTATTAGATAAAAATAAGTGCTGTAATACCGTAAGCTATAAAAATATTACGAAAAAAGATTTTACCGAATATGGAGAAGAAGTATTCTATCGGCTGCTTTTCACCTTGAAAGCAATTTTTACGGTAGTTCTGAATTCGGTAATCTTGCCATCTACAATTTTTGCAGTCTGACCAACGACTTCAAGACCACTTATATCCTTGATTGTGTCCGAGGCTTCTGATACGGCATTTTTGGCTGCATCTTCCCAGTCTTTTTTTGAAGTCCCCAGGATCTCGACTATTTTTATTGTACTCATATTTCCTCCTTAAGAATCATTTAATAAAAAGTGCTTCAGAACTGACCTATTCAGCAATAAACCGGATCCTATTCCGCTTATCTGCATATTTGCAAATAAGCGCATAGGATGTATTTTAGATCCGGTAAGATAGAAAATTATTCACTGACCCTTTCTTTTAAAGTTTTCCCTGCTTTGAATGTAGGATATTTTTTTGCAGGGATATTGATTTTCTGACCTGTTTTGGGATTAATCCCTGTTCGTGCTTTTCTTGCTACTGTTTTAAAAACTCCGAATCCGGGTATTGTAACTTTTCTCCCGGCATCGAGTTCCACAGCGATAATTCCTTTCCCCGGCTTTGCATCAAAAATGGTGTTTACAGCTGTTTCCGAATCCTTAATTGTCATGCCGGTTTTTTTCGCAAGTTTCTGAATAAGCTCAGTTTTGTTCATAATCTTTCCTCCTTTTTAGACAATATCTCTATGTCCCTAATTGATTAACTATATTAGAACAAATAAAAAAAAAAAAATCTATACAAAACAATTTTTTTATAAAATATTTGACTATTTAATTCCCCTGTACCCGGCTTTTGTAAGATCCTTAATGGAGTTGAATTTGTGAGGAGGATTGAGATATTTGGCAAGGAATGAATATATCTTTAATCTAATCTTTCTGGCCTGTTTTATATCAAGCCTGTCGAAGCTATGCCCGCCGGGGGCATTCTGAAAAATCTTATATTCGAATTTTTTTTTAGCAGCTTTCAATGATTTGATAAGATGCTCGACTTCAAGAACATTAACATCATCATCTGCAGTATTTGTATGGATAAGAAGAGGAGTCTTTAATTTCTCTGCATGCCAGGCAGGGGATCTTCTTCTGTATTCGTTTACATCTTCATTTGCAGTTTTGCCGATGTGATAAGGCGCAGAATAGAGTTTCCTGTATCCGTCAGTCATATATCCCATCCTTGCGACCAGGTCGCTTACGGGAACACCTGCAAATGCTGCTTTGTAGTTTTTGGGATGAAAAAATATATTCATTAAGGTTATCAGTCCGCCATGGCTCCAGCCCAGAATTCCTATTCTCTCTTTGTCAATAAACGAGTAGTTGTTGAGCATGTACTGCCCTGCGTTGTTGGCATCCTCTACTTCTCTGCCACCGTAATCAATTGACTCGTAGATACCTCTGCCGTATCCGGTACTGCCCCTGTATTCCGGAGCGATTATTATATATCCCTGGCTTATCAATTCCCTTACGATATGGGTGTAGTATGTTGAAAAGTTTCCGTGTACTCCGCCGTGTGGGAAAACGAGAAGCGGATATTTCAATTTGTAATTCAAATTTTTCGGGATAAAGATATATGAGTAAAACTTTACCGGGTTTTTTGCTCCCATAGCAGTAGGATTCGGAACCTTTGCATGCGGCGGGCCTACTTGCCTTACTTTATCAACAAATGCCACGTCACCCACCTTGTGAAACCAGAGTATATCATCAGAGACTTTTTCAAGAACATCAAGTCTATGCCTGAGAGATTCAAATTTTTTTAATATCTTTTCAATTCCGGTTTTTATATATTCATCAGAATCAGCTTTTAAAAAAGCCGATGGAATTACAATAAAAATTATAAGATTTATTAGTAAGATTTTTTTTATATAATTCACATTTTTCTCCATAACCTGATTTTATTTTAGTGATAATGAAAAAACAATGTAATTTCTAAAAAAAAAAATAAAAAAAACTTTTTTCTTGAAAAAAAATAAGTCAGGTGGTATACTTTTGCGATTTTGTCCTGGTTAGACCGGGTCAGATAAATATGATAAAATTTAAAAATGAAAAAGAAAACTAAATTAATTTTAATAATATTAACGGTTATTACAGCCCCTCTTCCTGCATATGTGGGACCGGGTGCCGGATTTGCTTTTGCGGGATCATTTCTCTTTATATTTCTTGCTTTTTTTCTGGCTATCTTCAACTTCATAACATTTCCGATCAGGGCATTGATCCAGTTTTTGAAAAGAATCAAAACTTTAAAAAATGCTAAGTATAAAAGGGTTGTTGTTATAGGATTTGACGGAATGGATTTCCACAGATTGAATAAATTCATTGATGAAGGAAAAGAATTCCCTAATTTTCAAAAACTTATGAAAGAGGGAACATTTTCTCCTTTGCAATCCACCGAGCCTCCTATTTCACCGGTTGCATGGTCAACATTTGCTACAGGTGTAAATCCGGGGAAACATAACATTTTTGATTTTCTGGCAACCGATAGAAATAATTATATGCCGAAAATGTCCGGATCCGATATTACGCCACCTAAGAAAAATTTAAAGATAGGAAAATTTATAATTCCTATATCCAGACCTAAGATTGAACTTTTAAGAAAATCCAAGAGTTTTTGGAAGATCGTCAGCAGTAAAGGAATTTTTTCATCTGTACTCAGAATACCTTATTCATTCCCTCCCGAAAAATTTTACGGTCTAATGCTTTCCGGTCTTGGAACTCCCGATCTTCGCGGGACGCAGGGTTCATTCAGCTTCTTTTCAAGTGAGGAGAAAGGAGGTTCCGGAGTGACGGAAGGTCTTTACCAGGACCTGAAGAAAACCGGTGATGGGAAATTCAGCGGAGTTATAAAGGGACCGGGCAATCCGTTTATCAAAAAAAATCCCCTTCTTGAAGTTGAATTTTCTATGGAGATAATTAATGATGGAAACGAAGCAAAAATTGAGATGTCAGGAGAAAGTTTTGTTCTGAAAAGAGGTAAAATATCTGATTGGAAAAAGGTCGCTTTTAAGGCCGGATTTATAAAAATTTCAGGGATTGCTCAATTTTTCCTCGAAGAGACAGAGCCGGTAAAATTGTATGTTTCTCCTATAAATATTGACCCGGCAACTCCTTCGATGCCAATTTCTCATCCTAAGATTTTTTCTGTTTACCTTTCTAAGTTGATTGGATCATTCGCAACTCTTGGATTTGCGGAAGATACCTGGGCTCTAAACGAAAGAGTATTATCCGAAGAGGGTTTTTATCAGCAGGTATATTCATACCAGGATGAAAGAGAGAAAACGTTCTTTGATACTTTTAGAAAATATAAGAAGGGTCTGATAGTGCAGGTTTTTGAAGCTACCGACCGGATACAGCATATGTACTGGAGATATCTGAAAGATTCAGGTTCTCCCGCAGAACATTCTTCAAATGATGATCATATTGTAAATGCCGTGTACGGCAGCTACAAGAGAATGGATGATTTTTTAGGGAAGCTGACGCCGAAACTCTCCGAGAAAGATCTGCTTTTAATTGTTTCGGATCACGGTTTCAATAAGGCAAACAGGGATTTCCATCTGAATTCCTGGCTCTATAAAGAAGGATATATTGTTTTGAAAGATGGAAAGAAAAAAAGTGATAAATTCTATGCCGATGTAGACTGGTCAAAGACAAGAGCTTACGGCCAGGGGCTGCACGGCATCTATATAAATATGAAAGGAAGGGAAAAGCAGGGGATCGTTGCTCCCGGTGAAGAGACTGAAAAACTTAAAGATGAGATAAAGAATAAATTGAAAACATATAAGGACCCGGAAAATGGTGTCATTGTAGCAAAGGGTGTATATAAAAGGGAAGAATTATATAAAGGTCCCTATACCAAAAATGCTGCTGATGTAGTCATAGGATATAATTTAAGTTACAGGGTTAGTCCTGAATCGGCAGTCAATTATATCAGCGACACTATTGTTTCGGACAATACCAGAATGTGGAGTGGAGATCACTCATTCACGAGGTCATTTATCCCCGGTATTTTCTTCTGTAATAAAAAAGTCAAAGTGAAGCAACCTTCCATAGCAGATATTTCGCCAACGATTTTATCTGCTTTTGGAATAAAAAAGCCCTCATTTATTGACGGGAAAGACCTGGAGGTAATCTAAAATGAAGAGAAGAGAATTTATTAAAAATACAGGGACGGTATTAGCAACAGCTCCATTTATGAATTTTGGAGCCGGAATTAACAGAGGAAAAAGACTGCTTGTGCTTGGATTTGATGGTATGGATCCAAAAGTTGTATACAGTATGATGCAGAGAGGAGAATTGCCGAATTTGAAAAAACTGGCACAAAAAGGTGTTTTTTCGATGATGAGAACAACAATTCCACCGCAAAGCCCTGTAGCATGGGGAAGTTTTATTACCGGAGCTGATCCCGGGGTTTATGGCATATATGATTTTGTCCACAGAGATCCTGACACCTATCTTCCAAAAACATCCGGTGCCGATACACTCCCTTCTTCGCTGAACATTAAACTTGGGAAATACAAAATCCCCCTTAAACCATCAGAAGTGGTCCTTCGTCGGGAAGGTAAAGCATTCTGGGAATATCTTGAAGAAAAAGATATTGAGGCAACTGTTTTTCAGATCCCTTCAAATTATCCGCCATCAGAGTCAAAACAGAGAACTGTTTCAGGAATGGGGACTCCCGATATCCAGGGGACTTATGGCATCTACTCTCTTTATACTACAGATGAAGAGGAGGCGATGAAGGATATTTCACCAAACAACTTATATTATGCTTATTTTAACGAAGATGATGTCTCTGAAGATTTGTTTCTTGAAGGTCCGGTTAATGATCTAATTGAAAATGGAAAAAAGATACAGGTTCCCCTGACTATCTATTATGACCGGAAACACAAAACAGCAAAGTTAGAAATTGACGGAAAAGAGATCCTTTTAAAAGAGAAGGAGTATTCTGATTGGGTTGAGATTGATTTTCCATTAATAAAGGGAATTTCCAGTATCACGGGGATGGTCAAATTTTTCCTGCTTAATGCAGGTGAAAATTTCAGGCTCTATACCTCTCCGATACACATTAGCCCTCTTCATCCGGCGGTAACTATCAGTTCTCCCGAATCTTATAGTGCTGAAATTGCAGAAAAAGCAGGTTTATTTCATACGATAGGCCTTCCGGCAGACACAAAGGCTTTGAGTCAGCAGACATTTAATATGGAAAATTTTATCACTCAGGCTATGTCTGTGTTTGATGAGAGCAGGCGTCTTTTCCAGGTAGAGTATGAGCGATTTCTTACAAAAAAGAGTGGTCTCCTCTTCTTCTATTTTTCTTCACTTGATCAGGGCCAGCATATGTATTGGTCCCTTAATGATCCTAAACATCCCTATTATCATCCTGATGATGCAAGAAGATTCGGTTATATAACTGAAGAACTGTACAGAAAGCATGACAGGGTCCTCGGTGAAGCCATGAAGAAGCTTCCCCCGGACATCCCTGTAATGGTTTTATCGGATCATGGATTTAACCCTTTCAGAAGAAAAGTTAATCTAAATACATGGTTATACAATGAAGGTTATCTCAAGCTGCATGTTGACGGAATTGATGATGAGATATCAATGCTTGATAATTATGAAGAGTATGACTGGGGAAATACACGGGCATATGCAGTAGGATTGAACGGATTATATCTCAATATGAAGGGAAGGGAAGCTGAAGGTATTGTTACAAAAGAACAGAGGAGAAAACTCCTTGATGAGATAGCTGCAAAACTTGTTGAAATAAGGGACCCATTGACCGGTGATAGAGTTATTTCCGAGGCATTCATCTCTGAAGACCACTTTTCTCCGGATTTCAAAGAGAGAGCTCCGGATATAATCCTGGGCTTTGCAAAAGGTTACCGGACAGGTGACTCCTCTGCCCTGGGCGGAGTTGAGAGAGAAATAGTTTCGGATAATATGAACTGGTGGTCAGGAGACCATTGCATAAATCCCAGGCATGTTCCGGCAAGCTTCCTCTCTTCATTCAATATTAATACCAAGACACCTTCGATGAAGGATATGGCACCGACAATCTTAAAATATTTCGGTATAGAAAAAACACCTACAATGAGTGGAAAACCAATAATTTAGGAGAAAAAATGGCAAAAAAAGTTAAGATCAGCAGT
>CAZNLS010000095.1:0-9409 GCA_964573895.1 uncultured Clostridia bacterium
AATCTTGGGTCGGATATGGCCCTCTAAAGAAAGGGGAAATTCCGGACATATAGTCAAGATGCTCCATCCCTGCCAATATCTCTTTTGTATAAAAAGGTGATACGGGGATTCCTTCAAGTGTCATAAAAGGGGCTTTTTCAGAAAAGTATTTCCCGGATTTTCGCTTCGACAGAAGATTCTTTTTTAAATCAATTTTACTGAAATCAGGCCGTTCCGACATTCTATTTCTCCCCTTCAAATTTTTCGGCATACCGCATCACTTCCGGAATTATACTCATTTCAATCTTCGGGGGAATATCTCTTAAAATTCGGGATATTTCTTCCATTGAAGAACCAATTTCATACAACAGATCCACTGTTTTCAGAAAATCACTATCATCACGATTGAATTCCTCAGCAAGTTTTTCAAAGAGTATTTCAGATTTCCTTTGGGCAATTTTTTTTTCTCCTTTTTTGGGATCGGCAAATTCATCATCCTCTTCCACCTGTTCTGATTTTCTTTTACCAACAATGTCCCCTGATTCAAAGCAATTAACTCCTACCATTTTTTTTACTCCCTCTTCAAGCTGCTTTTCCTCTTCTTTTCTATTCTTATCAATTATTTCTTTTACAAAACCTTTTTTTACTGCCTCAATCATTCCTCCCTGATTTTCAATCTCCTGAAATAGCTGCAGCCCTTTCTCGCATAACTCTGTTGTGATTGTTTCTATATAGTATGAACCCGCTGACGGATCTACAACAGTTTTTTGCATCGACTCCTCGCCAAGGATCCTTGGGATATTCTCTGCAACTCTTTTTGAGAGTTCAAAAGGAGTTTTACTCCCAATATCAAAAGGAGAAACTGTCAGAAAACCGGCACCACCTATAACAGCAGAGAGTGCTGAAGTTGTTGCTCTGAGAATATTTACATGTGGATCTTTTTTTGAAAATCTGAGAGGAGTTACAAATGAGTGTATGACCGAATTTTCCGATTCACCTGCTGCTCCATAAACTTCGCAGATATTGTGCCAGAGGACCCTGAATGCTCTCAACTTTGCTATTTCAGTAAAAAAGTCCGTACCGGCACCAAAGCTGAAGATCATATCGGGAATAACTTTGACCGGTGCTATTCCGCCTCTTTTTAGTTTCTCAATATACTCAACCGCAGTTCCCACGGCAAATGCAATTTCATGGGAAGCAGAACAGCCGGAGTTAAAGTAGGGCAGTGTTGATACACCTGCAATCTTCAAACCCGTCTTATTTGCAATTGAATCATTTGCGACAGCAATCATTTTTTTAAAACTATTATTTATAGATTCATATTTTCCATATGTTTCGACAAAAATCCTAAGTGGATCAGCATTAAGATAAGCTTCAAGTGAGTTGGATGGAATTTTTTCTTTTTCTATATGAAGCTTAAGCAGTGAATAAATCTCTGAAAATTTATTTCCCGTATTGAAAATAAAACTCCTCTCTTTTTTATCGATTCCTTCCAAGAGAATATTAAAATCATCAAGGTTTGAAATAACCACACCTTTTGTCTCTGTTAAGGATTTAGACCCATGAAATACATTCGAAAACTCAATATAAAGGGGCTCATTTAAGGTCTCGGAATTTTTTAAAATTTTATTATTCAGTTTTTGCGGATCCTTCTCAAACCAGTGCCTGCAAGCCGCCCAGGCAAAGAAATTTCCATCTGTTTTTTTCTTTACTCTTTCAATAAAGGGGGAGCCATCGGGATAAGATTCACCGGAATATAAATTCCGGGTATTCCCTGAATAGTAAACAGGCTCAATAACAACACCGTCCGGTGTAACAGAGCTCAGGTCTTTATATTTCCCACCCTTCAACATTTTTTCTGCAGCTTCCACCCATTTGGAAAATTCCGGAATTTCAAAATCTTTTTTTAGTTCCGGTTCTTTAGAAAGTTCTTTTTTTAAAATGTCTGTATCCATTTCAACTCCGATTTTTGTTAATGTTGAAACGTTTATTATACACTCAATACAGAAACCCGACAAGCTTGTAAGTCATTGGTTTTACAACTTTAGTATCTTCAAAATTTTCTTTAGTTCATCTTCGGAAATCTTTTTTAAAGTCAGATCAAACTGGTCCGATTCAAAAAATAGAGATGGATTGATCCTGACTTTCCCGGAAAAATCCGGGTCTCCCATGCTCTTCATCCACTTTTTTTTATATTCACTATATTTCGGATATCTTTCCATCTCCAGTCTGCTAAAAATTTCATCGTTGTTTTCGTTCCCCTCTCCAGCTATGAAACCTGCGTCTTTCAATATTTCAGAAATAGACTTTTTTTCCCTGTGACTTATATATTTGATCATATCCAATATTATCTGCTGCTGAGATACGGAGAACTTTATGGCCATAAAAAAATTCAATAGAGAATCCCTATCCCTGATACTAAAGCTGCAAATTTTCACAGCGATATTTATGGATATTCTGTTACTAATGAGAAGATCCTTAAAGCCGGATGAAAGCAGAACTTCAATATTTTCGATAAATTTTTCTGAAATTCTTACATCCGGAGCGGTTCTTTCATATATTTCTCCTAAATTTGCAAATTTTATAATTTTATTCAAAAAAACTACCTTCTCATAGTTGTTGAATCCAAGAAGAGACTTCCTTATGTTGAATCCAAGGATCAATGAATCTTTTCTGTCCAGATCAACTTTTTTTGTCTCGTGCTCTCTTTTACCACTATTTTTCAATTTTTCAAGATAGTCATAGCCAAAGATCAGAATATTATTTTTATTTATGATCAGAGATGGAAAACCGGGAAACATTTTTTTATAAGTAGATAAAAGATCAGGCCTTAGAGGATAAGAGTGATTATAGAATCCGTCTGTTTCCAACTCATTTAGTTTAATTTTTTCTGCTGCCATATCACTCGGTAACTATTGTTATACCGGGATGAATTTTTAAACGGTACGCTCTTCCACCTTCCCGGGTGATCGCTTCTGCTACTGCATCTTCATGCCCCGGGCAATAAGCAAACATACATCCGCCTTCACCTGAGCCGTTTATTTTAGCTGAGAGTGCACCGTTCCCAATCGCGGCATCTATCATTCTCTCTATTTTTTTAGTCGATAATTTCAGGTCATCCCTTAATACGGAATGATGACGATTCATAAGTTCTGCAATTATTTCGGGATCCGGATCAATCACTGACAGCTCTTTATAAGCAGATTCTGTGATCTTATGATTTAAAAGTACAGCATTCAGATATGGCCTAAATTCCGCATCTATCCTTTTAAAACAGCTTTGTGCTTCATTATAATCAATGTCATGATTTGACGGGAAAGGTAAAAATTTTTTCAGCATTTTTAACCCCTCTTCCTGACCTCTCCTGATTCTTCTGAGGGTCTTTTGAGTATCCTTCGGTTCACCGGAATCACCAAGAACAAAACCGTGAAGTTTGGCAGGCAGAGGAGTTATATAATTCTCCCTGTGAAATGCAAAATAGTTGATCCCTCCGAGTGCGGAAGCATACTGGTCCATCCTTCCCCCACTCTCGTTGAACTCTTCCACTTCGGCAAGATATGCAAGTTCCGCAATTTCACTTTTCGGGATCTCACTATACCGTTTCTTTCCTGCAACATTCAGAAGAAATGAGACCCAGGAAACACACAAAGCTGAAGATGATGAAGTCCCGGCTCTTTGGGGAATATTCCCAGTTATTTTTGCTTTTATCAGGCGATCCCGTATCATTTCTTTTTTCAGCAGGAGATTTACACTACTCCTGATATAATCTTTCTCCCGCCTGTAAACAATATTGGATAGCTTAAATGAATCTCTTTCACCGATGTCGGGAAGTTCAACCAACACACCACTCCCCGTTGATGAATTTCCCTCAATTTCAATAGTCAGATCTATTGCAGCAGTGATGACCGGAAGAGACATATAATCCTGATGTTCTCCAAAAAGGCAAATTCTTCCCGGTGCAATACTTCTGACCATCACTATATTTCAGAATTTAATTTTTTAAAAGAAACAGAAGAATTATCAGGCAAATTACTCCCTTTCAGAAAAACAAAAGGGCCGATTTTACAGTTTTTTCCGATAACTGTTCCTCCGGCAATATAAACATTTGGATATATTACCGTATCACGGCCAATTTTTACATCATGTTCGATTGTAACTGTCTCCGGGTTAAGGATGGTAACACCGCAATCTTCAGCAAGTTTTTTCAGATTTAGTAAGTTAAAATCTCTTTCAGCTCCGGCAAGTTCCCAGCGGTTATTGATCCCAATTGAAACCCTGAAGTTTTCTGCAGCAAAAGCGTCGGCCTTCAAGCCCTGATCAATGGATAACTTAACAATATCTGTCAAATAATACTCTCGTTTGGAATTATTATTATCTATCTTTTTTAGAAGTGGAAAGATTGTTTCAAGGTTGAAAAGATAAACGGATGAGTTCACTTCCCTGATTTTTAATTGAGACTGAGTTGCATCAATCTCTTCTACAACAGATAGCAGAGATCCGTTTTTATCACGTATCAGCCTGCCGTATGGAGGAGGTTTTTGCGGAAAAAGTGCCGATAGAAGCAGCAGATCAACTTCCTGCTCATAATATCTCTTTACGAATCTTTCAATTTCACTCTTTGATATATAAGGATTGTCCCCGACCACTACAAGCAGATCATCTGCTTTTCCGTAAAATTCCGACTCCGCCGATAACAGAGCATCTGCTGTCCCCAGCTGCTTTTCCTGAATAGCATATCTGACATTTTTGGAGACAGCAGATTTTATCTCATCAATGTTTTTTCCTGCAACTAAAATAATTCTTTCCTCTTCTATCCCGGCATTAATAAGGGAATCCAGGAGGTAGTTGATAATCTCTTTTCCAAGAATTTTGTGTACAATCTTACTCTTTGATGAATTCATTCTCTTTGATTTTCCTGCAGCAAGAATAACTACGGATAGTCTTCTATTTTTTCCCATAATATCTCTTTATTTCAACGACATTTTCCTTAAAAAACACCCTGTATTTCCCCCCTGTTTTTCTTATTTCAGAAAGAACACTCAAAATTTTACCCTTTATCTCTTTTTCAATAAACTCATTCATTTTATGTGCGGAACCTCCTGAAAGAATAGATTTATGCGTCAGGATATCGGAAATGTTTTTATCAAATAATATATCACAATTATAAGCTTTCTCAACTTCCCCTTCTATATCTTTTAATTCCCTTGAAATGATTTTTCTTATTCCCTCTTCATCCAGAGGAGCAAACTCAACAATTTCATCTACATTTTCAAGAAGACTCATTATTTTTGACTGAACAACCAGCTCTCCGCTTTCCATGCTGCTTTTAATAAATCCTATTCTGTTTTTAAATACCTTTTCACCTATTCTTGTCAGGCTGAAAATGAAGATATTCTGCAAAAAACAGTGTTTCTTCCCTGTTTTGTCGATGATTTCTCCCTGATCTATTGTTTTTTGCAGAAACTGAAGAACATCAGTATGGGCCGATTCAATATTTTCAAAAAATATAACTGAAAAGGGATTCATCTCAAGCTCTTTTACCAGTGAACCCGGTCCTCCGCTCCCATCCTTTATAAACCGCTGCTTATCTTCTGATTTCCTATACTCTTTCAGATCTATTACACGGAGCTTTTCCCTTCCTCCAAAAAGATATTCTGCGATTTTTCCCGCGGTGTAACTCTTTCCGACACCGGGAGGGCCAAGAAACATAACAACACTTCCGGCTTTTTTTGTTCCGTTTGCGATCTCAATCCTTGAAAGCTTAATTACCCTGACAAGCTCTTCCATTGCAGGGCTCTGGTTCACTACATTTTTTTTCAGGTATTCGAGAAGACCATTAACCTGCTTCACAGGGTCAAGCCTCACAATTTCTTCCGGCAGTTTAGATTGTTCGCTGATACTTTTATAAACATGTTCTTTTTTCAGTCTTTTGTCTCCTTTCACCGAAGCTTTTGCACACGACATATCAAGAAGTTCTACGGCTTTTCCCGGGAAAGCTCTGTGCAGCATGAATCTGCTGGACATTAAATAAACGGTGTTCAGTTCACTACGGCCTATTTTTAGAGAGTAGTATTTGCTGAAATTTTCAACAACCCCTTCAAGTATTGCCATCACTTCATCCTCTGCGGGTTCTCTCAGAAAAAGAGGTGAAAAATTAATTGAAAAAAAATTATCGTTGCTTATAAACTTGTAATAATGATCAGGAGTGGTAGCTGCAATTATGTTTAATTTCATATTAGACACATAAGACCTCAATAGATTTATAAACAGAAGCCGGTCCTTATCCTGTTCGATTCCGGAAAAAGATTCAATCACCATCTCATCCATAAAAATTACAACTTTATCCGCAATTTTGTTAAGTTCTTCAAAAAGCTCTTCCAGCTCGTTTGAAAATTGTTCCGGATTCTGTTTTGAAAAGAAAAGTCTGTTCATTGATACTTCAAATATTGTCTTTTCTTTTAATGAATGATGTAAGTTCCCACTGTTTATCCTTCTTGCAATCTCAGTAATTAGCGCAGTCTTTCCAACACCGGGTTTTCCTATAAGCAATAAATTGTTTTTTAACTTACGTAGAAGTGTCTCCATCGCAGCTTCAAGAACATCCTCCCTGCCAACAAATGGTATTATATCCTCTGAGTCAGCTTTTTTACTGAGATTTTCCACAAAAGGGAGGAATTTTCCCGGAAGTTCTATATTATTCCTCATAGTATTCATATTATTTATAGTAGCAAAGATTCTTCAAATTGCAACTCACAATTCTCAGGAATAATAAATTAATAAATGGCTTTGCACCGCTCATATTGTTATATACGAAAAAACTGTTGATTGGATTCAGTTATTCTTATCAACAAACTGAAATTTTAAAATTGTTCTCCAGAGTATCTCGAAATCGAGTTTCATGGTCCAGTTTTGAATGTAATAGAGATCATACTCTATACGTTTATTGAGGGGGGTATTTCCTCTGAGACCATGAACCTGAGCCCATCCTGTTATTCCTGCCTTTACCGTGTGCCTGAGCATATAGCGCGGAATGCTGTCTCTGAATTCTTTTACAAGTTCCGGCCTCTCGGGGCGCGGTCCGACAAGACTCATCTGCCCCCTGAGTACATTAATAAGCTGGGGAATTTCATCAATGGAAAACTTCCTTAAAACCTTTCCAACCCCTGTAACCCTTTTATCATCTACAGGAGACCAGATCGCTCCGGTATTTTTCTCCGCATTGTCGATCATTGTCCTGAATTTAATGATCCTGAATATTTTTCCATCAAGCCCTACTCTCTTTTGTGTATAAAAAACAGGACCCTTTGATGAAATTTTTATCAAAACGGCAATTATCCCTATTGGAATAGCAGCTACTACAAGTCCGATGAGGCTGAATATTTTATCAAAAACATTTTTTAGAAACAGCTTCCATCCATGAAGAGGAATATCGCCAAGATTTATTACGGGAATTCCCTCAAGGTGCTCCATCCCCATTTTTAATGATGACAGATACACAATATCGGGAATAAGTTTTGTATCAATTAGAAGATTATTTCCGGATTCCATCAGTTGAATTACAGTTTTGAATTCTTTTAATGAAATTGCAATAAACAGATCAGTTATCCCGTATTTTTTTACAACCTTTTCAACATCTCCATATTTTCCCAATACATTCCCGCCTTTCCCGGTTTTTGAAAGGAAACCGGCAATCCTGATCCCGAAATGGTTGTATTTATTGAGATTTTCCCCAACCATCCTTCCAAGTTCGCCGGTTCCGGCAATAAGAACCTGTGAAATTCCGTTTTTTTTCAAAAACCAGCTTTTAAAAAATGAAAAAACGAGGAACCTGAAGAATGAAATAAAAAGAAGAGAGACCGGAATATAGATGAATACAAACAGGTGAGAAAGCTGGAAATCCGTAAAACCATAACTTTTAAAATAACTGAATATCAGTAATACAAACACCGATGAGACAACCGTGTTGAAAAACACAAGGAAGAGATCATCCAGTCTGTTTCTTCTCAATTTAACCTTGTAATATCCCATATAAGTCAATGAAAGAAGTTGAACGATCAGAATTACAGGAAGAATCATCAGGTAATCCGAATGAACCGGAATCCCTCTGGGAGAAGCAAAGATCTCCGAATAGAACCTTAGAAGATAAGCAGATATAAAACTGCAGGAAACGGCAAGTATATCACTAAAAACATTAAAATATATAAGCTGCTTTCTTCTTTTTTTTATCATTTCACAGATCCAGATATTTTAAAATTCTTTCTTTAAATTTCTCCCTAGAAAAACTCAGGGCTCGCTTTCTTAATTCCGGTCCCGCAAATCTTTTTTTTCTCAATGACTTTACAGAATCAAACAGGGAATCAGTCGATTGATCACCATACAGGATCCCGGTTGAAGGAGTCACTATATCCTTTACTCCGCCTTTCTGAAAAGAGATAACCGGAGTCCCGCAGGACATTGATTCTGCAAATGCCATTCCGAAATCCTCAATCCCCGCAAAAACAAAAGCCGATGCATTTTGATAGAGAGACAACAATTTATCCCGGGAAATATTTTTCTTAAATTCAATGTTTTTCCCCGCCATTTTTTTAAGTCTTTTTTCATCCGGTCCGCTCCCCACAATTACAAGTTTCTCATTCAGCTTATTAAAAGCATTGATCACAATATCTGTTCTTTTATATGGAACAAGTGCAGTAACGGAAAGAAAAAAATCTCCGGATGAATTTTTCGAAGGAGTAAAGAAACCGGTATCAACAGGAGGGTGGATAACAACAGAGTCTCTATTATAGTATCTTTTTATCCTGTCCCTGACAAATGTTGAATTAGCGATAAAGAGATCAACTCTCGACGAACTGGCAACATCCCAGGTCCTCAGCTTTGAGATTCGGTTTCGGATATAATTTTTCTTCAATCCGGAAATGTTTCCAAAGTAAGAATGATACTGATCCCATGCATACCTCATAGGAGAGTGAATATAACTAATATGTTTTGATCCCGGATGGGGAATGACACCCTTCGCAACACAATGGGAACTGCTGACAATAAGATCATAACCGTTTAAGTCAAACTCCTCAATAAGAGATGGGAACATGGGCAGAAAATTCCTGTATCTTTTTTTTATAAAGCCGTATCTGTTAAGAGAAGAAGTATATATTTTGTGATCCAGTATCTTTTTTGAAACTCTGTTCTTGTCCAGAAACAGTGTGAAAATAACTGCCCCGGGGAGCAGATCGAGTAACTCTTCAAGAACCATCTCTCCACCACGCATTCCGTTTAACCAGTCGTGAATCACCGCAATCTTCTTACCCATTTGGTGTAAATATTACAATTATATCCGACTTAAATCAAATCAAAGAATAAATTAATATTGAGATTTAATAACCAAATTTTTTTAATTATTTATATAATCAGACAAGCAGAATAATGAACATAT
>CAZNLS010000096.1:0-9387 GCA_964573895.1 uncultured Clostridia bacterium
AGTCGAGGATGACAACTTTTCCTTTAAAATCATTTAATTCAAAAGTTTTTCCTGTTATATCTGTAGCTTTAAAATTAAATGTCTTAAACTCACCTGCTGTCATAATTGAAACTAATGACAATACAAATATTATAAAAAGAATTTTTTTCATTTTTCACCTCTGATTTTATACGTTTAATATGAATAAAATTATACAATATTTTTAGTTTCTTATCAATAATGATGAATATACACATTTTTCTATCATAAATTGACAACCTTTTTCTGATTTGCTAACTTATTTCTATCTTAAAAAAAAGAACTTTATATGTACTATTGTCGTTAATTCTTATTTTTTCCGCTGCAGCTTTAATATTTATTTATCTTGATATAGATCTGAACGGAGAAAAAAAGGAGAATCCGCCCTTATCTACTATTCGAAAAAATTGGATGAAGATGTCACATAATCGCCGGGCCAAGGTTGTTTTTTCTGTCCCTCCTTCCCTTTACATCCACTATTTAGACCTGGGAAAAATAAAGAAAATTCCCTCAGCTGTAACTGAAGGTGGTCCCGGTCGTTTTAAAAGAGGTAAAACACCCAGACCTTTCTGGAATAGTGATGGAAAGCTAATCATTTACAGGTATAGAGGGAATGTATATACAATAAATGAAAATGGAAATAAGAAAATTATATTAAATGAGAAAATGGACAGATCTAAAGAAACAAGATGGAGTTTTACTATTTACAACAATAAGGAATGGATTTTTGGTCCTACCCTGAACAAAACAGCAATTTTGATTGACCCTGAAGACCCGTCGGAATTCCTTGAAATCTTTAATGGAGGAATAATTGACAAACATTGTGAAATGACCGGTGACGGGAAACACATTGTATACGACAATGGAAAAGATATATTTCTTTCTGAACCAAACAGTCGGTCTCCGGGAATTAAATTATCTACAGGGCAAAGCTGCCGCCCTTGTGCATCACCATCAAAGTTTGTTGCCTGGCTGCCTGCCCCTCATACAAAATATATGGTATATTTTGCTAAAAAAGGAGAATTTCATAAAATATTTAAAGCTCCCGAAAATGAAGAGATCTACCGTATGAATTGGTCAAACATGGAAAAATATACAGTGCATATGTATGGAAGCAGGGGAAACACAAAAATGACGGTAAGGAATTTTTATACCGGGGAGTCACTCTTTATCGGGTACGGCTGGGATCCGGATATTTGGGTTGAAAATTAAATTCCATCTCTAATTTCCCATATTATGGTAACATTTTTTTACCAATAATTGCGTTATTGTATCAATTACCGAAACTTTTATAAACATGAAAAACATTATTCCACTGAGTATGATCAACACTCTTGGTGCCAGGTTCAGATTAATTGTAAATAAATATGAAATCAATAGAAACGGCAGATATATAATCAGGGAAAAAAGAGAGGAAACTATATATATTTTAAATGTATTTTTATTAAGTTTTTTTATTTCAGATCTGAAACTATTTTGTTTCCGAAAAGTTTTTTTTATCGGAGTTGAGACGGCGAGTTTGGAAAAATAGGGAATAAAAAACAATTTTGAATTTTTCTTCAAACTTTTTAAATCTGACATGCAATCAGTGTAAAAATATTTTTGTTTTTCAAAACCATTGCCACTATTAGAATCAAGAAATTCATGGAAATTCATATTCAACCGCCATCTTTTTTTTTTAAGACTGATATTTTTGAGAACAATGAAGATCATAAATGGAATAAACAATATGACTATTTGAATGAGTGTCATCTCAACAGGATTAAAAATGACAAAAAAGATTATAATTATCGCAGTCTCAGTGAAAATAAACAGAAAGAATGATATTAAAATTAAATTTATTACTCTTCTTATATTAATTCCAATAAAAATCATTACTTGTCTAAGATTTTTCATTGAATCATCTCAACTTTATACTCATAAGGCTTATTAGTGTAAAAAGAATAGCAACAATCCAGAATCTCACAACAATTTTCGGTTCTGCAATTCCCAGATGCTGGAATGTATGATGAATTGGAGCCCTGTAAAATATTCTTCGTTTTAAAATTTTTATTCCTATAAAATCCTGTATGAAGACGGTTAAAAACTCAACAACAAAGATTCCTCCGGCAATGATAAACAGAATTTCTTTTTTTATTAGTATCGCACAAGTAGCTATCAATCCTCCAAGGAAAAGCGATCCGGTATCTCCCATGAATATTTGTGCAGGGAAGGTATTAAACCATAAAAATGCTGCAAGTGCTCCTATCAAGGCTGCTAATACAATCACAAGCTCTCCGGATCCTTTTAAATAAGGGAAAAGGAAATAAGTTGCAGCTTTTGAATTGCCGATAATGTAGGCAAAAACAGCATAAACTACTGCAACTGAAGAAACAGGAACAGTTGCAAGTCCGTCAAGGCCATCTGCAAAATTGATCGAATTTGAAATTCCAATAACTACCAAAATAATAAATATATAGTAAAAATAAGAGAGATCTATCACCGGGTTCTTTATAAAAGGGATAAAAAGTTTCGTCTTAAGAGCAGCCGGGTAAAGATTTGAATCTGGAGATAAAATCAATATTCCAAGTATTAGTCCGAACAGAGATTGAAATATTAATTTTGAAGTCCTGCTTAATCCTTTGTCAGATGACCCCCTGATACTTTTCATATAATCATCTACAAAACCAAGTCCTGCGAACCAAAATGATGAGAAAAGGACGATTACAACAAAGAAACTGTCCAGTTTTGTCCATAGAAGTACAGAAATCAGAAAAGATATAAATATTATCAATCCTCCCATAGTCGGAGTACCTGTTTTATTCGCAGAAGATATATCACCATAATCTCTGGACTTGTCTTTGAAATTAAGCTGATAAATAATGTTTATCAATTTTCTTCCAAAAATTATTCCAATCAAAAAAGATGTCATTACAGCAAGGAGAGATCTGAAAGAAATATATGCAATGAGATTTTCAAGAGAAAGATTTGAAAAGAGTTTCGATATCCAAATTACCATTCTACTCCCCCTCATTAAAAATATTATTAACAAGTGTTTTTAATCTGAAAGTTGGCTGCATATTATTTGATGTTAGTAGTACTTTCTCAGCTTCCGCTCTCAAAGATTTTAGATCTATCAGGCCTCTTTTATGAAAGTTGATCATCAGTTTGAGAAGGGATTCCCTTATCAATGAATTTGAAGATAGATAAAATTTCTTTAGCAATTTCATATCTTCAACAGATCCTGCTTTTGCTATTAAAGAAAGCCACGCACATATTTCTTCTGTCGAAGAGTTTTGTAATTTTTTAGTAAAACTATTTCTAAATATTTCAAAATCATCAGAAGATATTTTTTCTGAAAGGAAATTTATTGCTTCAACCCTCACTTCAAAATAGGGATCATTTAATTTTTTCAATATCGTTTCTTTGATTTCATCATTCCATTTACCGATTTTCCTTAAACTCGTAAGGCAATTTCTTCTGATGAAAGGATTAGAATTTTTCGAATTAAGAAGATTTAGGAGGTATTTAGCTTTACTTTTGTCATAAAATACACCGGTAAGTTTTATTCCGACATTTCTTATTTCCCAATTCGGACTATTCAGATAAAGATTGATCTTGTATAAGAATTCATCTCTGTATTTTTCAGGATCCGAAGAAACTTTCTCCAGGAATCTGAACGGAGATAACATTGATACCGGTTTTCCCGGAATTTTTTTAAAAACTTTTTTTCTAAAAATCATTATTTCAGTATTTTTCATTAATAATGATGCAATGAAATATACAGAAAGGCCTATAAAAGTAATTGAGGTTATTTCAATTATAGATTTGAGATGTACAGAATCAGTTTTAATATTACTGAAAATATATCTCATTTGAAGCATTATTATTATCATAAAAAATGATGCCGAAATAGTTTTAACAAAAGGATAATAGATCTCCTTTAATTTTATTGTTATATCTTCTGCATTTAATTTTATTTTTAGTACTATTATCCTGATGATAGCAAACAGCGAGAAAGAAATTGACGATGCAAGTGCGAGTCCGGCAAACTTTAATTCCGTTGATACAAGGATAAAACTTAATGCAACGTTTAGTGCAAGCATAAAGAGGTTCAGATACATTGAAGTTTTTATGTCAATCCTTGCGGAAAATATTCTTGTCGTTAATGAGTGAAGTCCCCATCCGATCAAACCGATAGAATAAAACTGAAGAGCAATCGAAGAGTTATGTATAGCAGTGGTTCCGAATTCACCTCTCCCGTACAGCAGTGTCACAATTGGTTTTGCCATTAAAAACATTGCAATAGAGACCGGAGCGAGTATAAATATATTAATTTTACTTCCCTCAATAAATAATTTTTTAGCTTTCTCTTTATCGAAGAGAGCAATATTGTTTGAATAATCCCTTAGAATTACTGAATTTATTGACTGGGAAATAACTGCAAAAGGGAGTCTGAAAATTGTCTTTGCAAAGTATAGGAAAGATATTGATCCCGGCTTTAAGCCTGAAGCAAGAAACTGATCAACTACTTCTGCGGTTTTAGAAAGGAGCGTATCACCTGTAATAGGAGCTAGTTGGGAATAATATTTTTTGTTAGCAGGACTGTTTAATTTTATTCCCGGTGTATAATTGAATTCGAGTTCCTTTTTTTTCAAGACTCCAATAGCAAAAGGAAGTAGAAATAAAATCTGAAGAATTCCCCCGAATAAAATACCTATTCCAAGAGCATATATGTTTGATATTGAGTATAAAGATACAATACCGACTATCGATCCAATTGAAAAAAAGATGGATGAAATCTCTGCAATTCCGAATCTGTTAAATGCCTTTAGGAATGTAGCCATTACCGCTGAAATTGTAACGAGGAAAAGATAGGGAAACATAAGCCTTGTTATATTAACAGCATCATTAAAAATACCTTTATTACGGAAACCGAAATAAATCACACCTATTATCTTATCTGCAAATATAATTCCGAATACTGTAAAAAGAGCCGACAGGAAAAGTGTAAAATTAATAATTGATGATGAAGCTTCCCACATTTTTTTTCTTGATGATCTGTGAAAAAATCTCATGAAAATTGGCAGAAATGCATTTTCCATTGCATTTTCAGCAACAATTCTTCTCATAAAATTTGATACAGTCAAACCTGCAACATAAAGATCGGAAATATTTTTTGCTCCAAAAAGAGCCGTAACCACAACCTCCCTGAAAAATCCACCAACTCTCGATATCATGATACCTAAAGAAGATCCGATCATTTTTGATCTGATTCCCTTCTTTTCTTCATAATACTTGAAACTTTCAGTGAAAAAATTAATCTTCAGAATTTTTTCTTCTATCTCAATCTTATCGCCGTCATTAATCTCTACAGACTCTTTAATTGAAATACCATTAACTTTTAAATCACCTTTTAATAATCTGAGAATTAATTTTTCACGATTTTTTCCATTTATTCTAATCTCAAATAAGACATTGCTCTTTAACCCGTGAATATAGTA
Organism: uncultured Clostridia bacterium; assembly: GCA_964573895.1. Lineage (GTDB taxonomy): Bacteria > Acidobacteriota > Aminicenantia > UBA2199 > UBA2199 > CAZNLS01. The sequence continues at coordinate 5,502 of CAZNLS010000096.1, forward strand.
GTCGCAAAGAATTGAATTCCCAAATGTCGTGTTATCAAACACAAGTTCGTAATTTTTTTCATTTGAAGGTTCAAATAGATAAAAAACTTTAAATTCAGATACTTTTATACTATTATCAATACCGCATAATTTTTCCACCTCACTTAGAATTATTCCGGTACTGTCTTTCCGTTCAATTTTACCGAGGTTCTTTTTCATTTGAGCAGCTATTTCACTGTCTTCGGCCAGTTTTAATATTTTTTCAAATAATTCATCAACTGGAATATATATCTCTTTATTCCCATCTATGACCCTAATATTTTCATATATTAAAAATGCTCCTCCCCTTTTTTCCTGCTCTTTTGCATTAAGTATCTGGTGATCGCCGGGAAGATCAATTTTAGGAATTAAAATTGAAGGCATCCCGACTCCGGTTAACTCTTCAATTGTTCCGGCTCCTGCTCTCGATATAACAAAATCTGAAATGGAATATATCTCATCGATATTATCAAAATATTCCCTGACAATTAGTCTATTACTGTTTTCAAAAGGAATGTTTAGCCTTCTAAGGTCTTTAACAGTCTCCTCATATGCACTATACTCTTTTGATAGACCTCTACCCGTAGAAAGGATTACAGACAGGTCTTTTATCTCAAGCAGTTTAGGCATCAGACCTGCAATTGCCCTGTTTATAGTCCTTGCACCCTTACTTCCACCAAAAATAAAAACTACCTTATTATTTTCCGGGATATTCAGCTTTTCTTTAACCCCTTCCCCTCTATTCTTATTGATAAATCTTCTAAGAGGGTATCCTGTATGGATAGTTTTATCCTTAGGGAAAAAATTTATTGTAGACTCAAATGTAACACCAATTTTTGTAGCAAATCTTGAAATAAAGGTATTTAATCGCCCGGGAATTGAGTTTTGTTCATGTATAAAAATTTTAATTTTTAGTAAAGATGCAGCCAGCAAAACCGGAGCTGCAACATAGCCTCCTGTTCCGATTACAATATCAGGCTTGAATTTTTTAAGGACAAAAAAACTTTTAATCATTCCTAACAATATCTGAATCATAGAAAGAAATGTTCCAAAACTCCTGATCCTTGCCGGAATGCCCTTTGATCTGACCGGAATAAATTCAATCGGTCCGTTCAATGCTCTTATTATTTTATTTTCTTCCCCTGATTTAGTACCCAGATACAGGAATTTTGTATCAGGATATTTCTCGGAAATTTTTTCATAAATTGCAATATTAGGATAGACATGACCTCCAGTTCCTCCTCCAGTTAAGACTACAGTTAATCCTTTCATTATTTTTTCGATTTATTAATTATAGCAGAAACACGATTCTATTAAACATATTAATTTGAAATCTAAAGTACACATTATTCAATTGCCGCTTTTACTTTTTTCTTATCAATATTTCCGTAAAAAACAGAAGCCATTTTTTCAATATTAATTATTTCATTCAGGAATTCATCCATTTTGTTTTTATCAATTGAATTTATTCCGTCAATAATCTCGGTATAGCTTCTTTCCCTTTTGTAATATAGCTCATTGTTTAAATTAAATCTCATTCTGGAAACATTGCTCTCAAGATTCAGAATAAGTGAGGATTTCAGATGATCTTTAGATATCTCAATTTCTTTAACTGACAAACCCCTGTTTTTTATTTTGTTAAGTTCTTTTAAAAGTGTATCATAATATTCATTCATTTTTGCAACTTCAAGGATGGAAAATATTAGTAAAAGACCAAAATTCGAATAAGAATCAGGAAATGAACTTATTGTATATGCGAGTGCTTTTTTTTCCCTGATTATTTGAAATAATCTTGAATTCATTCCTGAACCGAGAATATCATTGAATAGAAGGAATAAATATCTTTTCGGATTATTAATAGAGACTCCTCTCATTCCGGTAATACTATAGCATTGTTGAAGATCATTTCTTTTTTTTAAAAAAAATTTCCTGCTGTAAACAGGAAGAACAGTTTTTTTTTCTTTTATGTTGACACTACTATTTTTTCCTTCAAGATAATTCGAAGTCAGAGATACAACCCTGTCGTGCTTTATATTTCCGGCACAACTGACAATAATATTTGCAGGAACATATTGTTCTTTATAGAACTTTAAAACTCGCTCTCTTGAAAGATTTTTTATACTATTTATTGTTCCGGTTATTGGGAGTCCAATGCCTTTATTTCCGAACACATTCTTATAGAAGAGGTCAAATATATGAGTGTCGGGACTATCTTCGGATTCCCGTATTTCCTGGCTTACAACTGACTTTTCTTTCTTAAACTCATGTTCATTAAAACGGGAATTAAACAACATACTTGTTAATAATCTGAACGACTCTTCTGCTTTTTCTTCAACTGCCTTGACATAAAATTGAGTAATCTCCCTGCTGGTAAATGCGTTTAAATTCCCACCTAATCTATCTGTAACAACAGCTATCTCTCTTTGAGTATAGTTTTCATTTCCTTTAAAAAGCATATGTTCGATCAAATGATGGATTCCATTATCATCCTTACTTTCTGTTCCCGAACCGGTTTTAAGAGTAAAACTCAAAGCAAATGAAGGAACACCTGAAATAAATTCTGATATAATAGTTATCCCGTTTTCTAAAACAGTTTTTTCAACCATGTCAACTCTGTTTTTTAACAGTTATAAGATGAATATAGTTTTAGTCAATCTATTTTGTTTGGCAATTCAAGGCCGTATCCTTTTTTCTTGTCATCCGCTTTAAGAAGGAAGGCGAATACAAGAGCTAATAAAGTTAGCGCTATGAATACCAGCCATGTTTTCGAGTAATTATATATTAATCCTGGGTCGGTCGATTTTAGTGCTTCGATTTTTGCAGAAATCTGTTCAGTCGTCATCCCCTGGGCAGCAAGTTTATCACGTAGCAAAGCAATTTTTGATACAACTGCCTGGTTTGTATTTTTCAATACAATTCCAAGTATTATTGGAACAAAGGTCAATCCCCAGTTCTGGACCCAGAAAATGAGTGCAAATGCAGTCCCTATCTGTTTCTCAGGTAAAAGTTTCGGAACTGACGGCCACATGGCTGATGGAACAAGTGAGAATGCAATACCGAGGACAATCACACTTATAGCTGCAACTATCACACTGTTTAAGAAAGGAAGGAAAAGTACTATGTGAACACCAATCAGCATAATAGAGCCGAGTATCATAATTGATGCTCCTTTCCCTTTTCTGTCGTACATTCTCCCGAAGAGTGGAGTAAGAAAAATAGTTCCAAACGGAACTAAACTTGGAATAAAACCTGCCCATTCGGATGAGATACCATATTTATTCGTCATCAGATCAGGTCCGAATTTATAAAATGGAAAAACTGCAGAATAAAACAGAACACATAACATTGCAATATACCAGAAACCCCTGTGTGTAACTATCATACCAATATCCCTGATTGAAAATTTATCTTCGGGTGAATCATCAATTGTACTTTTTTCCTGATTTTCCAACTTCTTATCCATTACATTATATAGTAGGAATGCCATAAATCCGATGATTAGTAAAATCACTCCGATTGCAAATGGTGTAGTAATTCCAAATTTCGCTGCAATATGGGTTGAGCCGAAAAGGGCTGCAAAAGTTCCAAGTCTTGCCGTTGCAACCTGCATTCCCATTGCCAAAGCCATCTCTTTTCCTCTGAACCATTTTACAATTGCTTTTGATGCCGTAATTCCTGCGTACTCAATTCCAACTCCAAAAACAGCATATCCGAAAAGTGCCAATGCAACGGGACCTGTCATCTTTATCGGCACATAATCTCCTCCAAAACTAAGCAATCTGTTCATAAAATTAAGCAACCCGCCAAGAGGTGTCGCAAGCATTTCTCCGAATCCGTATCCAAATCCTCCGTTAATCAATGCCGGAGT
>CAZNLS010000097.1:0-9316 GCA_964573895.1 uncultured Clostridia bacterium
TTCAGAACAGTTTAATGTAAAGCAATTTCTGGACTTATCTTTTAAAGCCGCAGAAGGTATTGCCAAAAAAGGAAAAATCCCAATTACATGCGGAGGAACAGCCCTCTATCTAAAATCTATGATAACCGGGATATTTCCGGAAAATGAAGAAAAACGTATTTCGAGGGAAAAACTGAAAAAAATTGCAGACAAAATAGGTTATGAAAAAATATGGAACCGGCTTAAAAAGATCGATCCTGTTTATACTTCAAAAATCGGATCTAATGATAAAATCAGGATTATCAGAGGAATGGAGATTTATCTGAATAACAAAGTTAAACCTTCAGATATATTTAAACTATCAATTACTCCCTTTAGTGATTATAAGATTATCAGAATAGGGTTAAAATATGATAGAGAAAGAATATATAATAATATTAATCAAAGAGTTGAGAAAATGTTTAAAAGAGGCTTAGTGTCTGAAACTGTTAAGCTTTTGAGTTTAAATGATAGGAACTGTCCTCCTTTTAAGTCAATAGGATATAAAGAAGTATTAGATTTTATTGATAAAAAAATAAAAATAGATAAATGCAAGGAATTAATTAAACAGCATTCACGTAATTTTGCCAAGAGACAGTTGACCTGGTTTCGAAAGGAAAAAGATATTAAGTGGTTTTCTCCTGATAATGAAAAAGAAATATCTGAATATTTAAAATTACAAATTGAAATCTAAAACTGAGAAAGCCGTAATATTAGGTGTCTTCTCTCACAGGACACCCGAAATTGAAATTATTGATTCATTGAGGGAAACGGAATTACTTTTAAATACTTCAGGTGGTATTGTCAAAAAAAAGTTTTTTCAGAAAAGGCACACTCCTGATAAAAAGTTTCTGTTAGGTAAGGGAAAAGTCAGAGAGATAGAAAATTATGTTCAAATTAAAAAAATTTTACTTGCAGTGTCTATAAACCCGCTTACAAATATACAGCAGATAAATCTGGAGAAAAAACTACAAATTAAAGTTATTGACAGAACCAGATTGATTTTAGATGTATTCTCTCTTCATGCCAGGACTAAAAAGGGGAAACTTCAGGTTGAATTAGCCCAACTTTTATATAATCTTCCCAGATTAAAAGGAAAAGGTGTTGAATTATCAAGGCTCGGTGCCGGAATCGGGACCAGAGGTCCTGGTGAAACTAAACTTGAGACGGACAGAAGAAAAATCAAAAAACGTATAGTAACCATAAAAAACAGTTTAAAAAAAATTAACAGGGACAGAAGAGAAAAGGTTTTAAAGAAAAAGCAGTCATGGACTCCGTTAATATCTTTGTCAGGATACACTTCATCAGGGAAAACTACACTTTTCAATAAGCTGACAAGTGAATCAGAATATGTCAATAAGAAACCTTTTTCTACACTGGTACCTGTATTAAGAAGATTAGATCTAAGTAATTTTGAGATAGGTCATTTCTGTTTTTTAACCGATACTGTCGGATTTATCCGAAATATGCCTCAACAGTTAATTGAATCGTTTTACTCAACTCTTGAAGAGATAAGGGAAAGTGATCTAATACTAAATATAGTTGATATATCCGACCGTAGATATAGTGATAAAGACATCCATGTTCAACGTGTATTATCGGATTTAGGGATAACTAATGAAAAAATTATAAATGTTTATAACAAAATTGATCTTAAGGAAGAATATATAGAGGAACAAATTTCACTTCCGTATGAGGAGAGGAATTCAGTATATATTTCTGCAAAGACCGGAACCGGCATCATAGAATTAAAAAAAGTCATTTTCCAAAAACTGTTTTCAAATTTCATTAAGTATAAAATTTTAATGAAAAAGGAGGAATATTTCCCTTCAAACCTCAGAAAATGGGCAATAATTACCAGAGAGCATAAAACCGGAGAAATAGCAGACCTGGAGATTTTTACAACAGAAGAAAAAATGTTAAAATTTATATCTGGGAATCCGGAGGTCTTTTATGAAATTCCAACTTAACTTTTTATTTTTATTTATATTTTTATTAGCCGGTTGTGCAAGTTCCGGTAAACCTGACATAAAAATAGATGTACCCGATATCGATTCAAACGGATACAATGATCCTTTATTTACAAAAGGCTGGAATAATCTCAGGGCAGGAGAAGTTGAAAAAGCTTATGAGAATTTCAGGGACAGCAGTTCTTTAAATGATAAACTGTATACGGGATTCGGATATGTGTATCTTTTTAAAAAAAAATATAAACTTGCGGAGAGGAATTTTTTAAAAGCAATAGAACTTAATTCGGAAAATGTGAATGCTGCAATTGGACTTGCAACTATCGATGAAGTTTTCGGCAGGATATTCAAAGCTTTTGCCGCATATTCAAAATTATTTATAAAATTCCCAAACAATTCATGGGTTAAGATCAGGTATGAATTTATCAAATCTTCTCAAACGTTGAAATTTCTTTCCGAAGCCGAAAAAGAAGAACAAAAGGGGAGAAATGATATATCTCTTCTGAATTTGAAGAAAGCATCTTATTTTTCTCCGGAAGTATTAAACATTAAGACCAGAATCGCAAAAAAACTTTCTGAGACAGGGAATTATGAAGAAGCAGCAATCTATTTCGAGTCGGCACTTGAAAACAGCCCGAATGATATAGGAATATTAAAACTTCTTGCTGAAAATTATATAAAAGCCAATCATCTGGATTCTGCAATATTAGTCTACAGAAAAATTGAAAATTTGGATCCTGAAGATACGGATATTTCTAATAAAATCAATGATCTCAAAATAAAATTTCACGAACTTGATCTTCCTGTAAAATTTAAAGATATTTTTTTTAAAGATTCGGTCAATAGAGAAGAATTTGCAGCTTTGATAAGTCACTATTTTAAAAACTACATCATTATGAAAGGAAAGCCTGTTATAATAACCGATATTTCAACTTCATTTGTAAAATCGGTAATAATCAAATTATGTAGTGAAGGAATAATGAAAGTAATGCCCGATCATACGTTCAGAGGGAAAAATCTGATTACCAGAACATCATATATCATAATCCTTAACTCACTGATAGAATATCTTCAAAAAAACGGTTATATAATAAAGTATACTCCTAATTCTTTACTAAAACGCCCCTCAGACATTACACCGGTTCATAAATATTTTAATATCATCAGTTTTCTCAGTAATGCAGGTATTATAAAACTCGATAAGGGAGACAGGTTTAATGGAACCAGGACTATTAAACCTTCTGAGTTATTATTCTCTTTAAGAAAAATAGTTAAAGATTTGGAAAAGAGATAAAACGCGTCGGATGCGTACTTATGGCCTGATCGAAATTTACTTGAACAGGCTAAAATGATATAATCACTCCTCGTGGAAAAACTTAATTATATAGTTGTGGACGGACTGGTAAAATCAGGAAAAACTGAATTATCCAGGATTATTTCAGAGAAGTTTAATTCAAAATTAATTCTTGATAATAAAAAAAACCCGTTTGCTGAAAATTTCTTCAAATCACTAGCCGGGGATGAAAAACCCGAGGCTCTAAAAACACAGTTAATTTACTTACTGAACAGGTTTACCCAGCAAATGGAGTTGTCTCAGAGAGGTCTTTTTTACAAAACAACTGTATGCAACTATCTTTTCTATAGAGAAGGTATATATTCTCATCTTGTACTTAATGATGATGAACTGGAAATATATAAGAGAATATATTCAATCTTTTCTTCTAATATAATTAAACCTGACCTCGTTGTATATCTTCAACTCTCATTTTCAGAAATGATAAAACGGATAAAAAAATATGGTTCTGATCAAGAGAAAGAAGTACCGAATGAATTTTGGAGAGAGCTTTTTGAGGCTTATAATTATTACTTTTTCAATTATTCATTAACCCCTCTTCTTGTTATAAATATGGAGAGAGTTAATCTTTCAGATCCCAAAGATATCAATAATATTATAAGTGAGATAAGGAATCATAAAAAGGGGACAAAATATTATGCTCCGTAAAAATTCAAAGGTTACAGTCCCGGATATTAAAGCAAAAAAAGGTAAGGATAAAATAGCGGCATTGACTGCATACGATTATACATCTGCAAAAATCTTATCAGAATGCGGTATTGATATAATTCTGGTCGGAGATTCGGTCGGGATGGTTATTCAGGGTTATGATACTACTCTTAACGTAACAATTGATCAGATAATTTATCACACTTCAATGGTTGCAAGGGCAAATCCCTCTTCTTTGATTGTAGCAGATATGCCTTTTGGCTCATTTCACTCCTCAATACACAAGGCTGTTGAAAATGCAATCAGATTAATCAAAGAGGGTGGGGCAGAGGCTGTAAAACTGGAAGGTGGAACCGAGAGAAGAATTGAATTTATTAAAGAAATAATTAATGCTGAAATACCCGTTCTTGGGCATCTGGGGCTTACTCCCCAGTCAATAAATAAACTTGGCACTTTCCGAGTCCAGGGGAAACTTAGGGAAGCTTCTGATAAAATGGTTGAGCAAGCACATAAACTTGAGGAGGCCGGAGTATTTGGTATAGTCCTTGAATCTATTCCGGTAGAATTAGGAAAGATTATAACTTCATCTGTTTCAATTCCAACAATCGGAATCGGCGCCGGGAAATTCTGTGACGGTCAGATACTTGTTTTTAATGACATGATTGGCTTAACAGGTCTTTATATGCCAAAATTTGTACGCAAATATGCAGATCTTAATAAAATAATTAATGAATCTGTAATTAATTATTTAAATGATGTTAAAAATGGACGGTTTCCTGATGAAAAAGAATCATATCATTTAACTGAACCACATGAAAATAATAGATAATATAGAAGAATTCAGAATTTATACGGAAAAACAGGACAATTTCCACCGTGATTGCGGCTTCATACCCACAATGGGTTATTTTCACGACGGCCACAAATCACTTATTAATAAAAGCATTGAAGAGAATAGGTATACAGTAGTCTCGATATTTGTAAATCCAATACAATTCGGTGAAAACGAGGATTTTGATAATTATCCAAGAAATTTGGAAAGGGATGTAAAAATACTGGAAGATATCGGGGTAGATATATTGTTTGTTCCGAAAAAAAGTGAAATTTTTGAAGAAAAACCGTTAACAAAAGTCAATGTTGAAAATCTTTCAAATGTCATGTGTGGAAAAAGCAGACCGGGACACTTTAGCGGAGTCACTACGATTGTCACAAAGTTATTCAATATAGTTAAACCTTCAGTTGCATATTTCGGTGAAAAAGACGCCCAGCAATTAATAATAATTAAAAAAATGGTTGAAGACCTGAATTTTGATATTAAAATAATATCAATGCCTATTGTGAGAGAGCAGGGTGGATTAGCATTGTCTTCCAGAAATTCATATTTATCCGAAGCTGATAAAAATATTGCTTCTAATATTTTCAGAATATTAAAATTAGCAAAAGATAAAATCACTGAAGATGGAGTAAACGACCCTGTTATTATAAATAATTTCATAATTTCAAATCTCAAAAAATCGAAAATAACAGAAATTGATTATATTGATATTAGAAATCTTAAAAATTTAGAATTAACAGAAGAAATAGATAGCAGCAACTGCCTTATAGCGGTTGCAGTATATGTTAATAATGTAAGACTAATAGATAATATTATCCTTGGAGAAATTTAAATGTTGATCCCTTTTTTGATTTCAAAAATTCATCGAGCCGTTGTAACGGGAGCAGATATCGATTATGTAGGCAGTATATCAATTGATACTGATTTGATTGAAGCAGCAAATCTTAGAGAATATCAAAAGGTAGAAGTTTACAATATATCAAATGGCAAAAGATTTTCGACATATGTAATTGCTGCAGAAAAAGGATCAGAAGATATTATTTTAAACGGAGCTGCAGCCCATCTGGTAAAAAAAGGAGATAAATTAATAATTGCTGCATATGCATTGATTGACGAAAAAGAACTTGAATCAATTGACACAACGATCGTACTTATGAAAGAAGGTTCAAATTCAATAAATAAAATTATTCACGGGAAGATTTAATGTGTAAAACTAAAATATCATGAATATTGACAGCGATATATCGGATAAAATATTTTTGGCTGACCTTAAAAAAGAATTTGAAAAGAGTGTAATTTCATCTATATCGGATATTAAATCTAATTTAAAAAATAAGAATTATGAAGAGATAAGAAAAATTGTTCACAATATAAAAGGTATTTCAGGTGCCATGGGATTTCCCGAAGGATCTGATATATCCAAAAAAATCCTTGCACAAATATTAAAAGCTGACTATGAGGAATTGGAAGTACTTATTTCAGAATTGATAAACTATCTTTCTAATACAGTGCTTCCGGAATTAAATATTGAGGAGAAAAAAAGAGATGAATAGTAGAATTCTTGGAATGGGAAATGCACTTGTTGACATAGTTATTAAGGTTGATGACAGTTTTATCGATCAGCTTGGATTTAAAAAAGGAAGTATGAATCATGTTGATCTATCTACAAGAGACAGGATTCTGGAAAACGCATCCGGATTGGCAATTGAACAGGTTACCGGAGGATCCGTAGCTAATTCTATTTCAGGCCTTGCGGAGCTGGGTGTGGAAACCGGATATATCGGAAAACTCGGCAACGATAAAAATGGTGAGTTTTTCTCTAAAGATATGAAAGAGAAAAAAATAAATACTTTTTTTAAATACGGTAGTGCAGGAACCGGGACAGCAATCTGCATGATAACAGATGATTCAGAGCGTACATTCGCAACCTACCTTGGCGCTGCAATTGAACTTGAAGGCAGTGATCTGATAATGGAGGAATTTGTCCAAACGGCATATTTTTTTCTGGAGGGTTATATGGTTCAGAATCACAGCCTGGTAGAAAGATCGGTCAAGATGGCAAAAGACTCTGGAAATAAAATTATAGTTGACCTGGCAAGTTTCAATGTAGTTGAAGAGAACCGTGAATTTCTCATTAACATCGTTAAAGATTATATTGATATTCTATTTGCAAACGAAGAAGAATCATCAGCATTTTCCGGGTATTCAGATCCTTTAAAAGCACTCGAATTCATATCTGAACTTTGTGATACTGCAGTTATCAAACTTGGTGCAAACGGATCTGCAATAAAAAGAGACGGCATTATTTCAAAGATTTCTGCCGAGAAATCTACCCCCGTTGATACTACCGGGGCAGGTGATCTGTTTGCTGCAGGATTTCTATTTGGCCTTTTAAATAATATGAAAATGGAAACGTGTGGAAAGATAGGGTCAATTCTTGGAAAAGAGATAGTTGAAACCTACGGAGCAAAGATTCCTTCAAAACGGTGGGCCGATCTTAAATCAGAGATTTCCAAACTTAATTAATTTATATATTTTTCTTTAATTCTTCCTTGAGCAAAGGAACTATTTTGAAAAGATCTCCTACAATTCCATAATCTGCCTTTTTAAAAATAGGAGCCTCCGGATCTTTGTTTATTGCCACTATAATCTTGGAAGTTTTCATTCCGACAAAATGTTGAATTGCCCCGGAAATTCCACAGGCTATATACAACTTTGGATTAACAACCTTTCCGGTCTGCCCAACCTGCATATCGTATGATGCATAATCGGAATCAACAGCAGCTCTGGAAGCACCTACACCGGCATTGAGAATTCCGGCGAGGTCTTCAAGTATTTCGAAATTTTCTTTTGATTTCATTCCCCGGCCGCCGGAAACAATTATATCAGCTTCCATTAAGTCAATTTTCTTCAAATCTCCCGACTCAATTCCAATAATATTTAAGCGGTCTTTGCTTTTATTTATATTAGTTTCAATTATCTCGGCTGATGATTCTGTAATATTATTTTCTACAGGGAATACATTTTGTCTAAGCGTCAGAAGTTTAATTTCGGAATTAAGTTTAAACTCCCTGAGAAGCTTACCTGAATACACCGGTTTCACGACACTATTTTTGGAAAAGTCAACGGAGATACAATCGTTAATTAGTGAAGAATTTTCCAGCTTCCCATACAGTCTTGGGAAAATATCTTTTGACTGGAATGAATATGGAGCTATAAAGTACTCTATATCATTATCCCTGATAATTTCCAAAATAGTATTTGCATATGAATCAGGATGAAAAGAGATGTCTTCACCTTTTACCTGAAAAATTTTATCAAATCCTTTCAAATCATCTTTTAAATTACTCAGATCATTGCAAAACACAATACCGAATATTGATTTTGCTGATTTTTTTGCAAGAGACAATGCTTCAAAACTGCTTTTTTTTAATTTTCCATCTTTCAGTTCTATATAAATTCCAAAATTTGACATATTATTGCTCCTTTATAAAACTTTCGCTTCTTCTTTTAATAATTTAACCAATTCTCTGACACTTTCTTCTGGTTCTCCTTCAATCAATTTGCCGCCAGGTTTCTCAGGAGGAGAATATAATTTTAATTCTTCAACAAAATTATTAAGTTCCAGATTCAGATTTTCAGGCTTTATCTTTTCAATTGGTATCTTTTTAGCTTTCATAATTCCCATCAGTGAAGCATATCGCGGCTCGTTCAATCCTTTGGTTGCTGCAACAATACAGGGAATTTTCATTTCTGTTTTTTCAAGAGACCCGCCGGCAATCTCACGTTCTACCAATACCAGATCATTTTTAAATTCAAACGAAATGACATTTGTTACAACCGGAATTGATAATATTTCAGCAACAAGAGCATGGGTAAGATAGGCGTCATCATCAATGGATTGTCTTCCTGAAAAAATTACTCCATAATCTCCGCTTTTTTTTATTCCTTCTGCTATTAATACGGCAACACTTTTTTTATCATAATAATTATCGGTTTCAATATGCATAGCAGAATCAGCACCCATTGCGAGTGCACTTCTCAATGCACTTTCAACTCTGTGCGGTCCGCAGGATATAGCGGTGACTGTCGAGTTACCCAGTTTTTCTTTGAGTTTCAGAGCTTCTTCTATTCCATATTCATCATATGGACTGATTATCCATTTAATATTATCTTCGTTGATCTCTTTTCCTTCTCGTACGGAAAGAAGTGCTTCAGTATCAGGGACCTGTTTTACCAGAACAAAAATATTCATTAATTACCTCCGATTTTTAATTAATATTTATAACCAAATCTCCTCTAAATGTCAATTTAAAGGTTATGAATTTCCTATCTAAAATCCTTATAGTAAACAAAATTTATTATCGATAATAAGATTAAAGTACTACTTGATTAATTTTATATGTGATTATAAAATAGTAGTCATGACAAAAGCGAATTTAATCACTATTTTTAGAATAATATTAGTCCCAATATTTCTGGTAATACTTCTTA
>CAZNLS010000098.1:0-9258 GCA_964573895.1 uncultured Clostridia bacterium
CATAATGAATAACTTTTTCATTTTTCCTCCATAACTTTTAATTTGTTTTGAATTTTTATTTTTGAAAACTCATAAATATATATATGTGTTTAAAATAAAAATCTCACCTTATTCAAAAATATTATTTTTTTTTTACTTTTTTTCAATTTGCATACAAGTATAAACCATAATTGTCTTTAAAAAAAGACTATTATTATTTTTTCAAACAGATTTTATATTGCGTGTCAGTTCATAATCTTTTAAGGATAGTCTATAATATTACTATGTGGAGGGTATAAATTATGAGTTCAAAAGTTTTTCTTTTGGAATGCCCGGTAGATAATAGTAATCAGAGTCTACTCGATGCTTTTAAGGAAAATCTGATATCAGGAGAATATCTTAGTTTTATTGATGCCAAAGATTTTGTTGCAGTGAAAACTCATTTCGGTGAATCAAAAAAAAATGGCCATGTTGGTCCCGAATTTTTAGATGTCATAGGAAAGTTAATAAAAAACAGAGGCGGAATTCCATTTTTGACTGAAACTTCAACACTCTACAGAGGAAACAGAACTAATGCCATAGATCACATAATGCATGCAAACAGGCAGGGATTTACAATTGAAAATACCGGTATGCCGGTCATAATGTCCGATGGATTAATGGGTGATGAAGAAGCGGAAATTGAGATAAACGGAAAATATTATAAGAGTGTTCCAATAGCATCATTGGTGAGTAAAGTTCAGTCACTTGTGGTTGTATCACATTTTACCGGTCATATAGTTTCGGGATTCGGAGGTGCATTGAAAAATATCGGGATGGGACTATCCAGTCGAAGGGGAAAAATGATTCAGCACTCAACATCCAAACCGAAGATAAAGAAAAAATTGTGCACAGCCTGTGGTGAATGTATTAAATGGTGTCCTTCAAATGCAATCTCATATGTGGATGGAAAAGCTTATATTAATAAAAAAATATGTATAGGATGCGCAGAGTGTCTTGCTGTTTGCCGTTTTGATGCTGTTGGATATAACTGGAGTGAAAGTTATGAAAATCTTCAAAAGAAGATCGTAGAACATGCAATGGGCGTAGTTAAGACTAAAAAGGGAAAAATCATTTTTATAAATTTTCTTACAAAAATCTCAAAAGATTGTGACTGTATGGGATCTTTTGAGAGGATTTCACCGGATATCGGGATACTGATTTCAAATGATCCGGTAGCCCTAGATTCGGCATCTCTGGATATTATTGAGGAGAGGCTTGGAAGAAAACTTTCTAAAGCAGCTCATGATATCCCATACAGAGTTCAGCTTGAATATTCAAAAGAACTTGGCTTTGGAAATACAGACTATGAATTGATAAAAGTTAAAAATTAAAAGAAAAGCTTTAACTCTAAACTCGACAAGGTGAATTCGTTATGGCGAAGAGAAGGCAGACTGGGCTGAATGTGAAACAAATCTTAAATAGAAATGTTTGAAATTCAAAACCTTAAATCTTAATCAAGTCGGTAGTTTGGAGATTCTTCCGTGATTATTACATCATGAGCGTGGCTCTCTTTGAGGGATGCCCCGGTGATCTTAACAAAATTCGCTTTTTTGTGAAGTTCATCAATGTTTTTGCATCCGGTCAATCCCATCCCGGCCCTGACTCCGCCAATCATTAGTGGGATTAATTCCATGACACTTCCTCTATACGGGACTCTGCCTTCAATACCTTCGGGAATCAGTTTTGATTCGGAATATTCGTCTTCCTGAAAATAACGGTCCCTGCTTCCTTTTTTCATAGCTCCGATGGAACCCATTCCCCTGTACTTTTTGTAAGTTCTTCCCTGATAGATTATCAGATCTCCGGGACTTTCATCGGTTCCTGCGAGAAGTGAGCCTATCATTACGGTATCTGCCCCGGCTGCAAGTGCTTTTGTTATATCTCCGGAAAATTTTATTCCTCCGTCAGCTATTATAGGAACTTTGTCTCCGACTGCTTTTTTTATCTCTAAAAGAGCTGCGATCTGCGGCATTCCAGCCCCCGTCACAACCCTGGTTGTACAAATAGATCCCGGTCCGATCCCCACTTTAACTGCATCTGCTCCGGCTTTTATCAGGTCAAGAGCAGCACTTCCCGTAGCTATGTTCCCTCCAATTATCAGGACCTTTGGATACTT
Organism: uncultured Clostridia bacterium; assembly: GCA_964573895.1. Classification (GTDB taxonomy): domain Bacteria; phylum Acidobacteriota; class Aminicenantia; order UBA2199; family UBA2199; genus CAZNLS01. The sequence continues at coordinate 2,138 of CAZNLS010000098.1, forward strand.
CATTTTTATCTTTTTTACAGTGTTTAGAACTATTCTGGAATGGCCATGGGATGTATCTACTATTATGACATCAGCTCTCTCATTTACCAGAGCCTCCACTCTTTCCATTGTATCTTTTCCGGTTCCTACAGCTGCTCCGACAAGAAGGCTGCCAAGTTTATCTTTGGAAGCATTTGGGAATCTTTCAGATTTTAAAATATCTTTTAAAGTTATCAAACCTACAAGAAAGTTGCTGTCGTCAATGACTAGAAGTTTTTCTATTTTATTCTGATTCAGAAGCTTTTTTGCTTCTTCAAGGGAACAATCCGGTTTGACGGTTATCAGGTTATCAGAAGTCATGAACTCTTCTATATTTCTATCGATCTCAGTTGCAAATCTCATATCCCTGTTAGTCAGAATTCCTCTCAATTTTCCGTCATCATCAACAATCGGCAGACCGGATATGCCTTTATCTTTAACAAGTTGTAGAGCTTCATATATTTTATTGTCAGGTTTTAGTGTTATCGGATCCACAATAATTCCGGATTCTGATCTCTTTACTTTTCTTACTTCTAAAGCTTGTTCCCTGATGGACATATTTTTGTGAATAATGGATATCCCCCCCAATTGAGCCATTGCTATTGCCATTGCTGATTCGGAAACCGTATCCATTGCCGCTGATATCAGGGGAATATGAAGTTTTATATCTCCACATAATTTTGCAGTTACTTCCACATCTCTCGGAATAACTTCCGAATAAGAGGGTACAAGTAAAACGTCATCAAATGTTAATCCTTCATAAGCAGTGAATTTATCATTCATTTTATCTTCTCTTCTTTTTTTTCTTTTTCTTTCCTGATCTTCTTCCCGGCATTTTTGAGGATGGTTTTATCATTGTGGATTTTTTCTTCTTTCTAAGACTTTCAATTTCTTCTTCCGGAACCGGCTGGAATTGAAATAGTGTCCTGATTATTTCATCATCAATTCTGTTCTGAAGTTCTTCGAATAGTATAAAACTCTCTTTCTTATATTCTATGAGAGGATCTTTTTGTGCATAACCTCTCAATCCGATGCCCTCTTTAAGGTGATCAATATTCAGCAGATGGTCTTTCCACTGGTTATCGATAATATTCAGCATGACCCATCTCTCAAATTCCCGTAGATTATCTGAGCTGACAAGTTCCTCTTTTTCTGAATATGAGTCTTTTATTCCCTTTAATACTGTATCCCTAAGTTCGAAGTAGGGTATATTTGTATAATCTTCTTTAATGAGATCATCTACATTAATCCCGTATTGAGCAGCAACTTCTTTCTTGAAAGAATCATAATCCCACTCTTCCGGGTCTTTATCCTGATTGCAGTGAAACTCAATAATACTATCGAAGATCTCCTCTGTCAGATCGTTTAAATGTGACTGAAAATCTTTCCCATAAAGAATATCTTTCCTTGTAGAATAGATGAATTGTCTCTGCTTATTCATCACATCGTCATACTCAAGGAGATGTTTTCTCATAAGAAAATTCTGTCCTTCAATCTGCTTTTGAGCGTTTTCGATGGCTTTGGTCACGAACCTGTTTTCTATAGGATTGCCTTCACTCATTCCGGCACGGACCAGGAGTCCCCGGATTCTTTCACTCCCGAGAATTTTCATCAGATCATCTTCGAGAGAAATATAAAACCTTGAAGATCCCGGGTCACCCTGTCTTCCTGACCTTCCCCTCAACTGATTGTCAATTCTTCTTGATTCATGCCTTTCTGTACCGAGTATATGGAGTCCTCCGCTTGCAAGTACCTCTTTCTGCTCAATTTTCTGTCGCTCTGTGACTTCTTTTAATAAAAGTTCTGCCGTATTACCAGGTGCAGACTCGGGAGTATATCCTTTTTTCTTAAGTTCTTCCCGCAAAATGAATTCAGGATTTCCCCCCAGAATGATATCGGTACCCCTTCCGGCCATATTTGTTGCAATAGTAACAGATCCCTTTCTCCCTGCCTGTGCAACTATTTCAGCTTCCATCTCATGATATTTTGCATTAAGAACATGATGCTTAATATTATTTTTTTTCAATCTTCTGCTTATCAGTTCGGAATTTTCTATCGAAATTGTTCCAACCAGAACTGGCTGGCCTTTTTCATTCAACTCCCTGATCTCATTTGCAACAGCATCCCATTTTTCTTCTGTACTGCCATATATGACATCAGCATACTCTTTTCGTATTAAAATTTTATTTGTAGGAATTTCGATAACGTCCAAATTATAGATTGCGTTAAATTCAGGAGCTTCGGTCACAGCTGTCCCGGTCATTCCGGACAACTTTGCGTACATTCTGAAAAGGTTTTGAAATGTGATTGTTGCAAGAGTTTGATATTCCTGTTCGATTTTTACATTTTCTTTGGCTTCGAGTGCCTGATGTAAGCCATCGGAAAATCTTCTTCCGGGCATCATTCTGCCCGTAAATTCATCAACAATTATTACCTGATTGTCTTTCACCAGATAATCAACATCTCTTGAAAAGAGAAGGTGTGCCTTTAACGCCTGGTATGTTTGATGGAGAGTGTCCATATTGGTAAGATCGTACAGGTTGTCAACTTTGAAAAATTGCTCCGCTTCCGATATCCCTTTTTCTGTTAATACAACAGTTTTGGACTTTTCATCCACTTCAAATGTTTCGGGGGTCCTCTTTATTTTTTTAACAAAATCGTTTACTTTATAGTAAATTGAAGTTGATTCTTCCGTTGGTCCGGATATTATCAGGGGTGTTCTTGCTTCATCAATGAGAATTGAATCAACCTCATCGACAATTGCAAAATTAAACTCTTTCTGGCATAAAAGATCGACATCAAACTTCATATTATCCCTGAGGTAATCAAAGCCGAATTCATTATTAGTTCCGTATGTTATATCGCAATTGTATGCCTCTTTTCTTTCAGCATCATCCATTTCATGCTGTATAACTCCAACTGTCAGACCGAGAAAGCGGTATATCTCTCCCATCCAATTCGAATCCCGCTGGGCGAGGTAGTCATTGACAGTGACAATATGGACTCCTTTGCCCTCAAGAGCATTAAGGTAAGCCGCAAGAGTAGCCACAAGGGTTTTTCCTTCACCGGTTTTCATCTCTGCGATCTTTCCCTGATGAAGTACAATTCCTCCCATTAGCTGAACATCAAAATGTCTCATATTCAGCACTCTTTTGCCGGCTTCCCTGACAACAGCAAATGCTTCGGGAAGGATGTCATCAAGGGATTCTCCATTCTCTATTCTACCCCTGAATTTTCCTGTTGATGATTTAAGCTCTTCATCTGAGAATTTTTGAATTTCGGGTTCGAGGCTGTTGATTTTTTCAATTGTAGGGATAAATTTTTTCAATTCCCTTTCGTTTCTTGTGCCAAATATTTTTCTTAATGCGAATTTAATCATTATAAAACTATTATAACAGATAACTATGATGTCGGAAAGTTAAGCCGGGAAAGAATGAGCCTGTATTTATGACTCCTATATCTATGATTATTAACTGCCATTTGTTAAAATTGTTGATTCCGGGAGGTTTTCCAAGTAAAATTAAAATGAATGGTGAAAGGTAAAATTTATTTTAAACGGATAAGGGGCATTATTATTATTGCCGCTATTATATATATAATCTTTAACATATTCTCAGTGAAAAATGATTCCGGTGAAACAGTTCTCATGAGATTATCATCGGAATCCGGAGATGATATATTATCGGCCCCGGAGTATCTTGATTACAGTTACAGGATGAGGGGCGGAATGACCCTTGAAAACATTCTGAACAATGAGACGGTGAGAAGTGATGATAAAGCTGATATTGTTAAGGGAACAGGGAAGATCTTTGATATGAAAAAATTCAGGGCAGGAAATTATATTTCAGTTAAATATGATCAAAATGGACTCAAATCAATCAGATATGAAATAGATTACAGGAGTTTTTTGACAATTTCACGGGAATCAGGAAAGTTTAAGGCAAAAATTATCGTCCTTCCGGTTATTTCCAAAGTTTCTGAAATTAGCGGAATAATCACTGATTCACTTTTCCAGGCTGTTCTGAGCATTGGTGAAACCGGGGAACTTGCTGATATCATGGCTGATCTCTTCGAGTATGACGTTGATTTTAACAGGGATATTCGTAGCGGTGATAAATTTGATGTCTTAATAGAAAAGAGATTTGTGAACAGTAAATTTGCCGGCTATGGGAAGCTGATTGCTGCTAAATTTGTAAACAGGGAAAGATTAATAAAATTAGCAAGATTTAAATCCGGGAAAGGGACATATTCATATTTTCATCCGAGTGGAAAAGCCGTAAGAAAAATGTTTCTCAGATGTCCTCTTCCATTCATGAGAGTAACCTCAGGGTTTGGATTCCGAAGACATCCGGTACTGAAATTTTCCGCAAATCATAATGGAGTCGATTTCGGTGCACCGCGGGGAACAAGTGTGAGGGTTTCGGGAAGCGGAACAATTATAAGATCCGGTTATTCATCTGTAAAAGGGAGGTATATAATTGTATCTCACAGGAATTCTTACCAGACTCATTATTACCATCTTTCAAGGATTAAGAAGGGTATCAGAAGGGGAGTGCATGTGAATCAGGGTGCAGTTATCGGTTATGTCGGATCAACGGGAAGGTCTACCGGGCCACATCTTCATTATGGAATCAGGCGCGGGAAATATTTCCTTAACCCTCTCAGATTCAAGCCTCCTTCGAAGAGTTCGGTTCCTGACAAATTTTTGAAAAAATTTAAACTATATGTCAGCACACTCTTTTTTCTCATGGACAGGGATAATAAAAGTCTGCTTTCAAAATTACTTCTTAATTTTTTTGCTAATGCAGAAATTGGAAATGTATGATCCTGAGACTAACGACAGTCCAGTAGAAAGTATCTTTTTTTCCCTATCTGAGGAAGCAGATATCGTTGATTCAAAAGGTCTTTTTTTGTTACAATTTTATCATCACTAATTAATTTTACTTTATTCAGACTTATTCCACCGCTTTTCAAAAGTCTTCTAGCCTCACCTTTTGAAGATACTATTTTTGTTTTTACTGCTAACAGATCTAAGATATTTAAACCTTTATCCAGCTCGGAGATATCAATCCTGAATATCGGAACTCCTTCGAATATATTTAATAATTCCTTTTCGTTCAAATCTTCAAGATTCTCCCTTGTGCCTGAACCGAAAAGTATCTCAGAGGCAGTGATCGACTTTTCAAGATCATTTTTGGAATGAACCATCATAGTTATCTCTTCAGCAAGTTTTTTCTGAAGGATCCTCAGGTGAGGAGACTGCCGGTGTTCTTTGATAAGATCGGAGATCTTTTTAATATCCATAGTTGTAAATATTTTTATATATTTTTCAGCATCATTATCAGATGTATTTAACCAGAACTGATAAAATTTGAAAGCCGAAGTTTTTTCCGGATCGAGCCATATATTCCCCTCCTCCGTTTTACCGAATTTTGAACCGTCATTTTTAGTGATCAGGGGGCAGGTCAATGCATAAGCTTCACCTCCGGTTTTGCGCCTGATTAGTTCAATACCTGTTGTGATATTTCCCCACTGGTCTGAACCTCCCATCTGAAGCTTGCATCCTGTTGATCTGTAGAGTTCAAGAAAATCTGTTGCCTGAACCAACTGGTATGAGAATTCTGTAAAAGACATTCCTTTGTCTGAATCCTCACCGATCCTTTTTTTTACTGAATCTTTTGCAATCATATAGTTAACAGTGATATGTTTTCCTATCTCACGGATGAAAGACAAAAAAGTGTATTCCTTCATCCAGTCATAATTATTGACTAAAATGGCACTATTATCTTTTCCGCTGTCAAAATCCAGGAATTTTGAGGCCTGAACTTTTATGCACTCCTGGTTATGCCTTAGTGTTTTCTCATCGAGCAGGTTTCTTTCCTCAGATTTTCCCGATGGGTCACCGATCATTCCGGTAGCCCCGCCTATGAGAACTATCGGTTTATGTCCCTTCATCTGAAAATGTTTGAGCATCATTAGAGAAACCAGGTGTCCGATATGCAAAGAATCGGCAGTCGGATCAATACCTACATATGCTGCAGTCATCCCTTTTGCGAGCTGTTCTTCCGCTCCCGGAGTAAGATCATTGATCATTCCTCTTTGTTTCAATTCACTTATAAATTCACTGTAAATGTTCATTTGTTAGAATGATATTTTATTTAAAAAAAAAGTCAAGGAGCAGGACTTATTTTACAAGCTCTCTTCCAACTTCAATTGCTTTTAGATTTAGGTCAAGAAAACCTTTCGGGGCCCATTTTTTAATATGACTCACCATATTGTCATAATTGATTATGTTTGTCAGTTTTTGAGTCATTGACAGTGTTACAACTGAAGTGAGAACAATGTTTCCGAGACGTTTCTTCGTTTCATTAATTATTGGGATGTTATATATTTTCCAATCTTTCGTGTCACCCATATTTTTGACAAGATTGCTGTCTGTTACAACGATAGCATTATCTTTTAGCCTGCTTTTATACAGGTCGAATGTTTTTTGAAAAGTGCAAAAAAAGAAATCGATAGCACATGCCTGTGGGAAAATGATTCTCTCATCAGAAATAAGAACGTCGACTTTGGTAGGGCCTCCTCTGACAGTGGCTGTGTATGTCGGACTTTCAAGTGCAAATTTCCCCTCTTTTTCAACCGCAATATCAACAAGCAGAGCTCCGGCAGTGATAATACCCTGCCCTCCAACTGCTCCGTATCTAATCTCGTATGTGTTGCTCATTTTTTCCTCTTATTGTTTTTAGCTGCTGCTTTTTTGGCTGCCGGTACTATATGTTTGTGATAAAGTTCGGAATACTCGAACCGATTTTTATCTTCCTTGAGAATTCCGACAGGATATTTATGTTCTTTCTCCTCTTCCGAGAGTTTTTCATACTGATCTTTGGTTACTGTCCTCTCTCCTATCCACTTCGACATCATTACGGGATTCTTCATTTTATTACGTCTTCCCAGGTTAATATGACAATTACTGATAGCTTCCACGACAGAAAACCCGTTGTGCTGAAAGGATTTTTTTATCACATTTTTTAGTTGAACCGGACGGTTCACGGTCTCACGTGCCACAAATGTTGCTCTTGCTGCTATCAGAAGCTCGGATGCAA
>CAZNLS010000099.1:0-9224 GCA_964573895.1 uncultured Clostridia bacterium
CAAACCAAGCATCAAGGCGGTTTCTGTCGTACCTAAATCTGTCAAAAAAACCATGACCGGTTAATTTTTGAAAAAGAGGTGAAAGACAGTAAAAAAGGAAAAAATTCAGCCATAAAATATCTGTAATTAAAATTGCAACTCCTGATTTCATTGGTACAGGACTTGTTTTTCCGGACGATTTTTTGTATATCCGTTCCAGGAAAAGTGACGTGAGATAAACCATCGGCGGAATTGCTGCAATAAGGTATCTTGTCGGCCTGTGATTCATAATCATTAATGATGCAGTATGAGAAAGAAGGAAAAAGAAGTATGCCGCCTCGGTCAACGTGATTCTCTTATTAAAAAATCTTCTTACAAATATGGGAATATATAAAAGTGAAGCAACCCAAACGGGAGACATTTTAAAAAACTGCTCTTTCCAGTTATAGGCCAGTATATTACCCAGCATCTGGGATATACTTTTTGGGAACATCTGGTTGCCAATATATGAACCGGGAGCACTTTTTATCCATTCTCTGTTGGGTAGATAAAATATAAAAAGCCAGAAGATGAAAACGGCAAAAATTCCGGCTACAGTATATAGAATCCCCTTCAGAATCGTACCTCGTTTCACTTTCAAATCAGCCGGGAACAGAAAATATATAGACAACATGGCAAGCAGAGGAACAGGAATTATATGAGCCGCAGTCATTTTAAAGACAAAAGCCATAAATGCGGTGACACCGGATAGTACCGGATAAATGATCTTTCCTGATTTTCTGAATTTTTCAATAAAATAGATCGAAAGAACCATCCAGAAAATCATGGGAGTCTCAAATGTTCCGATTCTGTTATACATTGTAAATAGAAAGTTGAATCCCAGCAAAAGTATTCCGGCTGCGGCGACAGGGGGTGATAATCCTGACCTTAGAGTCAGGTAGAATACAAAGAGAGTAAGAAGGGCAAATATAAATGAAACAGACCTTACCTGAAGAAGTCCGACCCCGAAAATCTTAAATATCAAATATTTTAGATAAGGAACAACCGGATTATAATTAGTGATTTTCCAGTTATCAGGGAACCATTTTCCATAGAGAACCCTGCTCCTGGAATTATGACACTGATTTCCTTCATCTGTGTAAATGCTTCCGCTGATAGATATATTTTTCGGCAGATCAGAAAGTGGTGAATATACTCTCAAAAAAAATGAGAAAACGATTATAACTATCGCAAAAAAAAACCACTTCTTATTTCCACTCATTTTTTGCCTCTAACGTCTTTAACTGTTCTGAAACCTATCCACTCAAGATACCTTTCAGGCGGGAACGGAGTTCTTGTTGTAGTCTTCACATCAAAAGACTGGTTTGTCCAGGAACCGCCTCTCAACACCTTCAAACGCGGCTGCCCGCTTTTTTTTACAGTTAAAAATGAATCTTCATAATTCCCCGATGTCCACTCAAAAACATTCCCTTCCATTCCATAAATCCCAATTTCATTGGGTTTATAAAGCATAACTTCAACTTTTTTATATATTTTTGAGTTTAAAAAATTACCTTCGTTCTTTTTTGATGCTTTTCCATGGAAATATAAATTAGAACTTTTAAGCGATCTTGCAGCAATTTCCCATTCCCATTCAGAAGGTAATCGTCTCCCGTAAAATACTGCAAATGATTCACAATCATGATAAGTAAGACCGGTTGCAGGCAGATCAGGGTTTTTTTCTGCAGAAATTGAATTAAAGCGTCCCTTAATTTTGTACCCGCTTTTTTTTAAAAAATCCAGGTATGCCCTGTTTGTCACAGGATGAATGTCGATAAAAAAACCCTGAGTAATGAATTCTCTCGTAGGATTGTCATAATTGTTTGTTTCACCGGTTGAATATTTACCTGGTTTTATGAGTATTTCACTCCATTTCAATAAAGTTTTTCCCGAACCTATCAGTGTGAACAGGATGATCAATGCTGAATTAAAATATATTTTTTTTGCTTTGCTCAGTTTCATTTTAGTTTTTTTCTGAATAAATAGAGTATTTTTTCAAAGTTTTTTCCTTCGACAACTCCCGTTAAATATTTTTCGGAGGTCAGCTTATAAGGATCTATACCATAATTCATTTCTCTGGTCTTCATGAATATTACCGCCTTAAACGGCAGTTTTTCTTCTTTGATCATCTTCTTAGCAAATAAGAAATAAAACGAAGGAAGAAGAATCCCTATCCTTTTAGGGTCGATTAAATTACTTTTTTTCAAAAAATCAACGGCTCCGCCTATCTCCTTTTCACAAAGATGAAGAGTGCCGTTGCGTCTGCATGTACGTTTCGTATTTGGAATCAGAACTGCCATTCCCCTGGAGATAAATCTGCTGATAACACTATTATAGAATCTCCTGTTCATAAATTGCGGCGGATAGAGAATTACGGCAGGTATCTTCCCTCTCCTGACTGCCGGATATTTGAATGTGGCAAAAACCGGAAAACCGTCTCTTGATTTCATCTCAACCCCGAATAACGGGATCTCTTCTTTCAGCGATCCTCCCTTTAAAGAATTCGAATGAAATCTTTGAGAAAAGAAATCAGCAACCATTTTCAGACTCTTCGGTATCTCATCAAAAACAAAAGTCCCATGAGCATAAACAGAATAGATATTCTTTTTATCGGTAATAAAATATTTTCTGGAGAACGGATTAAGAGATCTCTTTAACAGTTCTTCCATGATCAGGTGATGATGTGCAGGTTGACCCGGCTTTTCATCATATACCGATGTTATTGTAAAGATAGCCAGATCACTGTTTCTGGTAATCCATTTCCTTGAATCCTCACTTATAACCGGCCCGGATAACATGACATCCGCAATAACATTTTTTTTCCCCTTGATCGCAAGAAGTCCTGTGTCAACGGAAAAACTTGATGTGATAATTGCAAGCCTTTTCTTATCTACAAAATTCAGACTCTCCAAATATTCAACGGAATCTCTAAGGTCAGAGATCCTTTCCAGGCTCAAATTTGGCCTCTGCCTCGGAAAATCGGGTGCCAAAATTACAATTCCTTTTTCAGCAAGAAGGGGAAACAATTTCAAGAAATCATCCCTGTTTCCCCACAATTGATGAAGAGCTGCAATGGCCGGATATTTTCCGTCAGGAACAGACGGTTTTACAATGTATGCGTTTAATCTGAATCCGTCACGGGCTTTGAAAGATATATCTTTCAACTCCCATTCGGATTTGTTTGATTTTCCACACCCAACCAGACTTAGTATAATAAGTAATATAGATAGAATTCTCTTTTTTAATTCCTTATTCATTATCACTTCTGAAAATATCCCAGAGACTTAAGTTTTTTCTTCTCCTCTTCAGAAAGTTTTATAATTTTTCCGCTTCTGAGTTTAGAATTGATTTCAATTATTTTTTTTATGGGATTGATACTTTTTCTAAATTCCGAGAAGAGTTTTTTGAACATAATGTCCTCAATCCTTTTTTCTTTTCCGCGATCCAGTTCAAATATAGTTATCTCTTTTTGCCGGGGAGGAGTACCCCATTTTCTAAAAAATTCAATGTTTTTCTTCGAATAAGGATAGTTAAATATCATTTTATATTTTCCTTTTATCAGGGAAAATTTTGGCGGGATATCTTTTACAAGTCTTGTAATTGAATTGGATGATATCAGGAGATCTCTTTTCAGAGTTCTGTCTTTGAGGAGAGGAATAAGTGACTCTCCATCTATGATATTTGAGGTTTCAATTCCATAAAAATCACAAATCGTAGGAAGGATATCAATTAATCCGCAATTGCTATTAATGATTTTTTTTCTGTATTTCATACCCGGGAATTTAATAAAGAGAGGAACACTGATAACCTCATTAAACATAGAGTGCCCGTGTGACCATCCTTTATGTTCATAAAACTCCTCTCCGTGGTCAGACATTAGAATAATCATTGATCTGCCATAAATTTTTCTTTCCTTCAGGAAATCTATAAATTTTCCAAAATAATAATCAAAGGTATTTATTTCAATATTATAAAGTTCCTCCATTGAGATTCTTTTTTTATCTGAAACATCTGATTTAAACTGTTTTTTGTAAAAGAAAGTATCAAGTTTTTTAAACTCAGGTTCAGGTTTGAAGTTTTTTATGAATTTATGGGGGGGGTTATAAGGCGAATGGATCTGATATGTATGTAAAAACATAAACAGTGAAGGAATATTTGAATTTTTAAGAAAATTCCTGCCCTTTTCAAAAAGTTTCTGACTGCCAAGATTGTCCTGTGGATTTGAATATGTATTAAAAAAATCGAATCCGGTTGAAAAGCCGTATTTTCCCTGCATCCAGAGTCCGGAATTCAAATTATACATAAAAAAATTTTTTGACAGATCTGAACTCAATAATTTAACATCAGGCCCCAGTCCTGATTCTTTTGTTGCCTTGTGATTAAACTCATAAAGTGAAGTAAAAAAGGATAAAAATGAAGGAAGAGTCCAGTTACTTTGAGAAAAAGTATTTGTAAAATTGACACTGTCACTGATAAACTTGTCAATATTAGGCATAATACGGACACCCCTCATTTTTTTTCCTGTCCTGTCGGATCTCAAAGTGTCCAGTGCAATGACAAATACATATGTCCGCTTCCCGGGATCAATTATCCTGTAAAAAACAGGCCTGTTCACGGCAGCATATCCATTTCCCGAAAATACTATTTCAACAATGTCATCATTCCTGAATTTCAACTCTTTTGAAAATGAGTGATAATAGGATGCGCCTGAGACTTTTTTCAAATGAATTCTTGCCCCTTTTCTAATCAGGCTGATTTTAGTTCTAATTTTTTTCCCTTTATCAGATTTAACTCTAAATGTAAAAAATAATCCTGCTTTCCAATTTCTTTCCGGATTAATTTTAACAACTGACCTGCCACTTACCCGGAAGACAGTTGAATCAGGGATATCCTCAGTGAGAATATCAATTATTTCACTCCCGGCTTTATGAGTTTTATCATAATTCCCGCCGGAAATAAGCAGCGGATTTAATCGGATTATATCAGTTCGTTTACCTTGAAATAAGAAAAAAGAGGTAATCATTAATAGAATCACTATTAGAATAAGATACAACTTTTTCATTTTACTCTTTACTGGATGTATCCCAGGCTTTTCAACTTTTCAATTTTTTCCTTGTTAAGCTTATAATTTTCAGATCTTCTTAAATATTTTTTACTTCTCTTTTTAAAATCTTCAAATTTAAATTTCAGAATTTTTGCAGTCTTTAAACTTTTTAATATGTGATTCAATTTTTCAAATTTATCCATTTTAAAATTGTAGAGTTCCTCTTTATCCGAAAGATATGACATATAGTGAAGATCTTTATAGATTACCGCTTTGTATTCAACTTTATGTCTTATTTTCTTGAATAAATAAGAAAATATGAACCTCTTTTTATAATCTGCTGCTTCTCCTTTGATAAGTTTCATCAGGCTCACTCCGGAATATCCCGTTTTACCGGAAAAACCCATATAGTCTCTTATGGTTGGCAGAATATCAATTGTAGATACATTTGTTGTTATCCTTGAAGGTTTTACACCTTTGGGAAACCTTATAATAAACGGAACCTGTATCTCTTCTCTATACAATGAATTTCCGTGCGCCATTTTACCGTGATCCCACAGTCCTTCTCCATGGTCTGCTGTAATAATTAACAGAGTATTTCTATCCCAGCCGAATTCTTTGTAAGCTTCGGAAATATATCTGTCAACATAATTTATTTCGCTGTCATAAGCCTCTTTTGAAATTGCTACCCTCCCCTTCTGTTCTCTGTACCAGGGCTTTCGACTATGATAAGGAGCATGCGGATCCATGTAGTGAAGATATAGGAAATATTTTTTGCTTTTCATTAAATCTTTTTTCCATCCTCTCAATTTCTCATTTACTACATCCGCCCCCTTGTATTCAAAAGTCAGCAACTTATCAAATCCCTGGTCAAATCCCTGCTTCTTTCCAATATTAAGATTATCGGCGATTCCAAAAGTAGAATAGCCTCTTTTTTTAAAGACCTCCGTAATTGTCTCTATTTTCTCCGGTATCCTGTCAATTTTAACCGATGTATCATATTGCTTAGCTGTGAGAAATGCAAGGAGTCCCATATACACTTTATGCTGAAAAGGATAGAGAGAAGTAAAAATTGACGCAGTTGCAGGAGATGTCCATGATGATGCAGAAAAAGCATTTTCAAATAACACACCCTCCTCTGACACTTTTTTAATGAATGGGGATGTATTTCTTTTATATCCGTAAGCTGATAAATGATCTGATCTCAGGGTATCAATAACTATTAATACTACGTTATACTCTTTTTCCTTTTGTGAACTGCAGGAAGAAGAGAACAAAGATAAGAGTAGAGATGCTGATAATATTAGTATTGTAAAATAGAGATTTTTTTTTTTTATCATTTTGATTTTTCCTGGCATAAAATCGTAACACAGACGGGAATTCTAGTCAATTTAAGGGAAAAATGACAATTGATTCAATTCATCAAATATATCCGAGAGTTTTCAATTCTTTGAAAGCTTCCGGGGATAGTTTTCCTTTCTTAATATTTTTCCTTTTTTCAAAGATTTTATTTGATTTAATATAATTGAAAAGAAAAGATTTAAATGCCCTTAAAACCGATACCTTTGTTTTCCCGGATAAATGCTTACTCTCAGAAGGATTTTTAATAATGTTATAAAATTCCTCCACTTTAACCGGGTAAGGATTCCCAAATTGAGTTTTAGGCAGTATTTTTAAAGGATTAAAAATATACTTCCACTCTCTTCCAATTGCCGTGAAGATTCTGCTTGAACTTGATTCGGAAACTACAAAATTTCGGGAAAGATGTTCTTTCTTTCCTGAAATGAGCGGCATAAGGGATTTCCCCTCGAATACAGTTCCGGATTCAACATTAAAATAATCCAAAATTGTAGGCATAATATCCATAATTGACACAGTTTCATCTATGCTTCTCCTGAAGACCGATCCCGGAAATTTTATTAGAAGAGGAATATGCAAAGCGCTATTATATATTGAAGGATGGTGAAAAAAATGGCGGTTGTGTTCGAAAAGGTCCTCCCCATGATCCGCAAGAAGTATTATCATTGTCTTATCATATATTTTTCTTTTCTTTAAAAGGTCAAAAATTTCCTTTAACCATCCGTCAAGCTGTAGAAGTTCTCCCGAATACAGATTTCTGACATGGTTAATATCGAATTCCGAAGCCTTAAGTGTTCCTTTTGTTATTCTGCTTAGTTTCATTGCATTTCCGGTAATTTTTCCTCTGTATTTTTCCGGCTCTATCTTCTTCAAAATTTTAGGAGATGGCCTGTAACCGGCATGAACTCCCATCAAATGCATCCAGAAAAAGAATTTCTGGCCAGAATTAATACGGAAAAAATTTTTTGACCAGTCAATAAGTTTCCTGTCATTCCTGAAAAAGTTTTTTACTTCATAGAATCCGCCCACTTTCAATGGAAAAGAATTTGCCCTGAAAGAAGCATTATAATATCCCTTTGAAAAAAGAATTCTGCTTAACGTATTTTTATCTTTCAACTGTTGTCCGTTCTCATTTACACCATGATCAAAAGGCATTAAAGATGTCATAAGCGATGACAGCGCCGGCCATGTTGAAGAAATAGTTGTATATGCATTGAAAAATATTGCCGACTCTTCGGCAAGTTTATCAATATTTGGCGAAAGGTTATCTGAAGGAAATTTCTTTTTTGATTTTCTAACGTAATAACCAAGATAATCCGCCCTGAGGGTATCAATTGATATGATCAGCAGATTTTTAAAATCTTCAGCAGTATCACTTAAAATTCTAATGTCACCCAGTGAAAAGAAATTTTTATTCCCATAATTTCCGGAACCTTCAATTTGAAATATCAATTGATCGCTGCTCTTCACTTTAACCGGGAGTTCAACTTTTCTTGTAAAGAGAGAAAGTTGTCCCCTCCTCCGTTTGATATAGAATTCATCCGAAAGTAACAGCTTATAAATAACTGAATTATTTTTTTTAACAAAAAACCATGTTTCACTTTTTTTAAATTTACCCGGATTTTCAACGCCCGATATTAAAGTAAAAATCATCCTGCCTTCTGTTTTTCTCCCGGGCTTCCAGATATATTTGCCCGGGATTTTTTTCTTAACAATCAGCTGACGGAAAAGCTTATTATCAAAAGTTTCAACTACCCTTTTCTCCCGGTTGTCTGAAGAAAAGGGAGACAAAAAAGTGCTTTTATCACCTTTTCGACCGCATCCGGGCATTATCAGCCACAAAACTATCATAAAGGTTATCAAACCACCGGTTTTTATACGCATTCTATCTTCAATTTTTTTTAAATTAATCATTTGATTTATTTCCTGTCTTTAAAAGAAGCTTCCAGAATTTTTTATTGAATGAGGTTGCCCAGCTGTGATTTTTCGGAGGCAGATCCCTCAATATAACAACTTTGTAACCTGCATTTTTGTAATTTATATAAGTTTTTTCAGTTATATCCTTAAGATTTTTATAATCACCTCTGGTATATGCAAGGACTACTCCGAATTTTTTTCCCCTCCGTTGAGGATTCAATAGTGAGTTCTTCTCATCGATATACCCCTGAGAATGAGAAATTATTGATTCATATAATTTGGGTCGCCTGTTAGCAAGATAGTTGACAAATACAGCCCCCGCTGAAATTCCGGTTAAGTAAATTTTCCCATTTAAAATATCAAGTTTTTCACTAACAACATCAATCATTTTTTCAATCCCGTCTGTCTCTTTCTTAAAAGGGGACCATCCCCTTGCAGCTACATTAAGAAATTTAAATTTATAAGCAGGTTCGGGAACTAACAGTGCAATGCTGTTTTTTTTGCAAAATTCGATTAATCCTGTCTCTTCGACCGGACTTCCGGTATAGTTTTTTAGAACTGACATTTTTTTGAATTTTTCAGACATTACTCCATGAAAATAGACTATCAGCGGTACTTTTTGATCACCGGCAGGTACAAATATTCTATAATTTCTTTCTTTCCCTGATTTATCGATTATTTTATATGGATTGTTCAGAATTCTATATTTTCGATTTTCTCTACAGGACCAGAGTGAGAAAATAAGAACTGCTATAAACAAAGTAGCCATTACTGAATGTATATAATTTTGTTTTTTCATTGTTCATGAGATGCCGGGACCTCTATTGTTGATCCCGGGAGTTCAATCTCCATAAATATTTTATCAACAGATCCTTTGATCTTCTCT
>CAZNLS010000100.1:0-9160 GCA_964573895.1 uncultured Clostridia bacterium
GCCTCAGTCTCTGTACACTATCTCCGCACAGATGCACAGTATACGCTCGCGCAACGCGCGGTGTATTCAGATAGAGCGGAAGATACATTCCAAGGGCAAATGCAAGAGGCGGCACTCCGACAAATTCAAGGACAAGAGCTAGAAATCCTCCTCCCAGGTAAAGGAGCCATGGAGCAGGCTGGCCTGTCATTAAAGGTTTCAGTACGGCTGCCATGGCAGAAGCCTGTGGGGCCTCAAGCCCTCCGGGTCCGAATCCGTAAGTTTTATACAGCATAAGGATCACAAGACCGACAGAAGCCGCAGACAGAAGCGTTCCGAGAAATTTATATTTTTGCTGCACTGCAGGTGTAGTCCCGAGCCAGTATCCGATTTTCAGATCGGTAATAAATCCTCCTGCCATCGAAAGAGCTGTACAGACAACACCTCCAATCAGAAGAGCCGCAAGCATTCCGTTATTTCCTTTGAGACCAATCGATACAAGAATTACCGAAGAGATTATCAGAGTCATCAACGTCATTCCCGAAACGGGATTAGTCCCGACTATTGCTATTGCTCTTGCCGCTACAGTAGTAAAAAGAAAAGAGATTATTGTCACTATTAAGAGACCTATCAGGGCCTGTGTTATATTTCCCCCGAGAACACTTATCATAAAGAAGGCAAAAATTCCGATCAGAGTAGCCATTATAAGAAGAACATTCCACTTCATACTGATATCTTTCTGAACACGCTCGACTTTTGTTTCAGTCGAACTGCTGCCGTCCGGACCCTTCCCCATTATTTCTGAAGCTGCCAGTTTAAATGCACCTCCTATAATCTTTCTCGATTTTATTATCCCCACAATTCCTGCCATTGCAATTCCACCGATTCCAATATGGCGGACATACTGGCTAAAAATTTCAGCCGGCATCATTTGTGAAATAGGTTTTGCCGCATCGAGTATAGGTGCAGGATTGAACTTTCCAATATAAAAGATTGCGGGAACAAGCACCCACCATGCGAGAAATGATCCCGATGCTATAATGAGTGAGTATCTCAAACCGATGATGTATCCAAGCCCCATAACAGCAGAGCTTGTAAGAAAATTAAACTCAAGTTTTACAGATTCAGCCAGTTTTCTTCCCCAGGGAATAACAAGAGTTGAAACCTTCTCCTTCCAGAGCCCGAAGCCGGATATTAAAAAATCATAAATTCCTCCGATGATTAGAGCTTTTACAAGTATTTTCGCTTTGGAACCACCCGATTCTCCTGCAACCAGCACCTCTGTTGTTGCAGTTGCTTCGGGAAAAGGGAACTCCCCATGCATATCTTTAACAAAAAATTTCCTGAAGGGTATCAGGAATAAAATTCCAAGAAAACCACCGAATAAAGATGCAAGAAATACCTGGATGAATGATGCTTCGATGCCCAGTATATATAGACCGGGTATAGTAAAGATAGCTCCTGCAACGACCACTCCGGAACTTGCACCGATCGATTGAATAATGACATTTTCGGAAAGAGAATTTTTTCTGCCCTGAGCAGAAGACAACCCGACAGCAAGGATGGCTATCGGTATCGCTGCCTCGAAAACCTGCCCGATCTTCAATCCCAGGTAAGCAGCAGCTGCCGAAAAAAGTATTGCATAAAACATCCCCCATCCAAGTGAATATCCGGTCAATTCAGGAAGGGGTCTCGCTGACGGGACAACAGGTTTATATACTTCTCCTTCCTTTAATTTTCTGTAGGCATTTTCCGGAAGTCCGCTGACTTCTACATCATGTTCCATTTGATCCTCCTTTACAATATTATTAGATTTTAATCCCGCAGAAATGAGATATAATAATTTTCAAACATATCATACAACAATATCATTTTCAATGAGAATTGAGACAAAAGATTGTAAGGTGGGAAATTACTATATTTCTTTCATCAAATCGGAATTGATTCTGTTGTAGATGATCTCTACGGGGTTTTTGGGCTGTGAGAGCATCTCTTTGATCTTTAAAAACTCCTTCTTCATCTCAGTTATTCTCTTTTTGTTCACAAGAATATCTTCAACAGCTCTTGAAACCGATCCTGGGTTGAAATCTTCCTGAATGAGTTCATCCACTAATCTTTTCCCGAGAAGTATATTAACAATAGAGTAGTTTTCAATCTTCAAAAATCTCTTCCCTAAAAAATATGAGAGCCTGTTTACCCGGTAAACGGCGACGAATGGAGTCCCCAAAACAGCAGTCTCCAGGTTTGAAGTACCGCATGTTCCCAGAACAGCATCCGAATCTGCGATCAGGTTATACCCCTCCTTTTGGCTTACTATTTTGGTCTCTTTCCACTCACCGGAAAGATATTTTTTTATCTCTATTCTCTCAATGGAATCCGACTTGAGAATGAATATTCTAATCTTATATTTTTGTTGCAAAATTTTTACCGATTCAAGCATCACCGGCAGGAGAGAATTTACCTCGGATTTCCTGCTTCCCGGTAAAAGGGTCAACATATATTCATCTTTTTTAATTCCCACCTTGTCCCTGAAAGATGGCAGGGACTCAATTACCCTGATACTTTTAAGCAGCGGATGTCCGGTATATGTAAATGATATTTTTTCTTTTCGGTACAATTCAACTTCGAACGGAAAGATAACAAACAGGTGGTCAACATATTTTCTTATCTGCTCTACCCTTGAATATCTCCAGGCCCAGATTGTCGGGCTTATATAGTAGTATACCGGAATCCCGAGTTTTTTAAACTTTTTAGCAAGACGAAGATTAAAATCCGGAAAATCAATAAGTAGAGCAGCATCACATTTTCTTAATTTTGCCTCTTTTACAAAAATGTTCAAATATCTTTTTAGTTTTAAGAGATGAAATACAACTTCAACAATCCCGACTATTGTCAGATCCCTGCTGTGAGCCAAAAGTTCAACGCCTGCTTCCCTGAATTGTTCTCCGCCTGCTCCGAAGAACTCAATATCAGGAGAATTTTTTTTGAAATAGCTGACCAGTTCAACACCATATTTTTCCGCCGAATGGTCAGCAGCTAATATAAAGATCTTTTTCATCAATCAGTTATGAATTTCAATTCAGGCATATCTTTATCAGGTTTTTGTCCTGTATAAAAAGCCCACTCATCATACCTGTTCTTTCCCCTATAGACCCTGTACCCGTCATCAATCGAAGTAGAACTAACCCCGATCAGATTCGCACTCCTGACGTATTTGGAAATAAAACCCGAAGGGATTATTAACAGCGCTTTTTCGCGGGGATTTTTACTCCTGAAAACGAGATTCCACTCCCCAGTATTTGACAGGGGATCTTTATAGAGTTTTCTTATGAATTTTTTTTCATACAGGATCTCAAGACTTTCCGGATAGCGGTTCTGGTTTTTCTTCCTGAATCTCTCGATAGCCATGACATATCTGTTTGCTCTGAAGAAAAGTTCTTTTTCGAGATCTCTGTTCATCTCCCTTTCCCACATTGATGCCGCCATAAGAGAGAATACAGCAATTAGGTTTATGGCAATTATTGCTACAATCAGGGCATATCCCGATTTTTTACCATTCATTATATTTTTTTGATTTGTCCCTCGGATTTACGGCCCTGCTTTTTATATCTATTATTCCCTGGTATTCTTCCATGTCGAAATTGTCAAATTCATCTTCCGGTTCGTTCCTTACCAGAATCCAGTCAGCCTTTCCGGAAAATGGGTCAACAGGCAGTTTCCTGAAATATCTGGATGTAATAAGTTCATCCAGTGATACCGGATATTTCCCCTTATCCTTGTAAAATTTTGAAATCGCATCCCTTATCTGAAAAAGGTTCTCTTTGAGTACAGCTTCTCTTGCCTTGATTATTGAATTTCTATATTGAGGAATAACAATAGTGATCAATATCCCAATGATTGCTACTACTATAAGGACTTCCGAAAGAGTAAATCCCTTCTTCATAACAACATTATATCAGACAATTGATGCAAATGAAAAAACTAAGAGCGGTTATAAAAATCGATACCCTCGAGTAAAATATTGGCTGCTGTTTTCAGTTTTTTCGATTCAAGTACATATGCAATTCTCACTTCATTTTTCCCCATTCCCGGGGTTGAATAGAATCCACCTCCGGGAGCAACCATAACGGTTTCTCCACCCGTTTCAAATTCTTCAAGCATCCAGCGTGCAAATTTATCGGAGTCATCTACAGGCAATTTTGCCATAATATAGAAAGCCCCCTCAGGTTTTCTAAGAACAATATCATCTCTGGAAGTCAGGATCTTAAAAAGTGTATCTCTTCTCATCTGATATTCCTCTACTATACCTCTGAAATATGATTGCGGGATCCTGTACGCCGCTTCCGCCCCAAGCTGTTCGAGTGTCGGGGGACATAGTCTGGCCTGCGCAAACTTCACCGCTGCATTCATGATGTCCATATTTCTTGATATAAAAGCCCCTACTCTTGCACCGCAGGATGAATATCTCTTTGAAATTGAATCTACAACAATGACCCTATCTTCCATGCCATCAAGTTCCAGTACACTGAAATGTTTCTCTCCTTCATATGCGAATTCTTTATAGACTTCATCAGCAATGAGAAAAAGCCCGTGCCTCGAGGCGATCTCACCTATCATTCTGATCTCTTTTTCCGATAAAATCGTCCCCGTCGGATTATTTGGAGAACATATTAAAATTGCCCTGGTTTTCGAAGTAATTTTTTTCTCAATCTCTTCAATATCCGGCAGATGAAACCCATCCTCTGCAACAGTAGGCACCGGGACTATCTTCAGGTTGGATAAAGTTGCATATCCGTTATAGTTGGTATAGAAAGGCTCCGGAATCAATATCTCATCTCCCGGATCACCAATTATATTAAAGGCAAACATGACTGCCTCACTTCCGCCATAAGTAATTACAATATTATCAGTTTCCAGTTTAATTGAGAATCTTTCAAAATAATCAATCATAGACTTTTTTAAAGGGAGAATCCCGTCAGAGGGACCATATGAGAGCACCCTGTCTTTGAATGAACATACAGCCTTAATGAATTCAGGAGGAGTAGGAATATCGGGTTGACCAATGTTCAGATGATAAATACCAATACCTCTCTCTTTAGCCTCCAATGCAACCGAATATAATTTTCTTATCGGCGAATCCTGGATTGATCCTGCTCTTTCGGATAATTTCATTGATCCTCCTGCGGAAGGTAATTATTATATAATTGAAGCAGCTCCCGGTCAACCCGATCACACAAAATAATTTAAAATAAAACTATATTAACCCTCATCGGGTTCAGCAGGAAGAAGGATTGCCATAGTACTACCTTTTCCGGGAGTCGAAAAAACTTTTATCAGACCATTATGATTAATAATCACTCTGTTTGCTATAGTCAGCCCCAGCCCTCTGCCTTTTTGAGTAACACTCTTCTTTGTACTGAAATAAGGATCAAAGATCCTGTCAATATATTTTCCCCCAATTCCCCTGCCTGTGTCGCTTATTCCGATAAGTATATAGTTGCCTCTTTTCAGCTTATCATCATATTTTCTAATATCGGGGATTTTCTTCAATTCAATCCCTATCTTTCCGCTGAATTCCATAGCTTCGATTCCGTTTAAAATTATATTGGAAACAGCGATACTGACCCTGTCTCTGTCACAACGTACCGGCCAAAGATTTTTTTCTATGGTAAGATCAAATTTCACATTTTTAAATTCCTCAAAAGAATCAAGTATCTCAGGTATCATATCCTGGATATATTCCCTGCTCATAACAAGTGTTGCATCGGTTGAAAAGGTTAATAATTGTTTAATCAATTTTTCAGCCCGTTCAGACGCCTCTTCAATCTTTCTCAGATTAGAAATAAGTTTTTTATCGGAACTCAGGTTGAGTCTGGCCAGTTCAGTGTTTCCCATTATTATAGTCAACAGATTATTAAAATCATGAGTGATCCCATCTGAAACCGTTCTGAAAGTTTCCATTTTAGAATACTTTATTTTTTCTCTCTCAAATTTTTTTCTTTCACTAATATCCCTGATAAAAAGAAGTTGTGAACTTTCGTTGAAAAAGTCTATATATGTTCTTTTAATTTCCACATCAATCCGGTTTTTGGAACTGTCAATAAATATTGTTTCCAATGTCCTGATATTTTTAGTATCTTTTTTTTTAGGATTCAGAAAACCTTGAAGCTCCCGGTAATTATCTTTGAATATGAACTTTTTTATCCGTGCATTAAGGATTTTTTTTTCTGTAATACCAAGCATTCGGCAAAATTGCGGGTTCGAGTAGACAATTATTTCATCTTTCAGAATAAGAATACCATCATTTCCTCTTTCGACGAGAGTCCTGTATTTCCCTTCGCTCGCTGTAAGTGCTTCCTGAGATTTAATCAATTTTCCAATCGTGCTTTTTAATCGTTTGTTGATTTTATTTAACCGGAAAAGATTGTCCTCCCTGATCTTTTCGATAATGTATGAAATCATAAGTATTGCAAGAAAGACACTAATATATCGGAAGAGAAATTCAGGTTGAAACCTTAGGGGAAACAGACCTGAAAAATGAATCAGGATCTCAACTCCGAGGAATGTCAGAGAGAGATTTAATCCGATGCCCGCTCCAATAAAAAATATTGTATAAACCGGATATGTAAGTGTCCAGAGATAACTTCCCGATTCAATACCTTCACCTGCAAACAAATAAAGAAATGCAACTGATATTATTGCAATCATTATATTTCTTGAAGAGATATAATTATCTTTTTTTTTAAATATAAATAGAATTAATGCCATAATAAATGATGAGGATATATCAAAAACCGCAAGCAGATATTTACCTTTTGTAAGCGCCAGAATTCCAAAAATTAATAGAAAAAAAATAAGGAAAAGAACAGTAGAAATAAGAATTGTTCGTCTTCTTCTATATTGGAGCTGAACAATACTCCCTGTTTCATCTGATTTTCCTTTTCTCTCAATATCCTTCCGGACCATGATTATTTTATACTTAATCGTTTAAAAAAAGTCAATTTAAAATATGAATAACACTTCTCAGGAGAAGCTGAAAATGATATATATTCTATATGTTCAATTCAATCAGTCGAAAAAAAAATTTTTTATTTTTTCATGTATTACTTATATCGCTTTTATTCACTACTATTCCGGGTTGCAGTAGTGCTGCAATAAAAGATTCTGAGTTAGTTATCTCAACTCCGGTTGAGACGACATTAAAATCATTTGGCCTGAGGTCATCATCTGTGGTTTGGGAAGAAGCAGTGTCATCTGCAGAAGAGAGAATTGATCTCGCCTTTTTTTACCTTGTATCAAGGGAAAAATCTCTTCTTGAACCGGTGATAAATAAGCTGATCAGAAAAGCGGAAAGCGGTGTCAGTATAAGAATTCTTACTGAAAAAAAGATGAAGGGAAATTCAAAAAAGATGATCGAAAGACTGAAAAAATTCAAAAATATTGAGATCAGAACTTTCGACTGGAAAAATCTCACCGGCGGGATCCTGCATGCAAAATATTTCATAATAGATAAAAAAGCTGCTTTCATAGGAAGTCAGAATTTTGACTGGAGATCTCTTGAACATATTCAGGAAACAGGGGTGTATATTAAAGAAAAAAATATAGTCAGTGATCTTTTGAAGATCTTTAATCTCGATTGGAGATATTGCGGCGGTGAAACCGGTGTTTATGACAAAAACAAAAATAATTCCCAATCGAATTCATCAGGGAAAACATTCCTTACTGCAAGCCCCGCCAAATTAAATCCTCCCGGTATTAAAGATACACTAAGCACAATCCTTAAGAAAATTAACAATGCAAAAAAAAGAATATCCGTTCAGCTTTTAAGCTATAGCACATTTATCTGGAAGAGTGAGAAAAAATTCAATGTACTAAATGATGCATTAAAAAGAGCAGCAGCAAGGGGTGTCATTGTCAGGATTATCGTATCGAATTGGAATTTAAGAAAACCCGGGATAGAAAGTATTAGAGAACTGGCCAAAACAGATGGGATTACTATAAAATTCATTAATATTCCAGTTTCAAAAAAAGGATTCATCCCCTATTCAAGAGTTGTCCATTCAAAGATAATGAGAATAGATTCGGATCTCAGCATGATAAGTACAAGCAATTGGAGCAGAGATTATTTTATGTCATCAAGGAATGTCGAAGTATTCACATCAGATAAGATAATAGCTGAAAATCTCGACAGAATTTTTAATAATATATGGGAAAGCAGTTATGCCAAAATCCTTCTCCCAACCGGAGAATATGCACCTCCGAGAATCTATTTCCCAAAATTTTAAGCTGTTAGTTCAAAACTCCGGAATGATTTTTTTTAATTTTTCCAGTTTCGCTTTAATAGTCAGATTACCCGGATATCGCTCATTCAAATCTTTAAAAATATTAATAGCGTTTTTATAATCACGCTTCATTATAGATTCAAGTCCCTGATTTATTACCACTTTCAAATCTTCTTTTTTGCCATTATCTGACATTTTTCCATTCTCACTTCTCCTGCTTTTATCCCTGTCTGCTGCACCTTTGATCAGTAGTTCCTCCCAATGCATAAATATGGATCTTTTCAGATCTTTGTCGGAAATCTCAAAAGATTCAACCTCTGCATTTCTTTCAAAAACAAGTCTTAAAAATGCATTCTCACCATCACCTTTTTTATCAAATGCATTCCAGAGAATCCCGTCAATAATGATAATTTCTCCCGCTTGCTTATCATTCGATTTAATTATTAATCTGACTGTATGTTTCCCGGAGCAGGCTATCTGAAGGTAGTCTGAAACTTTAAAGAAATATTTTTTCATCTGTTTCCCATTCTCCGCAAAATATATACATCTTTTTTATTTTGTTTTCAATACTCTTCCAGAAGGCTGCTGAGCAGGCTTAAGGTTTTCTTTAATTCAAGGAGTATCAATAGGGGATTAATATTTTTTTTAAATAAAAAAGCCAGTATAATATTTGATGCTATCTTCATAATTATAATATTTTTTTCATCATAATTAATGAAAATTCTGTTTACAGAAGATATATTAATATCCTTTGATAGTAATGAAGAATCAGTATAAATCTTTGAGAAAATTTCACTAAGGTCTCCATATTCATTCATATTCTCAGGTGAAGATAAAATCTCTATCCCATCATCATTTATCAGATAATAACCTTCCACATTTTTATTAGTCCGGATTAT
>CAZNLS010000101.1:0-8989 GCA_964573895.1 uncultured Clostridia bacterium
CTTTTGACATCATCGGGAGCGACTCGTTCAATCTCACATTTTGTCTGTCCCATGTTCATTTCAACTGTCAAAACTTTCTTGATTTTTTTGAATTTCTCTTTCAAAGCCTTATCCGGAAAGGGCCAGATTGTAAGTGCCTGGAACAGGCCGGCTTTTATTCCTTTGGCTCTGGCCTTTTTTACTGCCTCAAGTGAAGATCTCGCAGAGACGCCGAATGAAAAAATCATTATCTCTGCATCATCCAGTTCATATTCTTTATACAGAACTATTTCATCCAAGTGGTCTCTGATCTTCTGAAGTCTCAGTTTCTGCATCTTGTCAGCAATATCCGCATTATAAGTAGGCCAGCCATGCGAGTCGTGCTCAAGACCGTCAATGTGGATCGGGTAACCTTCAAAAAAATCTACTCTCGGAGGTTTCTCCCCGATAACTCTGTCGTATATGTTCAGGTCTTTCACTTTATTTGATTTATATTTGAATATATTTATGTCTTTCTTTAATGGAATCTCAATATCTTCGTGTGCTTTGGCAATTACTTCATCAAGCATGAGAATGACCGGATTCCAGAATTTTTCGGATAGGTTGAAAGCACGTACAGTTTCAGAAAATATTTCATCGGCAAATGCCGGATAAAGGGCAATGATTGGATGGTCACCGTGTGTTCCCCATTTTGCCTGCATAATATCTGCCTGTGATGGTTTTGTAGGCATACCGGTTGAAGGGCCGCCTCTCATGACATTTACAATAACCAGAGGTATCTCTGCCATAACTGCCAGACCAAGATGTTCCTGCATTAGTGAGAATCCAGGTCCGCTTGTTGCCGTCATAACTTTTTTCCCTGAAAGGGAAGCTCCGATACATGCCCCGAGAGATGCTATCTCATCTTCCATCTGAATAAAATCTCGATCCATTTTTGGGAATTCTCTTGACATAAATTGTGCGATTTCCGAGGAGGGTGTAATAGGGTAGCCTGCAAAAAAATTGCATCCGGCAGCAATTGCCGCTTCAGCGACAATAATATTTCCCTGGTATACTTTTCTTTTTGTCATTTTTTCTCCTCATCATAATTCGAGAATATGGCAAAATCAGGGCACCTGTTTTCACACATTTTGCAACCGATGCAGTATTCAATAGCATCGATTTTAACAGAAATCCCGAATTTGCTCTCAATGTTATCTTCAAGTAGCAAAGTACCTGTCGGACAGATATCAACACAAAGACCGCAACCCTTACAATATTCGCTAATCACCTTCAAACTATTATTCTTAGCTGAAGGCTTCTTCTTCGATCTTTTTTCAAGAGCGGTTTTATTTATAGATTTTTCATCTTTTTCCATAAATTCTCCCCTGATTTTCCTTTTTCTGAAATTTGTTGAAACATGTTGAAAGGGGAAATTTATATCCGGGAATCATTCTATAGCTGCCTTAACCGGTTTTCACCCTTTTTTTACGGAATCTAAATCTTCTAAATTTTCCATTTTTAAGGAAGGATTTTATCACATCTGGACTAATAAATGAAAAATTTTTTTTTTTTATTCTCCTATTATCTTAACGAGAACTCTTTTTTTCCTTTTTCCGTCGAATTCGCCATAAAATATAGCCTCCCATGGACCGAAATCAAGTTCTCCATCTGTGATTGCAACTACCACTTCCCTCCCCATGACCGTTCGCTTAAGATGGGCATCCGCATTATCTTCAAATCCGTTGTGATTGTATTGGGAATGTGGCTTTTCGGGTGCAAGTTTTTCAAGCCATTTCTCATAATCCTGGTGGAGTCCGGATTCATTGTCATTTATAAATACACTTGCCGTAATATGCATTGCATTGCATAGGAGTAATCCCTCACTGATCCCGCTCTCTTTAACGCATTCTCTGATGAGAGGAGTAATGTGAACCATTTCTCTCCTCTTTTTTGTTTCAAACCAGAGTTCTTTCCTGAAACATTTCATTTTTTTCTCCATTTAGTTTTTTCAAGCATAAAATTTGCAATGTCGGTAATATTTTCCCTGTGAAAAAATTTCATATCTTCAAAAATGTTCTTGTCCCCGATTATTGCCTCTATTTCACTCTTTTTGTATTTCAATTCCAGATTGAGTTCACTGTTGAAAATTTCAAATACAGGGCTGTTTTTTTTTACTAATCCCTCACTTAGAACAAAATCGAATTGTTCAAGCTGTTCTCCGTATTCTTCGAAAAATAAGAACTTTTCGCCGGTCAGCCTTGAGTTCATTATCTCTCTCTTTCCTACTAAGAAAGATTCTGATGCCCCGGCTTTTAAATACTTGAAACTGTCTTTTGATTCAGGCTCAAGGTAGTATTTTTCCGGAGCATGTTTTACTGAAGCAACTAAAAACCCTCTTTTTTTTAATTCACGGATCAGTTGGGAAATCACTGTAGTTTTTCCGGAACCGGACCAGCCGACAAAAGAGAAATAAACTGCCCCATTTCTTTGGAGATCACTCTTTTTTTTCACTGTTTTTCCCCTTATCAAGATATCTTTGGAAATCTTTGACTGTGTTCAGATTATCAATCTTATATTCCTTTTGCAGAGGGATTGTTTTTATTTCAACCAGTTGATAAAGGTCAATAATTTTATTTGATCCCCCTCTTAGGAAATCATCCAACTGAGGGATCAATGATTTTGAATAGAATCCGAAAAGCGGCTCATATTTCCCATCAAAATTAACCGGAACAACGATTTCGAATTTATCGGTATATTTGGCCATTCTGTTTATGAGAGAAGTATCAATTTCTGGAATATCTACTGCAATGATAAAATTTTTATTTGTTCCCGATTTCTTTAGGGCTGAATAGATGCCCATTATGGGTCCTCTTCCGGGAAGGATATCATTTACTATTTTTTTACCTCCGTAATTAAATGAATTATTTTTGCCAACACTGATGATAACTTCACCGAATAACTTTTCAAGCCGGTTTATACAAAGATCCAGTAGATTTTGACCCTGAATCTCCAAAAATTTTTTATCCCTTTTCATTCTCCTGCTTTCACCACCCGCAAGGATAATTGCAGTGAAATCACGAAGGTGCCCGTTCTCTTTATTCATAAAATTTTATGTCAGGATCCGGAAGATGGTTTGATTGCAGCAGATCATTTACCCATTTGACAGGATTGAATGTTTCAAGGGGCACTTCTACAAAAATGGAAATCCAGTCATTCATCATCCCGTTCCATAATCCCGGATGCTCAAGGATTCTAATTTCATTGCCATTGTATATCTTGTTGGAAACAATATATTTTCCATGATCTGCAAAATTATTCAAATCAAATTTTTCCCCTTTATAATCATATAACCAGCAGGCTATATCAACGGGATTGAAATATTTTGATGAGTAAAATATCTTTTTTTGTGAAGAATCGGAAAAATCTATCTGGGATTTTTCAACGATCTGGAGTGACGATCTTTCCCCGTCTTTAATCCAGAAAGGCCCCCCGCCGGGTTCACCACGGTTTTCCACCATCCCGCAAATCCTGACGGGTCTGTTCAATTCCTGTAAAAGTATCTCCTTCTTCTTTTGTAGTTCAAGATTTAGAAAGTCCTCATTAAAATTTATGTTCAATATATCCTTTGCATAGCAGTAGATATCATTGATAGTCTCGGAATCACTCTTTAGTCTTGGAATAATTTTTAAATAAGATGATATTTTTTCTACTGTATCGATTAAAATCCCCCCGAGAAGTTTTTTATATTCAACTGAAGTCCCGAGCCTGTCTTTGGTTGTAATGTTATCAATGTTTTTTAAAAATATCATTTTTTCATCAATTTCATTTAAATTCTTTAGAAGTGATCCGTGTCCCCCCGGCCTTAAATAGAGGGTTCCGTTGCTTTGTTTAACCGGGCTTTCATCATTGTAAACCGAAACAGTGTCTGTTGATGGAAGCTGAAAGTTAAATTGAAGACAAAATTCAATATCTTTATTTTTAAATTGTTTCCGATATTTTCCATATGAATTAATGAAATTGTTTTTATGCTCAGGGCTTATGGAAAGATGAATTTTAACTTCTCCTGGTCCGAAAACTTCATAAGCTTCAAGAATATGCTCTTCGACAGGACTTATCCCCATGTCTTTGTAATTGTGAAAGAGAATTAGTCCTTTTGGAGTATTACCGTAATCCAGGCCTTCACTTCCAATAACAAATTTAATTATATCGTGGAAACGGTTTTCTTCCAATTTCAGCCAAAGGGATTGATTTTTCCTCTGTATCAGGTTTTCCAGTGTCCTGGTAAAGGCAAAATTTTTTCTTTTCAGGCCCTCAAAAAAATGAATTACTTCCGGGTTTGCAGTGTTGAGAGGAGATTTTGTAAGATGGGAGAACATTCTTGATGCGGCACCGGAAGCGGGAACGAATTTAGCAATTCCCGATTTAGACATGGCTGAAAACAGGGAGATATAGTATTTATGATTATCTTTCCCGACACTCATTATCCCGTCGTGTATCTCTGCAGGTTTCAGGATTTCTAAATATTTACTTCCTCTTCTAAGTTTATCAATTTGATCCCTGAAATTTTCAAGGGTAATACCTCGTTCTGCCAGATCTCTGATTTGATTCTCAGTAGGAACAAACATCTTATTTCTAATAATTTTCCTGTTATCTTTTTTTAGGATAATATATGATTCATTTTCAAAAAACAATAACCGGAGAAGTAAATTGTCGTATAATTAAATATTATGAGAAAAGTATTATTTAAAATATTCATCTTACTGGTTTTTGCATGCTTAATTATAAATCCGGCTACCGATGAGAAAAAGAAAGAGAACTTGAAGAAGAAAAAAATTATTGAAAGCGTTTCTGTTGTCAATGTTGAGGTTCCCGTCAGAGTGTTTTTTGGCGGTACAGCAGTTGATAACCTAAAAAAATCGGATTTCAGGATCTATGAAAACGGAAAACTTCAGGAAATAAACGGATTCTGGGTCAAAAGAAAAAAATTAACCGACCCCGGCAGTCTCAATCGTGATTCGATCATCTTGCCTTCCCGCTATTTCTTCCTTGTTTTTAAGACAACCCGGTTCAATAAATCACTTGAGAGTGGTATCAGGTATGTTTTTGAAAAAATACTCTCTGAAAAAGATATCATCATGATCTTCATTAACAACAAATCATATCTTCTTGACAATCTGAAAAACAAGAAAAGGATCCTGTCCATGGTGCTGAAAACCGTATCTGAAGAGTGTAAGAAAGCAAGAAGGAGGCAGCTTATAATTGTCGATAGGATAAGGGGCCTGATAAAACAGATGAAGATGGATATTGCAGGACTGGGGAATAGGAGAAGCCCTGCGGACGTTTCCAAAAAATTACTTGAAAGCTATCTGGATGCCTGGAATGAATATAAAAAAAGGTTTCTGACACCTGACATAAATAGTTATTACAACTTTGCAAGATATCTTGAGAAGATTAAAATGGATAAATGGGTGTTGAACTTTTACCAGCTTGAAGTTTTTCCAAAACTTAAACCGACGGGAGATATAATAAACTATATTAAAAACCTGATTGATGATCTGAGGATAAGTATCCGGGGAGAAGATATCGCATATTCGCAGATGCTCTCCTCCCTTTTAATGAGAATAAATATTGCTCTCGATGTTTCTCAGGATTTTCCAACTGACCAGATATCAAAACTCTTCTATAAAGTTGGTGCTGTTTTTCACACGATTTTCATCAGGACAAGAAACGATATGTTGTCTAAAGATATAGAGTACAGAAAGGTTTCAACTGATCTTGAGAACAATTTCAGGAAACTGACAAGAATAACGGGCGGAGAATTGATTGCTTCAAATGATCTGAAGGGATCTCTGAATAAAATAACCCAAAAAAGGGATGTCCTCTATGTGCTTACATACTATCCTACGAATCCGGATAAAAAGGGGGATGTCAGAGTGGAGTGCAGTAATAAGAATTACAAAGTGATATACGACAATAATATCAGGCAGGATTATATTAAACGCTATTTTGCAAAGATGGAAAAAAGGATCCCTGCTGTTAAAGTTCTTTATGCGAACTTTATCGGAAGGAAATTAAAAGTTGCCGTTAACGGTTTTTATCTGAGAAAAGAAGGAAAGAGAAAGCTGGGAAAGTTGAAAATACATATTGTCATTACCAATGCAGGCGGTAAACAGGTCTTTGACCAGGAGAAGATCCTTGTTGCGGACAAGAAAAATTTCACCGTTTCTCTCAAATTTCCATCTTATTCTACAGGTAGCTATAGCTGTGTGATCTCTGTACATGATCTTCTTACCGACAAGACTGACATTAAATACATAACAACTGAGTTTAATTGAGTTCTTAAACTGATTGCTAACTTACTATGGAGTTGACTTGGGAGTGGATTATTTTATAATCATCACTCGATATGGTTAATGATATTTATGTAGGAGGCGGGAACACTGCAAATGATCAATAAAGAGGATTATCTGGATAATCTTATATCGGATGAAATAAATTCCCCTGTAATTGCAAAGATAATGCAGATGAAGGGAGGTCATCAGATAAAAATCGATCAATCAGCATGCTGTTTGCTTCTCCTGGATATGCAGAATTTCTTTTTCGATGAGAACTCTCATGCATTCATCCCTTCTGCCCGATCCATTCTTCCCAGGGTTAGAAAGATTATGAAAGTATGTCAAAAAATTGGGATTCCGGTTATATGTACCCGTCATATCAATGATGAAAAAAATGCTGCAAATATGGGGACATGGTGGAGAGATATACTGGTGAGAGAGAATCCGTTCTCAGAACTTGTAACTGATTTGGATATCGATCCAAAAACCGTTATAGACAAGAGTCAGTACGATGCATTTTATAACACTGATCTTGAAAATAAATTGGAGGGAATGGGAGTAAAACAGGTGATCATCGGGGGGGTTATGACCCATCTCTGCTGTGAAACAACGGCAAGAGAAGCATTCGTCAGAGGCTTCGAAGTGTTCTTCGGGATAGATTTTACGGCAACTTATAATCGGGAATTTCATCTTTCTTCACTCACTAATTTGTCACATGGATTTGCCATACCGGTCACTGCCGAAGAGACTATTAAGATAATTAAAAAATGAATAAAAAAACGGTTGCGATTATTGGAGGAGGTCCTGCAGGTGTCTCGGCTGCCATCCAGTTAAAGAGATACGGAATAGATTTTTACCTTTTTGAAAAATCCCGTATAGGTGGACTTGCAAACAATGCGAACCTTATCGAAAATTATCCCGGGATACCAAGAGGGGTTGACGGCGGAAAGTTTTCATCAATACTGTACCACCAATTGAAAGAATTTAAGATTGCCCCGGTTTTTGAAGAAGTGAAAAAAATTGAGTGGAATGAGAAGCATGAAAATTTTAATTTAATTACTGATAAGAACTCCTGCTATTCTGAATATGTTATTGCCGCAACAGGGACAATACCCGTAATTCCAGATGTTGTAAGAAATTTTCAATCGAAGTCTGAAGAGAGAGTTTATTTTGATATTTCTGATTTCCCCGGGACAAGTGGTTGTAAAGTTGCAATAATCGGTGGCGGAGATGCAGCTTTCGATTATGCTCTCTCACTTTCAAAAAAAAATATGGTTATAATAATAAACCGTTCAAAGATCACAAGGCCGTTACCTTTTCTGCTTGAGAGAGTTGAAGAAAATAAATTGATAAGGATTGTAGAAGATAATGAATTAATAAATATAAAAGAGAGTGCAGACGAAAAACTGCAGCTGGTGGTGAAAAGAGATTCGGACGACCCGAAGATATTTGAATGTGATTTTTTACTATGCGCTGCAGGCAGGAATCCAAATTCAGAACTTTTTAAAAATATTTCTGTACCGGGTCATCGTCTTCTTTATGCCGGTGATATCAGAAACGGGATATTCAGGCAGGCTGTCATCGCTGCAGGAAACGGATTGAAATGTGCCATGAAAATTGCACTCTCTATCGGAGATGGAAATCGATGAAAGTATTGTCAAGAGCCGGGAATGAGTCAATTGCCACGGTTTATATCGGCAAATTATCAGAAGGAAGATATGTTGAATTTGTGGAAGCACTTCAACCGCCGCTAACAATAAATGATAAGTGGGTCCTGATCGTCTCGACACTATTAGGTTGCCCGGTAGGATGCTCTATATGTGATGCCGGGAGTTACTATCTTGGCAAATTATCAGAAGATGAGATCTTTTCACAGATAGACTATCTGGTGGTTGAAAGATTCCCTGACAGGCTGATTCCCGTTGAGAAATTCAAAATTCAGTTTGCAAGACTGGGAGAGCCTGCATTCAACCTCAATGTTTTGGAAGTTCTAAAAGATTTTAAAAACCGTTATTCCGCACCTGGTTTTATGCCATCGATTTCAACCGTAGCTCCCAGGACCTGTTATGATTTTTTTGATGAATTGATCGGGATAAAAGATGAACTATACGGAGGAGGCAGATTCCAGATGCAGTTTTCTCTTCACTCCACTTCGGAGAAGTACAGAGATGAAAACATTCCGGTAAAAAAATGGAATTTCAATGAGATTTCAGAATACGGAGAGAGATTTTTTGAAAAAGGAGACAGGAAAGTGACTCTGAATTTTGCTCTTTCAAGAAATGCACCTTTTGATCCGGATGTGATATCTGGTGAATTTGATCCGGAAAAATTTCTGGTAAAAATCACTCCTGTAAATCCGACAAGGATTGCAGTAAGAAATAATCTTGACAACTGCCTCGACTCATCTGAGCTGAAAAAGAAGACAGATTTGCTTAAAAAATGGGGATTTACGGTGATCGAAAGTATCGGTGAACTTGAAGAAAACGGGATAGGTAGTAATTGTGGCCAGCACCTTCTTGAATATTTCAAAGAGCTGAAATCTCATAAAATAACTGCATACAAATACAGGGTTGAAAAGATCGGGGAGCACTAAACTTAAATGAACATTCTGTTGTTATTATTGATAATAGATTGAGTTTTGCATATAATTTAAAGAAGTTGAGAGAAAAAATTTTATTGCCTGTTTCAGGATT
>CAZNLS010000102.1:0-8984 GCA_964573895.1 uncultured Clostridia bacterium
CATTTAATGAGTAGACCATAAGTTTTAAGTTCCCATTTCCCCCACGCCAAACCATGTAACCG
Source organism: uncultured Clostridia bacterium (assembly GCA_964573895.1). Lineage (GTDB taxonomy): Bacteria > Acidobacteriota > Aminicenantia > UBA2199 > UBA2199 > CAZNLS01. The sequence continues at coordinate 63 of CAZNLS010000102.1, forward strand.
GAAGTTCCTACAATTGCTATAACAGGCCTGCTTTCATTATGAACATCTGCTGATCCATCCACAAGTGTCGGGACCCAGCCAAGAGCAGAATCTTTATACGCCACATTCACATATGCAACTGTACCGGTGTTCCTGTTTTCCGCCCACCCCACTACCGGTGTGCCGTCCGGACCGACCCCGATTGCAGGCCATGGATCTGTATAACCAGCTTTATTTTCATTATTATTAACAGTTGCAGCCTGAGAAAGTTCACCGAAAACTCCGGTACCTGCTCTCTTTATTGTATGCCATAAAGTTTCATCAGGATACCTGAAATATACATGGTGAACATCCCCGTTATCATCCTTGTAGGTAACGCCAAAAGCAGCGCTATAACCGCTATCAACCGGGAGATCTTTTGTCGGACTATTGGCAAGACTCGTGCCGCTTGCAGCAAAACGATATCTTCCTTTCTTATATCTGCCGGATTTCCAGGTACCATGAACCCCACCGTTCTTATCTGTATACATTGAAAAATCACGCCAGGGATATTGTGTCTGGCCTTCCAGTCTTACATAAGCAGGCCAGGAGCCGCCGGCAGGTTTTCGCCAGTATGCAACATAATTCTGGACGTTTCCATACCATCTTTGAGCTATAACATGAACATTGCCTGCATTGTCCACACCGATTGCAGGAAAAGCCATGTAATATTTTGAAGTCCCCTTCTGCCAGATTACATTTTCTCTCCATGTTCCGGCACTGTTTCTCCACAAATGAACAAGAGTTGCTCCACCCGGAACTATATAGGTGATATGGATCTGTGATCCGTCGGGTTTTACAGCCATTCTCGGGCGTGAAAAACGTGTATGGATTGAATAGTCGAGATTAACGGTTTCCATTCCCGAAATCTGATTGTTTACAATTTTTGCATAATAAAGAACTTTTCTGAATGGCAATTTTAGCCAGACAAGATGAACATTCCCGTTATTATCCTTCCCGATGTCATAATTCGATCCCTGAACACCAAGGTCGTATATTGACTGGGCCTTCAATGATGGAATAAAAATCAACAAAATTATGGAAAATATTATAGTTTTAAAAGATCTCATCGGTATTCTCCTGAGTAATTAGTTTTTTGCAAAAAAATCCCATTTAAATATAATAGCAATATACATGCCAAAAAACTTTATTATACCATAATTCAGTGCAGTAAATAACTTTTGACGCTAATGTTAAATTTTAACATGTAAATTAACAATTATTGTCAATTTTGGTTTTTGTATTTGTCAAAATACCAGTCTATTGTCAGGTTCAAACCCTCTTCAAAATCAAATTTTCTGGACCAATTTAATTCTTTCTTAATCTTTTTGCAGTTTATCGCATATCTCCAATCATGACCCGGCCTGTCTTTCACAAAAGAAATTAATTCTATGTAGCTCTTGATCGGGGACTTCTTTTCCAAAAAAACCGGATTTGATGAAACCGGGAATATTGCATCGAGTCTGCGGCAGATCATTTTTACAAGGTCAATATTCCTTATCTCATTTTCACCGCCTATATTATAGGTCTCACCAAGCTTTCCAAATTTAAGAATCTGCCATATTGCCGAACAGTGATCTTTCACATATAGCCAGTCTCTGACATTTTTCCCATCACCATAGACCGGAAGTTTTTTTCCATCAAGAGCATTTTTTATCATAAGCGGTATTAGTTTTTCGGGATATTGATATGGGCCGTAGTTGTTTGAACAATTTGAAATAACGGCAGGGAAATTATAGGTATTTACATATGATCTTACAAGGTGGTCGGAAGATGCTTTGGAAGCGGAATAGGGACTTTTAGGATCATAAGGTGAAGTTTCCGAAAAAGATCCGGCCTCTCCCAGGCTGCCATAGACTTCATCAGTCGAAATATGGTAAAAAATTGCATCCTTCCTTCCTTTCCAATAAAATCTGAATAGATCGATAAGTGTGAAAGTACCCAGGATATTAGTCTTAATAAATTCGGAGGGACCTGTAATCGACCTGTCCACATGAGATTCGGCTGCAAAGTGGACTACTGTATCAACTTCTTCCTTATCAATGATCTCTTTTACCTCAGCCACATTGCAAATATCCGATTGAAAGAACTTATACCTGCTTCCTCCATATTTTTCTTCAATATTTGTTAAATTTTCTCGGCAGCCTGCATAAGTAAGTTTATCCAGGTTAATTACTTTTCCATGAAAATCATTATTTTCAAACAGATAAGTTATAAAATTACTCCCGATGAAACCCGCTCCGCCGGTAACAAGGATATTCTCAAGTCTCCTGTCTGCTTTCATCCCTTAACCCTCTTCGGAAATATTCATCAGATATTTTCCATATTCATTATTTCCATAATCTTCGGCGATAATTTTCAGGGAATTCCTGTCAATATATCCCATTCTGAAAGCCACTTCTTCTATACAGGCGATCTTCTGACCCTGCCTGTCTTCTATTGTTTTCACAAAAGTTGATGCATCGACAAGCGATTCTGCCGTCCCTGTATCAAGCCAGGCATACCCTCTTCCCATCAGTTTAACCTTCAACTTTTTTCTCTTTAAATATTCGAGGTTCACATCTGTTATCTCAAGCTCTCCTCTTTTCGAAGGCTTTATACCTTCTGCAATTTTAACAACACTATTATCATAAAAATACAATCCGACAACAGCATAACGTGATTTTGGTTTCTTCGGCTTTTCTTCGATTGACAGTACATTTCCATTATGATCGAACTCCACAACTCCATATCTTTGCGGATCTTTCACATTGTAACCGAAAACCATAGCTCCCATCTTCAGAGAAGCCGCATTTTGCAACATTTCTATTAGATTTCCCCCGTAAAAGATATTGTCCCCCAGTATCAGGCAAATATTACTATTTCCGATAAATTTTTTCCCTACTAAAAAAGCATCGGCGATTCCCCGGGGCTCTTTCTGCTCGGCATATTCGATCCTGATCCCCAGCTTTTCTCCGGAACCAAGCAGTCTTCTGAATCTCGGGAGTTCTTCGGGTGTTGATATGATCAGGATCTGTCTGATCCCCGCGAGCATTAAAGTAGAGAGCGGATAGTAGATCATCGGTTTATCATATACCGGTAGAAGCTGCTTTGTTATCGGTATTGTCATGGGAAATAACCTGGATCCTGCTCCTCCTGATAATATAATTCCTTTCATTAATTCTCCTTAATCAAATGCTCAGGTTAATATATGTATAATCTGATCTTTAATCGATTTAATATCCATTATGTCAGGAATTATATCAGATGCAGTAGAGTAAAAAAATGCATTGTCCTGAGAATGCATGCCCGTGAATCCGCTTTTCCCGAATTCTGATCTCTTCTTCATTCCGGCTTTCAAATCAAATCCCGGATTTGATAGTAGGATTATATCCGCCGATTGATCAATATATTTGTCACTATATATTTCTTCTTTGAAAAATACCCGTTTAACAACTTTTTCTCCGTTTATTTTATAATTTTCAAAAAGTATTTTTAATTCTTCCCGGACATTTTCATAATCTTTCCGGTCAATATAACCCCTGGGAAACTTTTTTTTCAGGTTTACAAATATTCTTGACGGATCAAGGGCAAATGCAATGCTTTTTTCAGAAATATCCCCAAGGCGGGGTGACTTATTATTTTTAAAACTCAAAAATCCGTTTTTTTTTAATATCTGATTCAGATACACTTCCTGCCTGATAGATCTGAAACCATGATCGGAACATACTATTATTTCTGTATCCGGATTATTCCTGGCCAGACATAAAAATTCACCTAATACAGAGTCCAATTCGGAATAGAAATCGAGAAAATGCTGGTGGAATTCACAGTTTTCATTCTGATAAGAATCATACATAAAGTGGTGCAACCTGTCTGTTCCTGTTACCGTAAACATGAACAGATCCCACTTCTCTTTTTTATACAGCGAGAGTGCCACATCTGTTCTGGTTTTTAAAATGGAATTAAGGTCTGAAAGGAAATTATGCTTTCTGTTTTTTACATCTGATATTTCAACATCAATTTTGTAGCCATAATCATTTAGCATATCAATATATCGAGAAGGGTAAACCGCTTTCTTAATATCCGGAGCAACAAAACCGGAAATTATGACTCCCCTGTTAATCTTCGCAGGATACGTTCCCGGAAGATTTATGATTACCGATCTCTTCTTTTTTATCCCCAATTCATCAAAAAAAGTCTCGGCTTTCAGATCTCTGAAATTTGGGAAATAATATTTATAAGTGCCGGGAATTAAATCAACAAATCCAAATATCCCATGTTCACCCGGATCCTTTCCCGTCATAAACGAAGACCATGACACTGAGGATATTTCAGGAATCGAAACCTGCATTTTTCTGACCCGTCCCTCCATGAATAACTCCCCGAGATTATTCATTATTCCATTAGTAGTGAATCTCTTAATCATTTCGAAAGGGACCCCATCAAGACCGAGAATTATCAGTTTTTTCTTTTTTTGGAAAAATCTCATTACTTATTTAGTGCCAGATATGATTTGGGAATTATCAGTTTATTAGAAAAACTAACACTGGTAAGCATTATCATTGCTCTTTTTTCATCAGGCAATGATTCGCAAAATACACCTTCCCAGCCGTCAAAATCACCCTCATCTACAATTATAGGATCCCCGGGAGAAAGAATCTCAGCCCTTGGCCTGAGCTTAACAATACCACTTTCCTCCCTGTTTTTAATATCTTCAATTTTACTGTTATCAATCATCCATAAAACTTCTTTTGTCCCCAGGATATTTTTTACTCCCCTGGAATATCTGACTTTCTGGAAACATTCTCTGAAATTGAATCTTGAAAACAGGTATCCCGGAAATAACGGTACTATAACATCAACTTTCTTCTTTTTGCTTTTTTTCTTTTTTTTACACATGGGAAGATAAACATCTACCCCGAGAGTTTTAAGGTTTCTCTCTGCTTCACTCTCCTTTTTAGGTTTTGAACAGATGATATACCAGTAATTCTCCCCTGATTTCATGATTAAATTTTAGATTAGGCTTAGGAAATTGTCAACGATAATCCGTTATTAGTCTGTCTCAATACCTGAGAAAAACCAGCTTCTGCTAAGGTTGTAAAGAAATTTCAGCCAGTTCTTCTGGCTGATAGCACTTGAGATATCTACCAGTGTATCTATAAAGACATCGTTCATCTCATTTTCAATTTTATTAAGTTCCTGTATTTTACTTTTAACCGATTCTGAAGTAAATTCCGGATTACCCATTTCCTGAATAATGTCAATCCTTTTATCCAGAATTTCACTTCGATAATTAACCATTTTCTTATTAAATTTATCAATTATTTTCTCAACTTCCCTTCTATTATCGCTACTCAATTCACTAAGACTTCCCTTTTTGGTCTCAATAACATTTCCTTTTTTTTCTTCAATAAACCGTTTATAAATTCCTAACGAAACAAAGGCAAGATTGAAGGAGAGTGATGCTATCAGGATATATTTAACCGCCCTGTTACTCATTCGGATTAACCCTCTCAGAAAAATACTCTTTAAAATCAACCTTCAAAATATTCTTTGACTGACTTTTTAGAAGTTCCCTTTCCGGAGAAAAATTAAAATCAGGTTTTTTATAAACTTCATACCCGGAAGAGTTATAGAGAATTCCTCCGACAATGGAAAAAATCACAAAAACAGATATATAAGAGAAAACTCCGGCCAGTTTTTTTAAGAAACCTGGTTCATTTCTTATTTTTGATAAAATTGAGGAATTGAATTTTTGCCCGGGAATATACTCCTCCATATTATCCAGCATTTTTGTTACCCTTTCCAGCCTTTTTAGCTCAGCAGAACAACCTGTGCATTCATTTAGATGAGCTCTAACTTCAGATTCGACAAATAATTCGAGTTCGCTGTCATTGAGACAGTTCAGCTTCGATAATGTTTCATCACAAGTCATAATTTCCTCCTTAAATATAACATTTTATTCTGATTTTTCTTGCATTTTTATTATCATATATAATTTTTTTTTTGCCCTGGAAATTAGTGATTCAATCTTTGGGACAGACCACCCTGATATATCTGCAATTTCCACATAAGACAAATGCAGATAAATTTTCATAATTAGAGCAAGCCTTTGCTCTTCTCCGAGCTGTTTTAGGCCAAAGATAATTAACCGGTCTTTTTCTTCATCTTCAAGCTTATTTACGGGTGAATCATTAGATCTTACAATTTCTTCTGAATTTCTGCTCCCAAAATATGATGAGAAATTCACCGATCGTTTATTTTTTTTTATATAGTTCAAAGTAAAATTTTTCGCAACCCGGTAAATATACGATTTGAAATTATCCTGTTCCCTGTATCTGTTAATCTTACTGTAAATTTTTATAAAAACATCCTGTGAGATACTCTCCGCTTCCTCATAATCAAAAATCATCCTGAAAATGAAGTTTACAATTTTAGCTTTATACCTTTCTATAATTATTTCATAATCCTGGAGATGCCCGTTCTTTACAGACCTGATGACATCATCATCCGAAAATGTCTTATCAACACTGTATTTGGCCATATATGTTTGAACTTATAACACCCGGAGATTTACTTTCTTGCAATCATCAGAGATATTATCTTCCCGTCAATTCAAGATAAAGCCGCTCCTGATCCTGAACCATTCTCTTCCCGTCCCATGCGGACAGATCATCTTTAAATCCTCCAATTTTCTCTCTTAATGCAGGATCATCTATTAATGATATAAGTTTATCAGCCGCAATCTCGTGATTATGTGTGTTAGTAATAATTCCATTTTTACCATCATGTATAATTTCGTGATGAGAGGGAATATCATTTGCAACTACAGGTATTTTGCAAAGCCTCATCTGTACAATACTCTGTGGAAGCCCCTCCCATAACGCAGAAGAAAAGCCGATGTCAAAAGATGGGATTACATTTTCTATATCATGAATAAAACCGGGCATTAAAAATCTGGAAAATATCCCTTTAGACTTTAAAAGAGATTCAAGTTCGTTCCTGAGTCCCCCATCCCCTGCCAAAAAAAACATTACATTTTTTCTTCTTCCCAGTACCGATGAAGCAATAGCTATCATATCAAATAGACCCTTCTGCTTTTTAAAGGGTGCAATGATTCCTATTATAATCATGTCACTGTCTATTTCGAACCTGTCCCTGGCATTTTTTCTTATCTCATTTGAAAAAACAAATTTATTTATTTCAAAGCCACTTCTAATTAGACTGTAATTGCTTCTGTGGGGTTTCAGAAACCTTTTCCTTTTTGCTGTTTCTATGTCGCTCTTTGAGACAAATATAAATCTGTCAGTCATTACCGCCCCTGCTTTTTCTATAAGAGAATAAAAAAACCTCTTTAATAATTTTTGATTGGGTGAGAAAGGGAACCCGTGAACGGAATGAACAGTTATGCACTTTACTCCGGAAATTTTTGATGCTATCCTGCCAAGAATTCCCGCTTTGGATGAGTGTGTATGAACTATATCAGGTGATATTTCCCGAATTCTTTTTTTTAAATCCAATAAAGTTTTTAGATCTTTGAAAGGCCTGATTTCCCGGACAAGGGTTTTGATAATTGAAAATGAAAATCTATTTTCATTCGAAGCTATTCTAACTTTATCGGTTAAGACTCCTCCGGAGCCGGAAAACAGATAGATTTTAAAATTTTTTTTGTCAATATAACTAACCGTAAATATTGTATTTAACTGGGCCCCACCATGTTCTAATTTTGTGATTATGTGAATTACTTTGGTCATTTCATTGCTGCTTCCGATTCACAATATCGGCTGTATTAACTGCAGATTCAATATCTGCACTCATCGATGAATAGTCCCACTTCCCAAACCTGCCTGTTGTCTCAATATTGAATTTTTTCAGTTTATTTATTAATTCCGGTACATCACGCCTCCATGTCCTGTTAAAAATAATATAAGAGACGGGAATTTCAATCACATCCATAAATAAAATGTCATCTTTTTCATCTGTCAATGCTAAATGAGCAAGAGTTTTTTCAGCATCTGATTTGACCTCATCTTTATCATATTTGGTTCCCGGTATGATTGAACGCTCAAGATAGCATACGGGTGGATTTCTTCCTGGATAGAAACCGACCCGGTAAAACGGATATTTTTCCTGAGGAATATATATCCAGTGAAATCTTCTCTTTTTTTTTTTCAGGACCATATTGACAATAAGAGTCGATATATTTTCAAGATTTTTTACTTCGGGAAATCTATCTTCATAGTTATTAATTTTATAAATGAATTCTTTTAGGGGAATAGTATTAATCAGATTTGAATAAGAGTATTTTTTGGTTTTTGTATAAACCTTTTTTTTATCAATATCAATTTTCATTACTTCTTCATTAAAGAATATATTCTTTTTCACTTTCTTTTCATAATTGTCAATAAATCCCTTTAACTGATTTCTTGGATAAAAGAAATGTGCATTATATCCCTGATTATCAAACTTTTTCCCTTTATAACCCTTCTTTACGTCCTCTTTATCCGGGATTGGAATACTCCCTCTGTCTTTATACGGGATAATTTCAGAGAGATCTTTTAAGTAATATTTTTTTAAAAATGGATAGAAGAAAATACTACACAATGTTTCTCCGAAGTTATTCTTCAGGTGTTCCTTTAAATCAATTCTTCGTTTCTCATCACGATCAAGGATCTCTTCTAAAATTTTTTTGGAAATTCTTTTAATCCACAACAAGGCCCTTATTTTGTAAATTACGACCCCACGCTTACACAAACTCAAGTTCAAAACAACAAAGTTGGAGTAACTAAAATTGTATTTATAGAAATATATGAAGATGATAATGGTAATTTAGTTAATGATAATTTTTCACCAGACATTGAAAGTAACTGGGAAACTTGGTCAGTGTGGGATTATCACAGTGGACCGTCAATAACAAACAAT
>CAZNLS010000103.1:0-8958 GCA_964573895.1 uncultured Clostridia bacterium
CATGGTGATGATGAATTTGTTTATGTAGACTCGATTTTTGAGAGTGTTAAGGTATTAATTTATACCATGTTAAATAAAGAACTGAGTAAATAAATTGTCTCTACTATAGTTTTTGTTTTAGCCTTCTTCTACCCTCGTGGAGAGAACACAGATCATCGCTGATGGAATATAGAGGATATTTGAATAATTTGGTTCTTATCGGTGAGCCTTCCAGCTCCGATTCAAAATAACCTGTAAACAGAACAGATTTTGAACTGCTTTCATAAAAATTATAATTTTTTTTTATATACTCATTGAATTCACTGCCTAATCCTTTTGAAATCACTGTTTTTGAAAAATCTTCCAATGATTCAAACATATCCTCTCTGGAATATATATCACGACCGTAAATAAATTTTTGTTTGCTCGTTTTTTTTATAAATCTCAATGAATTTTCGAGGGAATCCATTAGTGAAACAATATCTCCATTGTCATATACATTTTCAAAATCAGCTCTTTTCAAAGAATTTGAAGGTGTCCATCTTTCTATGTGAGAAATATTAATTAATATAAAAAAAACCGTTAAAGCAGTAAGAATTAAAGCTAGAAATACCAGACCCGTTCTGTTCTTCATAATTAAATTATACCATTAACAAAACTTTTGTTTTTAGGTATCGTAGACCTATATTTAAAGGAAAGATTGTGATAATATTTCCATGGAGGAAAAAATGAAAAAGCTTTTTGTAATTACCCTTGCACTTCTGCTTTCAATATCTTTTTTGAGTGCAGAAAATTTTAACTTTGACAGTGTTAAAAAAAGAGTATCAAAATTTACATTAAAAAACGGATTAACTTTTATTCTGCTTGAAGATCATTCTGTCCCGATTGCAAGTTTTGTTACTTATGCAAATGTCGGCAGCAGCGATGAGCATATCGGAATATACGGGATTTCTCATGTACTTGAACATCTCGCTTTTAAAGGAACGACAGAGATCGGTACAAGAGATCCGAAGAAAGAAAGAGAAATCCTTTCAAATATGGATCGGGTTTTTGACGAAATACTTATGGAGAAGGATAAAATAGAACCCGATAAGAAAAAGATCGGTTCACTGAAAAAAAAGCTGGAATCACTCAGGTTAAAGGCGCAAAAATATGTAGTTGCCAATGAATTCGACACTCTCATTAAAAAGAATGGAGGTGTCGGACTTAATGCCGGAACTAATACTGATTCCACCGTCTATTTTTTCAGTCTGCCTTCAAATAAAGTTGAGCTCTGGGCTTATCTTGAATCCGGAAGATTTTCAGACCCGGTATTCCGTGAATTTTTCAAAGAAAAAGATGTAGTGAAAGAGGAGAGACGATTGAGGACTGAAAATTCACCGATAGGAAAAATGATTGAAGAACTTCAGGCTCTTTCATTTAAAGATCATCCGTATCATATCAGTGTTATCGGACCTATGAGCAATATTAATCATATCAGTCGTGATGATGTAAAAAGATATTTCGGTAAAAACTATACATCAAAAAACATCGTCATAGGAGTTACCGGTGATGTTTATCCTGCACAGTTAAAAAAACTTGCAAAAAAATATTTTTCTGTTATTCCTTCCGGCAGAAAAAATCCGAAAGTTTTTACAATTGACCCTGCTCAGCTTGGTGAAAAAAGAATGACATTATATGAAGATTCACAGCCTTGGTTTTTTACAGCTTATCACTGCCCTTCTGAAATTCATCCTGATTTTAATAAATTTGAAGTTTTAAACTATATTTTGACATATGGCAGAAGTTCCAGGTTGTATAAAAAGATGGTTTCAAAAGACAAGTCTGCCCTTGCGGTGGGTTCATTAGCCGGATTCCCCGGTACAAAATATCCGTCACTCTATCTTATTTATGCACTGCCCAATATGAAGCATACAACTGCCGAACTTGAAAAAGTCATAACTGAAGCTATAGAAAAGCTTAAAAAAGAGCCTGTGACTCAGGATGAATTGCTATCTGCAAAGACACGTATAAAAGTAAATACAATAAAACGGATGAAATCTAACCAGGGACTTTTAACCGGCCTTCTCAGTTCGGAAATTATTCAGGGAAGCTGGGAGAAGTATTTTGATCATTTGAATGAGATTGATAAAATTACTTCAAAAGATATAAAAGATCTTGCAAACAAGTACTTTGTAAAAAATCAAAGAGTAACTATTAAAATAGAAAAGAAAGGGGGAAAATAATGAAAAAAATATTTGTAATTCTGTTTGTATTAATTTTTACCGTAACTTCGGTAAATGCAAAAAAGAGAAATATCGAGAACCTGAAATTTCCCCGTCTCAATAAAATTGTTAAGCCGGATATAAAAAAAGCTGTAACAGATAATAAGATTAAGCTCAGGCTCATAAAAGATGAGCGTTTTCCCGTGATTACAATGAGAGTCTATGTGAAAGGCGGGGATGTTTATGATCCTGCAGATAAGACAGGACTGGCTTCAGTCACTTCAAATCTATTGAGGATTGGAGGTGCAGGGAAGTACAGTTCAGAAAAAATAGATGAAATTCTGGAATCAAAAGGTATTACTATATCAATTTTTTCAAATAATGATTATTTTACCCTTTCTATTTCCTCTCTGAAAGAAAATTTTGATGAAGCCGTAAAAATATTGTCACTAATGATACGGCAACCGCTTTATAACAAAGAGAAATTTGAAGAGGTGAATACAAGGTTGTACAGTTCAATATCGAGGAGAAATGATGATCCCTCGGGAATCACAACCAGAGAGTTCATGAAGTTGATTTTCGGTAAAAAATCACCGGTCTCATCTCAATTAGAATATGAAACACTTGATAATATTTCGATAAAAGATGTTAAAGAAGAAGTTAATCGGTTTTTTACTCCTGCAAACATGTCTTTCGGTGCTACCGGTCCCATTGGGATGAATGAATTTAAAAAAGTTGTTACTAAATATTTTGGTGACTGGAAAAAACAGGCAGGTAATATTAAATATCCGAAGGTAGATGGAGTTAAAACTGATTTTAAAGTGGCATTTGCCCAAAAAGATAATCTTAATCAGAGTTATTTAAACATCGGACATCTGGGATATGTTGAAAATATTGATAAAAAAGCAGCGATTCTGGTATTCAATTCTATTTTCTCAAGTGGATTCAATTCAAGGTTAATGCAGCGATTAAGGGTCAAAATGGGATTGACTTATGGTATCGGCGGGGGAATTATTGATAATTATCTTCATAAAGGAAGGATTTTATTCTCTACTTTTACCAAGTCTGAAACGACAATTGAAGCAATTAAAGCAGTGTATGACGAGGTCAGAAAGATCAGAACTGAAAAAGTCACTGAAAAAGAGTTGAGAGATGCGAAAGACTATTTCCTGAATTCTTATGTATTTAAATTCAGTTCTCCTGAAAAGATACTTTATAACTATATGAGTAAAGAGTTCTATGGACTTGACATTAAAAGATATGACAATCTTGTCAATGATATAAAATCAGTTTCCGCAGATGATGTTTTGAATATTGCAAAGGATTATCTGGATCCTGAAAAAATGATAGTTATGATAGTAGGGAATAAAAAGAAGATTAAAGGAGACTTGTCGACTTTAGGGAAAGTAAAGCAGGTAGATATTTCAATAAAACCTCCGGCACTGAAAGAGATAATTCCCGCAGCAACAAAAGTGACCCTGGAAAAAGGAAAAAAGTTAATATTTAAAGCTCTGGATAAAAACTATGCAGGATATAAAAGTATCAGATCTTTAAAAACAATATCTGATATCTCTATTAAAATGATGGGAAGAGAAATTAATGTTGTGAATGAATCAACAACACTTTATCCCGACAAAGTCTATTCGGTTACAAAAGTTATGGGTATGGAAATGAAAAGAATTATCAACGGAACCAGGGGATTCATAATGCAGATGGGCCAAAAGAGGGATATTACTGCTGAAAATATTCTGAAAGGAAGATTCGCAACAATTTATGATATATATCACAACTCTAAAAAATATAACTTTCAGTTTCTGAAGAAAGAAAAGATCGGACAATCCGTATATGATGTTATATACCTATTTGATGCGAAGAAAAACTGGAAAAAATTCTTTATCAATTCAAAAACAGGTTTGATAGAATATAAGGAAGGTATTGAAAATATAAACGGGAAAAAGGGTCTTGGAAGAACTGTAAATTCGAAATTCAAAAAGATCGGTAATATCCAATTTGCTTTCGATTCAAAAATAATGAAGAAGGGAAAGAAGGTAGTTGGGATTGTTATTAAAGATATAAAAATTAATCCCGTTGTGGATAAAAAAATATTTACACTAAAATAATTATTCTTTTTTACAGATAGTCTGTTGACAAATATGGAACTATAATGTAATTTTCATACTTGTCAATGCGAAAGTGGCGGAATTGGCAGACGCGTCAGACTTAGGATCTGGTGCCGCAAGGTGTGGGGGTTCGAGTCCCCCCTTTCGCATATTAAAAAGGATTCATGAAGCTAAGCCGCAGATCATTTTTAATTCTAATAATAATTGTTCTTATTTTCCATCAATTTTGTTATGTAAGAACATCTCCCGATAAAATCTGGGGAATCAGAGGCAAGATAGTCAGGCTTACAGAATCCTTGAAAGGTATAAGGTATGTGTATGGAGGAACTGAAATCTATGGTTTTGACTGCTCCGGATTAGTAAACTATATATATACATCTTTTGGAATTAATGTCCCGCGGACGGCAAAACAACAGGGGAAATTAAGACCTGCTGTCAAATTTAAACATGCAAAGCCCGGAGATATCCTGGTTTTCAAAATTTCACGCAGAAAATGGCACTCCGGCATATATGTATCTGAAAAATATTTTATTCATGCACCAAACGGCAGAGGATTTGTAAGGAGTGAGAAATACAGTAAATATTGGATGAAAAAACTAAAAAAAGTTATTTCAATTTTGAGTAATAAATAATTATTTTGATCCTCTGAGCATCTTTTTTAATGCCTCTGCAATTTTAATAATCCTGGGTCCAGGACGGAGCCAGAATTGCTCACTAATAATATATATTTTCCCTCTTTTGACTGCACTTATACCTGGATATTTATTCCATTGTTTAATAATAGAGTTTTTCGTCTTTTTTTTAAAAAAATATGAAAATTCAATTATAATATCGGGATCCATTTTAATTACCGATTCGAGGGAAACCGATGGATAATAAAGAGTGCCTTCATAGCAGTTTTTTGCTCCGGAAATTGTAAGAATCTCATTTAAATAATCTCCGGATCCGACTATTGTCATGTTTCTTAGAGAAGAGGGATCTCTTGCAGCAACTATCATAATCCTTGGTTTTATTTTAGTTGGTTGATTGGAAATATCACGAAGGCTCTTTTTTATCTTTTTAATTAGTATTATACCCCGGGAACGGGCACCTGCTTCAGTTGCAATTATATTGATGGATCTATAAAGATCTTTTATATTTTTGTGAGGAACACTGATCAGCCTGACTCTGTTTCTCAGGATATAGAGTTTTTTTTTGTGTTCCGGATAATGAAATATAATATCCGGCTTAAGAGAAATTATCATTTCCAGATTGAGGTCGATCAATCCTCCTATTTTTTTTATTTTTGAAGTCTCGGGAGGGTAATCACAATACCTTGTTATTCCGACAAGTTCATCTCCAAGATCAAGTTTGAAAACTATCTCTGTAATTCCGGGGGCAAGCGAAATGATACGTGCTGAATAGATGGGGAAAATAGATAAATAAATAAATATTATTACAAATAATGATAGTCTTAATTTCATTTTACCTGTATCTTATCCCGATCTCGAATCTTCGTCCTGCTGAATAATATCCATATATTTCCTGGTAATGTTCATTGAATAAATTAGTTATTCTTCCGAATATTACTATTTTCCTTTTTAAAGGTATATTAAGAGAAAGATCATAAGTATTAAAAGGAATATTCTCTACATCCGGAGGATAACTAAGAAAATCATAATCGGGTCTCTTCCCTACATACCTGGTTTTCAAGTTCAAATTGAAAAGTGTATTTGTATATGAAACCGTAAAATTCCAGGAGTTTTTCGGTCGTCTCTTCAAGGGAAGACCGGTTAAACTGTCTTTTGAATTAAGGAAAGTGTAGCTGAAACCGAAAATTATATTTTTTACTAACAATGATGTTAAACCTGCCTCAATCCCTCTGATTTTTGCCTTTGATATATTCTGATATTGTCCCTGCCATGTCATGGGATTAACTGTTACCCAATCTATAAGATTCAGATAGTTAGTATTGAAAACTGCAATGTTGAAGATGTTTTTTGAAAGATTCAGATCAAATCCAATCTCAAAGGATCTCGCTGTTTCCGGTTTTAATTTTAAGTTTTGAAGCCCCCATGGATTAATTTTCTGTAACAAAAGAGGTGCTTTAAAACCTTCTGAATAGGATATGCGAACTTTAAATTTTTCAAATGGGAAAAATGAAATTCCCGCTTGAGGCGATATCTTGTATTTAACTCCATTATATTTATCATATCTAACGGCAGTGGTCATAAATACTTTGTTAAGATCTACAAAGAACGATGAGTAAGCAGAAAAATAATTGTCAGAAATGTTGTCAATAAGTACTCCCGAACTGTTCTCTGAGGAAATTTTGGAATGGGAGTAATCAATTCCTGTAACAACTTTAACTTTATTATTCAATTGCGTATTTATTTTCAGATCAGACTCAAAATTCCCGGATCTGTTTGAATAGTAGGGGCTCCAAATATCATCAGTATCTTCAAACGAATATTTATGCTTCTGATAAGAAATATTCGAAACAACGGATGTATTTTTCCCTACCTTAAAGTTTAAAGGAAATCCTGCAAAGAAACTGTAACTGTCATATTTTCTTGAAGGTGAAGCCACGCCATAAGAATTGAAAGGGATTCCTGAATTTTGCAGCTGATAATTAATATTAAGTCCTCCTTCTGTTTTTAGACCGTCTCTATAATAAATTTTTCCATTAAAACCTCTATTGGAAAATCGGCTGTTAGGAACTTTTTCACTATAATTCTTGAGTGACGATGAGAGAGAAAATGAAAAATTACCAAACTGCTTTCCAACAGCTGCATTTATCATATACGATCCATGACTACCTGCTGAGAACTCGGCATTAACGCCCTCTTGTGTCATAGTGGTTATACTAACCGCTCCACCCATTGCATCTGAACCATATAAACTGCTAAGGGGACCTCTGACTATTTCAACTTTTTTAATCAGATATGATGGAAAAGATGAAAAATCAGGTCCGTTTATTGTTGAACCGTCCCTTACTTTGATTCCGTCGACAATTACAAGCATTCTTGAATTCCAGGATCCCCTGATGAATGTTGAAGATGATTGACCGAAAAATCCGTTCGAGAGTGTTAAAATACCGGGTGTAAGTGAGAGAATCGATTTAAGATCCGGCAGGTTAAACTCATTTATTCGGATTTTATCCCATACAGCAGTAGTCTGAACTGCTTTTTCAGCAGGGACGTTACCGATAACCTCAATCACTTCCACCGTATCATTTTCGGGATTTTTAAAATTTTCTTTTTTTGATAAAAGGTTGAATGTAAGTATTAATACAATGATGAAAACAAATGTTTTCCTGATCATGACGATCCTCCTTGTTTAAGTTTGGAGGGAAATAATTTATCCTGACCGCCCTCCGCGGAGCAGGAAATAATTAAGGTTTAATAGGTCTTCCGACTCCCGGGAAACTTTGATGCCTTCCCCTTCTGTTACGAAGAGTGGCTTCATATCAAAGACCATCTCGTTTGAGACCCGGTCACGGCAGCGGGGGCTGTGGGGTTTTATACCCTCTTCCCTTGAATTAAGCCTTAAAATCAGAGTTTAAATGATCAGTTTACGGTTGTCAATATTTTAAAAAAATTTATATTGAAGATCTGTGATAAAATTTACCGGAGAATCAAAATGAGTAGAGAAAAAATGTCAACTTACTTGTATGCAGCATTTTCTATAGCTGCCTGGTCAACTGTTGCCACCGCCTTCAAGCTTTCTCTTAAAATAATTTCTCCGTTTCAACTGGTTTTAGTGTCAGGATTAACCTCTTTTTTTATTTTTTTTCTCATAATAATCGTAAGCGGAAAATTTAAATTACTAAAAAACATAAATAAAAAGGATGTTTATCTCTCAATGATAATGGGGATGATAAATCCTCTATTCTACTATCTTATTCTTTTTAAAGGATACAGTCTTCTTCCGGCTCAAATTGCTCAACCTCTGAATATGACATGGGGAATAGTAATAGCTTTGATGTCAGTTCCGATTTTAAAACAGAAAATTTTACCCGGAAATATTTTTGCCCTTTTGATAAGCTTTTTTGGCGTAATAGTATTATCGACAAGAGGTGACCTGTTGAATTTTAAAATTGAACAGCCTGAAGGCATTCTTTTGATAATTTCCACAGCTTTTATCTGGTCAATCTATTGGCTCCTGAATGCAAAAGACAAAAAAGATCCAATAGTAACAATGTTTCTAAACTTTCTTTTCGGTTCAATTTATCTGGTGATATTTATGTTTTTATTTACAGATCTTATGCCGATACCCCTGAAAGGAATGGCAGGAGGTATATATTCAGGAGTATTTGAGATGGGGATCACTTATTATATGTGGTTAAAAGCTATGAAATCTGCAAAAAAAACGGCAAATATTTCCATCCTTATTTATATAGTTCCCTTTATTTCACTCGTTTTTATTGCAATATTTCTAAAAGAGAAGATACTTATTTCCTCTGTAATAGGATTACTCTTTCTGATTGGAGGAATTCTGCTAAATCAAAAAATAATAAGAAAGCATGATTAAATTGAGTTTGAAAACAAATAAAATATTAATCAATATTTGAAAAAGATGAGTAATATTATATAATTCCATAAGGTACTTTAATGAATATAGAACAAGGTTCACTCAGAGAAAACTCAGCAGGGGCTCTTTTATTGAAAATATTT
>CAZNLS010000104.1:0-8870 GCA_964573895.1 uncultured Clostridia bacterium
GGCAAAAGTTGTGGGTCAAACAAAAGTTTTACCATTAAACTATACCCGCTCACTTAAAAATTTAAAAAGTATAAAAAAACCGGTCAAAAAGAGGATGATTGACCGGTTCAGAGAAGTTTTATGAAAAAGTTGTTAATAATTGTTAAAAATAAATTTTTCAATGTGAAGTGAAACCTGCATTTCAAAAAAAAATAAAATGGCAGGTAAAGACAATGTAAATATTATGTTTGAAAGGAAATGGATATTTAAAAAATTGATAAGAATGGTAGTGGTAATAGAATTAAAAAATTCTATTACCACTACCGGATGTAGTTTTGATTCACCATCGTTAATACATTATTATAAATTAAAGAATTTTTCAAAAATATGAAGGGCGTAATTGGTGTCCCTGATTATTTAAAAAGTCAGCTGTGTTTTCTTGCGAGTTTTCTTTTTTTTAAGAAAGTTCCGAAGAGTGTCTTGAATGACAAAAATGAAATAAAGAGATAACCGTATTGAAAGAGGACAAGGAACGGAAGAACAAGCCACATTCCGTTTATAAAACCTATATATACAGCAATTGAGAAATATATCGCCAGGATGAATTCAATTATCGGGATAAGGGTGTTTTTGTTGGCCCTGTATTTTTTTTTGGACCAGTCTTCAGATTCATTTCCGATACCAAACTTAGGTGTTCTGATAAAATCGGTCTGATGGTTGAAAAGAGCCTCTAAAACAGCAAAAGTATTGTTAACCGAAAGTCCGATGCCAAGTCCCATGAGAAGCGGGAGGTATTTTATCGTTGTTTTCCAGTCCTTGTTTATTGCTTTTTGGGAAAGCAGATAAAATGCCGAAATAGAAGTTGTTGCCAGGAGAAACAGCGGTATATCAATAATAAGCCATTTAGTCCAGTCGAGTTCGGTTCTGATTATTATGAGCGGAAGGATCATCAATGAAAATGGGATCATGATCAGATAATTAATATTTCCTGCAAGGTGAAAAACACTCTCTATTTTTACCTTCAGCGGAAAATCTGATCTGAAAATTTTTAATAGGAGTTTTTTTGCTGTCTGAATTGATCCTTTAGCCCACCTGTGCTGCTGGCTTTTAAAAGCAATAATATCAACGGGAAGTTCTGCGGGTATTTCAAACATAGGCAGGTATAGAAACTTCCAACCCTTCATTTGTGCTCTGTAACTGAGGTCAAGATCTTCAGTTAAAGTGTCATGCTGCCAGCCTCCGGCATCAGCGATTGTCTTTTTTCTCCAGATTCCGGCGGTTCCGTTAAAATTAAAAAATCTTTCGGAATAGTTCCTTGCAGTATGCTCAATGACGAAATGACCGTCAAGAAAAATTGCCTGTAGTTTTGTCAGGATTGAAAAATTTTTGTTGACATGCCCCCACCGGGTCTGAACCATTCCAATTTTTTCATCGGAAAAATAGTGAATTGTCTTATTTATAAATTGAGGATCCGGAATAAAATCAGCATCAAATACTGCAATAAACTCTCCCTTCGCACTTTTCATTCCCTTCTCGAGTGCTCCTGCTTTAAATCCGGTTCTGTCATCCCTGTGAATATATTCAATATTAAAACCGAGTGCTTTATAGTGTTCAGTCTTGTTTTTTGCAATAGAACAGGTTTCATCTGTGGAATCGTCCAGAACCTGCACCTCAAATTTATCTTTGGGATAATCGAGTTTGATGACACTATCGATGAGCCTTGCGATCACATACATCTCGTTGTATACAGGAAGCTGGATTGTAACGAATGGCAGTTTATCAAATTTTTTTTTCGGATTTCTTGCTCCTTTAAAGTTTTTTATAAACAGATATGCAAGAAAATATCTGTGCCCTCCGTAAATGGAAAGAAATCCGAGGAGAACAAAATATAAAATGATAAGTGAATAATTATAAGTGCCCAAGTTTTGATCCGATATAAAAAGTTATTTTAACTCAATCCCTGAAAAATAGCAAATTAAGTTAAGTCGTGAAATATTTTTTTTTGCTATTTATTTCTTTAACCTCAGAAATTTGAATATTTTCCTTCGATGTAATATAAATTACAGAGATTTTAATTTAGACGGCTAATATAAATATAATACAATGAATAAAATTCTTCTTTTTGAAAGAAACCTGAAACATAAGGATATCATTTCCACACATCTTCGGAAACTCGGATATGAGGTTTTTGATACGGGAACCATTCCCGAATTTAATGATAGCAGGACAAAGACTTCACCGGAACTGATTATTGTTAGCGTGGATGAAGAAGGTGATGATGCTTCCTATTTCTCCGAATGGATCAATTCTTCTGAATCAGCAAAAGATAAAACTCCCAAGATATTTCTCACTTCTGTTAAGATCAAAAAATCAATCTACAAGGGGGATCCAGGACCATTTTTAAAATTCTTCACAAAACCTCTTGATATAACCGCTTTCAATAATTCCCTGAAAGAAATGATTGAAAGAAACACCAAAAGTAAAAGTCTGATAAGTGATTATTCAAAGCTCATAGGCAGACGTATCGGTTCCGTTCTGATTGAAAAAGAGATATCACGCGGAGGGATGGGTGTTGTACTTCTGGGTCACCAGGAATCTCTGGACAGAAAAGTTGCAGTAAAGATCCTTCTTGCAGGTGAGATAGATGACAGGATTGCAATGGAGAGATTTGAAAGAGAAGCAAGAGCAACAGCCCTTTTAAAGAGTCCGAATATTGTTCAGATATTTGATTTCGGAAAAATTGATGACGGAACTTTTTTTATAATAATGGAATATCTCCCCGGTGAGACAATACAGCAGTACATATACAGCAGAACAAGAACATCTATTAAAGAGAGTGTATCAATAATAAGACAGGTAGCATCAGGGCTCAAGGTTGCACATGGATCCGGACTGATCCACAGGGATATTAAACCCTCAAATCTGATCATTAATCGGAAGAGGGAAGTTACTATTACCGACTTCGGTCTTGTTAAACCGCAGAAAAAGGTGACTGAAACTATAGCCGGAGCAATATTCGGGACACCAATGTACATTTCACCCGAACAGATTAATTCAAAACAGCTTGATGCCAGAACGGATATATATTCACTTGGAATAATCTTCTATCAACTGTTGACCGGAGAACCCCCTTTCAGGTCAGCCAGTCCCGTTGAACTGATGATGAAACATCTTAATGAAGATCTCCCTGAGATAACAGAGAAAAATCCCGATATATCACCGGAAATAAGAAAAATAGTTTTGAAAATGACGGCAAAAAACAGGGATGACAGGTATCCGTCATGCAGGGAGCTTATAAATGATCTTGATACCTTATCTCTTAAAGATACGGAACCCTATTTCACCGATGTATTGGAAACACCAACAGAGGCAAATGCCGTAAAGAGTGGTGATCTGAAAAAAATGAGAGAGGAATCCAGCAGGATTTTTACATCATCCATTGAGAAGATCCCAGAGCAGATGATGAAAAAGATTGAGAAACAACTCGCATTCGGAATCGGTCCTATCGCCAGGGTCGTTCTAAAGAGAGAGATAAAAAAGATGGGATTCTCATATGACAGTTTCCCAAAAGGGAGTATCATCCCGCTCATTGAAAAACTCACAGCTCAGATAAAAGATGATAAGAGAGATGAGATATTGACGAGGGTTGAAGACCTTATTTTTACTTCGGAGGAGTAATAAAATGAAAAAATTCGGACTTAGTTTAAAAATATTACTGTTTTCAATATTTCTGATCGCTGTTACCTCAGGCGTTTTGATATATTTTTCATACAAGGCTGCTTACACTGATCTGTCCGAAACGATCGGAACAAGACTTGAAGCTATTGCCAGGACCGGAGCACTTATGATCGATGGCGATATGCATGACATGATAATAAAAAAAGGTGACGAAGAGACAGAAGCGTTTAAAACTATAAGTGATACACTGAGAAAGATAAAGAAGGCAAATAAATTGAGACAGGAAATATATACTTTTAGAAGAGAGGGTGATAATTTGAAATTCATTACCATGTCACATAAAAAACCTTTTATTGGGGACAAATACCAGATAAGGCCCGAGATGAGGCCGGCTTTGAACAGGGGAGTCAGCAGCCATACTCATATCTATGAAGATCCGCACGGTGTCTGGATGTCCGCATATGCCCCCATATTTGACTCCCAAAAGCAGATTTCCGGTATATTGGATATTGATATAGAACTTGGAACATTTAAAAAGAAATTGAAGCAGAAAGCGATGCGTCTTGTTTTGATAAGTGCGATAACGATAATATCCGGTATTATACTGAGTCTGCTCTTCTCCCAGGGTATAGTAAGAAAACTCAAATACCTGAAATCGACGACAGAGAAAATTTCAACAGGACTCCTTGACAGAGAGATAAAAGTAAAAAGTCATGATGAGGTCGGAGATCTTGCCGAGTCTCTTGAGAGGATGAGGGTCAGTCTTAAGATGGCGATTGATATGATAGAGGAGAAAGAGAAGTAACTTTATTACATCCGGCCTGATAAGAGACTGTTTATAATTTTCATAGTGGTATCCCATCCTTCAAGTTTTGCAGGATTATTCCTGAAATTTATGAGGTCATCGACTGTATCGAGATCACGCTTTTTATCGAGGAGGTACACTTTTAATCCGAGATAATCTGCTTTTTCCAGGGTCTTACGGAGTACGGAATCGGTCCCCCATTCAATATCCTCAAAGAGTTCTTTGTAAAATGCTTTTTTTTTTAAACCTATAAGATAGTAACCGCCGTCTTCGGCAGGACCAATAACAGCATCATTTTTAGAAAGTAATTCCATTGCCTGTCGAACCACAACATGGTTTATTCCGGGGATATCAGAACCGATTAGAACAACCTTTTCTGCACCTTCAAAAAAAGTTGCTGCAAAAGCATTTTTCATTTTCTCTCCAAGATCTTTTCCATTCTGTTTTTTAAAATTGCAATTAATATTGAAGAGTTCTCTGAACTGATTTTTTTCCCCGGTTCCCTCAAGAAAAATAGTACATTGATTGAGCAGGGTTGATAAATTTTCAAACAGGTCGGTCAGAAGAGAAGTATAAAGCAAAAGTGCAGAATCGCGGCCTGTCTTTTCTGCAATTCTGGTTTTCACTTTTCCAATTTCGGGGATTCGTGCAAATACCAGTATTGCTGTTTCTTTATTCAATTATTACTGCTCTCGTGTTCCTGAAGACCATCCGATTTTATTTCTGTCGGGGATACCTGTTTTTTTATATTCTGTATTTTTTGTATCTGTGCCGGGTAATGACCCAAAATAGAGGACATCCATCGGGCAGTTTACAACACAGGCTGAGCACCTGACACATTCGACATCGTTCATGGGAATTCCCTTATTTGCATAATTCATTACATCAATTCCCATGTGGCAGACTTTTGTACAAATATTACAGGAGATGCATCTCTTTTTCTCTGAAAATATTCGAAATTTCGAAAATCTTGCATAAATATGCATCAATGCTGCAAGAGGGCAAAAATATCTGCACCAGATCCTTCCGCTCATAAAGAAGTAGACTCCGACTCCGAGAACACCTGCAAAAATGATATCCACCGAGAAAGAGTAGATCATCCTTGCTTCATCGAGCAGGCCCGGCCTTGGCGTATGTATTAGTGGGATTTTTATATTCCCCAGCACTGCAGCCATTTTGAGAAGTGTTATGATAAAAGCAAATGCGAGAACATATTGTCCGATATTCTCAAGTTTTTTTGCCTTCACGCCGTGAGGTGCTTTCGTTCTGTATTCATCTCCCAGTGTTTCAGCAAGCGCCCCGCATGAACATATCCAACCACAGTATGCCCCTTTTCCCCATTTGTAGATAAGATAGGGAATTAGTCCGAATGAGAACAATATCGTATAAATGAGCCAGAATGCAGTGATGTGATCGGTGAACAATCCGTAAATGTTTAACGGCCACGCAAGGATAAGCCTGTAGGCGTGGCCGAAATTTGCATTGGGGAATATTTGTGTGAGGATGAATCCGCTTTTTGATCCCAGAATTCCTGCTTTATACATAGCAGGAAGTATTATCTCAGGCAGGAGAAATAGAGGAAAGATCTGGATGAGGATTAGTGTCCACGTTTGGCGTTTTATATATTTTGTGGGAGTTTTTGCTATTCTTCTCAAACCGAAGATAAGAATTGTCAAACTATATAGAAATGTGTACCAAAATCCCGGATATTTACCCAGAAATTTCACTCCGAAATATTCATAAGAGATATATATGAAGGGGAAAAAGAGGGCAACGAGAAGAAAATATGTGTATTTGATCTTTTTCCATCCGGAATTTGTAAACGTTGAAATATTTCTTAAAAAATTGGAGAGGATGATCAATCCGGTAATCACGAATCCCAAAAATGAGATATAGCCCAGAATCCCGTTAAGTGCGGATATCCAGTTCCACTTTCCTGCATCTTTTAAAAATCCTTCAGTCAGGGGGTAAGATAAAAATTTCCCCCAGAAGTCGGCAGAAAGCAGTGAAGCAAATACATCACCTATCGTTGCGGCATTGTTTCCCTGGATAATTGAACTCAACCCTGACTTGCCGAAATATATGATCCCGGAGAAAAAAAGAAGTGAGGAGAACATCACCTTTTCTATTCGTGAAAATTTTCCACCGTCGAGTTTGACTCCGATTTTGTTAAAAAAATCAACGGGAAGTTCTCTTCCGATCAACTTATAGACGGATGAATTTTTCAAATTTTCATCTTTACCGTTTATTGTAAGAATGACTGATTCTTTTTTGATCTCTTTTACAACACTCTTAAATATAATTTTTATTTTTCCTTCTTTTTCCAGGTCTTTAAGTTTTTTTAAATTCGTACTTTTTGGTCTGGAAAATGATGTCCTGCGATACGATAAAGTAACTGATTTCGCATATTCTGCCGATGCAATTGCTGCTTCAAGAGCGGAATCTCCTCCTCCCACAATCAAAACATCTTCCCCCTCTGTTTCCGCAGGGTCATTTAGCCTGTCAAATACCTTTTCCATCTCTTCCCCGGGGGCATTCAGCCTTCTTGGATTGCCGGATTTACCGGTTGCAAGGATTATACGAAGAGCTTTATAACTTTTTTTCCCGGTTTTGACTGTGAATATATTCTTCTCTTTTTTTATTGAAATGACCTCGGCATCTTTTTCAATTGGAAGCTTAGTTCCCTTCAGCTGTTCCGAAAGATCACTCATTAGTGATTCTTTTGTTCCCTCTTCTATTTTCAGTCCCCTTTTTTGCACTACATTAACCGGTTCCGGATAGATAGGTTTCCCTTTGGGGAAATTACATATTGTATTGAAGGGTTGATTTGATTCGAGGATTATAAAATTATTCCTGCGGCTTTGAAGTTCTACTCCGGCCGAGATCCCGGCGGGACCTGCTCCTACGATCACTATATCTAAGATATCGCTGCTTTTTTCACTGGAAGTTTTTAACTGTTCAAGGTCTTTACTCATCCTGGCTGCTAACGCGGCACCACTTTCGGAGGCGAGTTTGAGGAGTGGTATTCCTGTCAGATCTCCGGCAACGAATATTCCTTTAACATTTGTTTCACCGGTCTGTGAAATTTCAGGGAAGATATCTTTATTTCCCGTAAAATTATCTTTTTGAAGCCAGTCAAAATATCTTGATATAAAAGAAAACATTTTTCACCTCTTGTTCATTTTCTCAGTTGAGAAAAAAATATTCAATTCTGTTATAACTACAATATATAAATAATTATAGTGAAAATCTGTAATATGGATCACAATAGGGGAAAAAGAAAAATAGAGCTTTTGTGAACTGCATTACAGAAATAGTTGTGATTTAACAATATTATAAAAGTAAACAAGGAGGCAAAATGAAAAAAGTTAATTTTGCAAAGGTTGTATTTTCAGGGGTTGTTGCTACTGCAGTGATGACCATGATGATGTTAGTGGCACCTTATATGGGGATGCCAAAAATGAACATCGGAAAAATGTTGGGAAGCATGATGGGCAATAGTGAGCTCTTAGGATGGATCGCACACTTCGTTATAGGGGTTGTACTTGCCTATATCTATGCTGCACTCTTTTTAAAAAGATTCAACAGTAAAGGATGGCTGAACGGCCTTATCTACTCAATCCTTCCATGGCTGATGGCACAACTGATAGTTATGCCAATGATGATGACGATGAAAGGGATGAGTTTTACCTCCGGTCTCTTTTCCGGATCATTTATCATGGCGATGGGAAGTCTTATCGGCCACCTTTTTTATGGCACTGTTCTCGGTGCTGCATATAAAGAAAGTTAGTTCCTCCTTGTGCAGGAGAATATGACCCCGTGCCGGGCTTCGGCCCGGCATTGGTTCTTTTTAATCAGTCGGAAAGTTCCTTTAATTTTTTTATATTTTTTATGATAATTTTCTTTTTTTCTGATGATATAAGTTCTTTTTCACGCAGTTTTTTCAATGCAAGTGTTGTAGATTCTCTTGTCGCACCTATCATTGATGCGATATCACTATGAGTAAGTGAAATATTTATCAGAACATTTCCACGGTAATCCGCACCGAATTTTTCGTTGAGTTTAATAAAAAGGGAAATGATTCTTTCCATTACAGAGCGGAATGTCAATTCTTCAACAAGTAGTTCAAGTTCAATTACTTTCCTGCTCAGGAGCCGGTTCAGCTGCAGGACAAGTGTGGGTTTATTTTTAATAAAATTAAAGAACATATCTTTCTTCACATAACAGACGAGGGTGTCACTCATTGCTTCGGCAAATTCATTATCGATGTTTTTTTTTAACTGTGAAAGACTTCCAAATATTTCATTCTCTTTTAAAATGGCTTAAACAACTTCTTTCCCGGATGATTCTATTTTCAGGGGTTTCACTTTTCCTTTTTTAAGAAAAAAGTTTTTATTTTTATCGCTCT